>NZ_JBFBEE010000006.1:65624-401765 GCF_040683555.1 Streptomyces sp. NPDC093510
ACCCGGCCTCCCGGCCTCCCGGCCTCCCGGCCTCCCGGCCTCCCGGCCTCCCGGCCTCCCGGCCTCCCGGCCTCCCGGCCTCCCGGCCTCCCGGCCCCCGGCCCCCGGCCCCCCGGCCTCCCGGCGACGGCCGGCGTGGGCGCCGGTGTCAGTCAGCGGCGGTCCGCGTAGACCATCCAGACCTGGCCCGGTGCGAAGGGCATCGACCGCCCGTCGGGGAGCGCGAACCTCGTGCCGCCGGTCGCCGAGGACCGCTCCCAGCGCGTTGCGTAGCTCTTGCCGTCGCGCAGCACCTGCGCCTCGCCGTGCCCGACCGTCTCGATGTACGGCGTCACCGCGCCGTTGACGTCCTTGAAGCGCGAGGGACGCATGGTGACGTACTGGATCACGACCGTAGGAGCGCCGAGCCGCGTCCCCGACGTGCCGCGGCCCGGAGCGCCGTCGAAGGACGCGAGCCAGCGGCCCTGTTCCTGCGACCAGAGGAAGGAGTGGCTGGCGGAGGAGTACGTGACCGTCCTGGCCTCGGTGAGGGTGCCGCCCTCCGGGGCCGGGCCGAAGCGGAAGCCGATGTCGGTCGGCCGGTCGGCCTCCGGCGCCGAGTGCAGCAGCGCCTGCGGGCGGACGAAGAGATTGTGCGGGGCGGGGCGGCCGCTCTCGCGGAAGTAGGCGCCGGGGACACGGCTGTGCGAACGCGCGTACAACGGAGAGTCCCTGAGCACCTTCTGCAACGCGCTGCGCACACCGGAGTAGGCGAGGGCCGGGCGGCCGAACTGGCGCAGGAGCTCGATGTCGGACTCCCGTGCGCTGCGCACCGGGCCGATCGCCCGCGGCAGTTTGCTGGAGTACACACCCATCAGACGGCTCATGCCGCCCTCCACCTTCTCGACGTAGACAATGTCCGCCTCGTCGAGACCGGTGTGCGGCCGGGCCCCGCGCGCGTTGTCGAACTTCACGGCGAGCACCGGCCCCTGGTGTGCCGTCCGCCCGGTGAAGGGCGAGGCGCTGCCGGGCCTCGGCCCTTCCTCGTGAGCCGGGGCGCTCGCGTAGGACGGGACGCCCACCGCAAGTGTCGCCGTGGTGACCAGCGCGAGCACTTTCGTGGTGAGGCGGGCGCCGTGGCGGGTGGCCCGGACTGTGGTCGCTGCCTTCAAGACGTCTCCATTCGTGGCGGAACCGTGCCCCGTACCGATGTACCTGCCGGAACGGGCGGGCCAACCGTTCCTGGGGCCATCCACCCGGGCCGGGTCACTCTTTCCGGGCGCGTCCCGCGTGGCTCCCACCGCGAAGGAGCGCGCCGGGACGCCGGGACCCGTCCCGTCGGAGATCGGAGATCGGAGATCGGAGAGAATCATGTGCATGGCAGTGCTGAGCGAGATCCTCCCCGTGGAAGCCGTGCTCCTCGACGTCCCGGCAGCCGACTGGCGCGAAGCCGTCCGGCGCGCCGGTGACCTGATGGCCGCCACGGGCGCCGCCACGGACACGTACACCGCGGAGATGATCGAGAACGTCCGGGAGAACGGGCCCTACATCGTCATCGCGCCCGGCCTCGCCTTCGCACATGCAAGACCTTCGCCCGCCGTCCTGCGCACCGGCATGTCCTGGGTGCGCCTCGCGGACCCGGTCGAGTTCGGGCACGAGACGAACGACCCCGTCGAGCTGGTCGTCGGCCTCGCCGCGAAGGATGCCTCCGAGCACACCGAGGCGATGGGCGCGCTCGCCCGGCTCCTCGCCGACCCCGAGACGGCACGCGCTCTGCGCGAGGCGCCCACTCCTCAGGCGGTGCACACCATCCTCGGTGGTGGCAGTGGCAGTGGCAGTGGCAGCGGTGGCGTTGGCGGGGGAGTCGGTCCTGAGCCGCGCAAGGAGGCCGCGCGCGGCGGGGACCTGCACAAGATTTTGACCGTGTGCGGCAACGGCGTCGGTACGAGTCTGTTCCTCAAACAGACCGTCGAGGGCGTCCTGGACCGCTGGGGATGGAGCCGGTACGTCACCGTCGAGGCGACGGACACCATCTCGGCCAGGGGCAGGGCGAGCGAGGCCGTGGCCATCCTCACCTCGCGGGAGATCGCGAGGACCCTCGGCGACGTCGGCGTCCCGGTGAAGGTCGTCGAGGACTTCACCAGCGCGGCGGAGGCCGACCGCGTGCTCAGGGACACCTACGACGTCTGACCGCCCCGACGGCCCCCGGGCAAGGAGAAAGAACCGCCATGGACTGGCTCGTGTCGACCGCCGAGTTTCTCGTCAACGAGATCCTCAGCCAACCCGCCTACCTCATCGGCCTCATCACGGCCGCGGGCCTGATCGCGCTGAGGAAGACCGCCGGGCAGATCGTCGGCGGAGCCATCAAGGCGACGCTCGGCTTCCTGCTGATCGGGGCGGGCGCCACACTCGTCGTCGGCGCCCTCGCACCGCTCGGCGACATGATCCAGGGTGCCACCGGGGCGCACGGCGTGATCCCCACCAACGAGGCGATCGTCGGCATCGCCCAGGAGCAGTACGGCGCCCGCGTCGCCTGGCTGATGATCCTCGGCTTCGCCATCAGCCTCCTCCTGGCCCGCTTCACCCCACTGCGTTACGTCTTCCTGACCGGCCATCACATGCTCTTCATGGCAACGATGTTGACGATGGTCCTGGCCATCTCGGGGCAGTCGTCGTGGGTCGTGGTCGTCGTCGGCGGCGTCCTGCTCGGCATTCTGCTGGTGGCCCTGCCCGCCTTCGCGCATCCCTGGACCAAGCGCGTCACCGGCAACGACAGCGTGGCGATCGGCCACTTCGGGACGGCCGGATACATCGCGGCCGGTGCGACCGGGCAGTTGGTGGGCCGCCGCAGCCGCAGCACCGAGGAGATGAACCTCCCCGAAGGGCTGCGCTTCCTGCGCGACTCGATGGTCGCGACCGCCCTGTCCATGGTGCTGATCTACCTCATCATGTCGCTGCTCTTCCTCGGGAAAGCAGGCAAGGAGGAGGCGTTCAAGGCGTTCGGCGAGAACGGGGCGGCGGGCGCGAGCGACGTCGGCGACTACGTCATGCAGTCCGTCATGCAGGGCCTGCAGTTCGGCATCGCCGTCGCCGTGATCCTCTTCGGCGTCCGGACCATCCTCGGCGAACTCGTCCCCGCCTTCCAGGGCATCGCCCGCAAACTGGTGCCCGGCGCGGTGCCCTCCCTCGACGCGCCCATCGTCTTCCCGTACGCGCAGAACGCCGTCCTCGTCGGCTTCGTCTCCAGCTTCGTCGGTGGCCTCGTCAGCCTCGGTCTGCTCGCCTGGATCTTCCACCCGGCCTTCGGGCTCGCCCTCGTCCTGCCCGGCCTGGTCCCGCACTTCTTCACCGGCGGTGCGGCCGGGGTCTACGGCAACGCGACCGGCGGCCGCCGCGGCGCGGCCCTCGGCGCCTTCGTCAACGGCGTCCTCATCACCTTCCTGCCCGCGCTGCTCCTGAAGGTCCTCGGCGCGTTCGGCGAGGAGAACACCACCTTCGGCGACGCCGACTTCGGCTGGTTCGGCACGCTCATCGGCTACGCGGCCAAGACGGGGGAGACCGGCGGAGTCGTCCTGATGCTGCTGATCGGCGCGGCCGTCCTGCTCGGCGCGATCGTCGTCCAGAAGCGGGTCGTGGAGACCGGCTGGGACCCCGGCGCCCACCGCGACGCGCTGCTGCCGCGGGACGAGGCCCTCACCACACCCGCCGGGACGCCCGACGCCGGGCCCCCGGTCGCGTACGCGAAGATCGCGCCCCCGCGCGGAGCCCCGAAGCCGCCTCCGCCGGACCGCGCCGACGGGGCCTGAGACGGCCGGACGGGGCCCGGGGGCGGCCGGACAGGGCTCGGGGACGGCCGGACAGGGCCCGGGGACGGCCGGAAATATCGGGTGGGTGCCGCAGGGAGCCGCCTGCCATCATGCCGATCATGAGCAGCGATCTGCGGCGGAGGTACGCCGCGTACCGATGGACCCCCGCGACGAACGGCGCGTCCGGCGCCGAGGTGCACCACCTCACCGGAGCGGGCACGGGCGAACCCGAGCTGTACGTGAAGGCCGCCCCCGTCACGCCCGACGGCTCGCCTTCAGACCTTTCCGATGAGGCCGACCGCCTCGCCTGGCTGGCCGGCCGCGGCATCCCCGTGCCGCGCATCGTCGAGCGGGGCGCCGACGACCGCGTGGCGTGGCTGGTGACCGAGGCCGTGCCCGGCAGACCGGCCGCCGACGAGTGGCCCCCGGAGCAGCGGTCGGCGGTGGCGGAGTCGCTCGCCGACCTCGCCGCGGCCCTGCACCGACTGCCATCGGCCGACTGTCCGTTCGACCGCGGCCTGCCGGTCACCATGGAGCTGGCCGCCCGCAACGTGGCCGAAGGCCTCGTGGACCTGGCCGACCTCGACGAAGAACGCGCCGGATGGACCGGGCAGCGCCTCCTCGACGAGCTGCGCCGCACCCGCCCGGCGACGGAGGACCCGGTGGTCACCCACGGCGACCTCACCCCGGAGAACGTCCTGCTCGACCCGGTCACCTGCCGCGTCACCGGAGTCATCGACGTCGTCCGGCTCGGCCGGGCGGACCGGCACACCGATCTCGCCGTCCTCCTGCGTGAGCTGTCGCACGAGGAGGACCCGTGGTTCGGACCCGCGCACGCCGAACGGTTCCTGCGCCGGTACGAGGAGCGGGTGGTGGCAAGCGAGACCGACGTCGTCGACGCGGTCGACGCGGCCGATGTGGTCGACAAGGAGAAGCTGGCCTTCTACCAGCTGCTCGACGAGTTCTTCTGACGGGTCACGGGTGACGGGGCGGCCCGGTCAGCCGCTGCCCGCGTCGAGCAGTACGCGTCCGGCCGGTGTGAGGGTGTGCAGGACGCTCTTGCCGTCGCGGGTCTGGGCGGTGAGTCCGGCGCGGCGCAGGACGGTGGCGTGCTCGCTGGCACTCGCGAGGGAGATACGGGCGTGTGCGGCGAGCCGGCCCGTGGTGCAGGCGGGGTGGTCGCCGATGACGCGCAGCACGGTGGCGCGGGTCCGGCCGAGGAGCGCGGTCAGGGCGGGCGGGACCTCGGAGCCGGTCAGCGCTCTCGCGGTGAACACGGCGGGCACGGCGTCCTGTCGGCCGTCGTACAGGGGGTAGGTGATCCAGGGCTGGGGCTCGGCGGTGTCGTCCAGGGCGGGATAGTGCGAGCCGAACAGGGTGGGGATCAGCAGGAGCCCGCGCCCGCCGAGGTGGACGTCGGCGTCGCGCCCGGAGGCCATGGTCAGGTGCAGGACGGGCGGGCTCCACGAGATGTGGCGGGGGTTGAGTCCGCTCAGGAGACGCTCGACGCCGTGCCCGGCCAGCTGGTGGAGCCGCCGGGTCCGGTCGGCCTGGGCGAGCCGGTCGATGCGTGACCAGTACGGCGCGATGAAGTGCCGGTGCGCATGGGAGACGGTATCCGCCAAGTCCCCCACCAGCGACGGGTCCTGGCCGAGCGAGCGGACGGCGGACGAGGGAGCTCCGGGGCGGCCGGAGGCCCAGTGCCTGAGATCCTTGCGGACGCGGTCGGCAGAGGTGCAGCGCAGCCTGTCGAGCAGGTCGTCCGGATCGCCCTCGCCGCTGAGGTCCAGGAAGTCCACCGCAGCGCCCGTGGCGGGGATCAGCTCGCACAACGTCCGCACCTGGGGCGGCAGGTGCCGGGCGGCCCGGTTGCGCCAGGCGTCGAACCGGACCGGGTGCGAGCGCTCCTGCAGCAGCCGGACGGCGATCTCCAGTTCGAGCAACGGTCGTGGCGCAGGGGCCAGACGAGTGCGGGCCAGGTCATCGGCCGTGAAGTGGATGCGCAGGGTCACCCGGGCGATCCTCCTCGCGAGCCTCGTTTCGGGCCAGCCCGAAACGAGTCGATCAGTGGCGCTCGCGGGCCAACACTGACAGGGCCGGGACAACACACCGGAGTCCCGGCTCAGGGGGGACGGCGCCGCGCGACACCTCGACTGTCCGCGGCGCCGGTGCCCCCGGTCCCGATTCCCCTACCGCTCCCGACGAAGGGAAGATCTGTGCGTCACATGAAGAAAGCCGCCCTGCTCGTGTCCGCGACGGCCCTGACCACCGCGCTCGCGGCCACGCCCGTGGTGGCCGACATGCACCGGAGCGGCGCCGCCCGGGCCGCCGCGTCCTCCGGCGCGAACACCGCCGCGTCCGCCGACGAGTTCGGCGCGATGTCGTGGATCTACGTCGGCACCTACCGCACCAAGTCCGCCTGCGAGGCCGACGGCCGGAGCTCCATCTACGCCGACTGGGCCTGTAAGCCGAACCCCAGCAGCGGCAAGTGGCAGCTGTGGGTGGACGACGAGTCGTGATCGCTCTGTCGAAGACGCTCGGACACTGAGCGTGCAGGGCCCCCGCCCCCGAGGGTGGGGGCCCTGCACGTTCGGGGCGGCCACACCTGCACACGGCCTCTGAGCAGGGGCGCACGCGGTGGGGGTGTGCGGACGGGTGTGCATCGTCGCGACCGCCGTGCAAGTTGTCAGGCAGATCTTTGCGCACTAGTGTCACCACGCCTTGGTGCACGGGAAATCCGGTGTGATGCCGGTGCGGCCCTCGCCACTGTGATCGGGAAGTCCGGCTCCAGCCCTCGCGGCAGCCACTGGGTACGCACGTACCCGGGAAGGCGGAGTCCGGTCGGTACGACCCGTCAGCCAGGAGACCGGCCAAGGCACGTTGTCCATCCACGAGGTGCTGGAGAGGGTCTGCTGAGCCATGCACATAGCCGAGGGTTTCCTCCCGCCGGCGCACGCGATCGCCTGGGGCGTAGCGTCCGCGCCGTTCGTCGTCCACGGAGTCCGCTCCTTGACCCGTGAGGTCAAGGAACACCCGGAGAGCACGCTGCTCCTCGGTGCTTCCGGGGCCTTCACGTTTGTCCTTTCCGCGTTGAAAATCCCCTCGGTCACGGGCAGTTGCTCGCATCCGACGGGTACCGGCCTGGGAGCGATCCTGTTCCGGCCACCGATCATGACGGTGCTCGGCACGATCACCCTGCTCTTCCAGGCCCTGCTGCTCGCCCACGGCGGCCTCACCACCCTGGGCGCCAACGTGTTCTCCATGGCGATCATCGGCCCCTGGGCGGGGTACGCGGTCTACCGGCTCCTCAAGCGGTACGACGTGCCGCTGATGGTGGCCGTGTTCTTCGGCGCGTTCGTCGCCGACCTGTCCACGTACTGCGTCACCAGCGTCCAGCTGGCCCTGGCGTTCCCCGACCCCGGCAGCGGGTTCCTCGGCGCCCTGGGCAAGTTCGGCGGCATCTTCGCGGTCACGCAGATCCCCCTGGCGGTCAGCGAGGGACTCCTCACCGTCCTGGTGATGCGTCTGCTCGTGCAGTCGAGCAAGGGCGAGCTCACCCGGCTCGGCGTCCTGCTGCAGAGCAAGGGAACCGCCGCCAAGACGGCCGAAACGCAGAAGACGCCCGAGACACCCGAGACGTCCAAGACGACCGAGACGCAGACGGAGGCCAGCGCCTGATGAGCCGGAACGCGAAGATCAACACGCTGCTGCTCCTCATCGTCGCCGCACTCGCGGTACTGCCCCTGGCGCTCGGGCTCGGCGACGACGAGGAGGAGCCGTTCGCCGGCGCCGACGCCCAGGCCGAGACGGCGATCACCGAGATCGATCCGGACTACGAACCGTGGTTCTCGCCGCTGTACGAACCCCCCTCCGGGGAGGTCGAATCGGCGCTCTTCGCCCTTCAGGCGGCCATCGGCGCGGGCGTCCTCGCGTACTACTTCGGACTGCGCAAGGGGCGCCGCCAGGGTGCGGAACAGGCGCGGTCCGAGAAGCCGGGCGACGCGGTCGGCGCGGACGGCACCCGGTCCGAGACCGAGCAGGTCTGACCCGGCGTGCTGCCCATCGACGCGGCGGCGCACAGCAGTCGCTGGCGCCGCCGGCACCCCGTGGACAAGGCCGTGCTCGGCCTCGGCCTCACCGTCCTGGCGATCTCGCTGCCGCCCTGGCCGGGCGCCGTGCTGGTGCTGGTCGCCGCGGTCGGCCTGCTGCTCGGCCCGGCGGGCGTGCCGCCCGGCAAACTGTGGCGTGCCTACCGAGTGCCGCTCGGCTTCTGCGTCACCGGCGCCCTGACCCTGCTCGTCCAAGTCGGCGGTCCCGGTGGGTTCGTGGAGTTCGCGGAAGGCGGCCCGGCGCGCGCCGGCGGGCTGCTCCTGCGGACGTCCGCGGCCTCGCTCGGCGTGCTCCTGTTCGCCTTCACCACGCCGATGTCGGACCTGCTGCCCCGCCTGGTGAAGGCGGGCGTGCCCGCGCCCGTCGTGGACGTGGCACTCGTCACGTACCGGATGAGTTTCCTGCTCCTGGACTCCATGAGCCGCATCCGGCAGGCGCAGGCCGCCCGGCTCGGCCACACCACCCGCGCCGCGACCTGGCGTTCCCTCGCCGGTCTCGGCGCCACCGCGTTCGTGCGGGCCTTCGACCGGGCGAGCCGCCTCCAGGCCGGACTCGCCGGACGCGGCTACGACGGCACCCTGCGCGTCCTCGTGCCCGAGGCCCGGGTCTCACGGCCCTTCATCGCCGCGGGCGCGGCCCTCCTGGTGGGCCTGGTGGCCCTGACCCTCGTACTGGAAAGGTTCCTTCCATGAGCGCCGAGAGTGCCGAGAGCGCCGAGAGCGCCGTGAGCACGGAGAGCGCCGTGAGCGAGCCCGTGGTCGCTCTCCGCGCGGTGTCCTACGCGTACGAGGACGGGCCCACCGTGCTCAGCGGCCTGGATTTCGACGTCGTCGAGGGCCGGGCCCTCGCACTGCTCGGCCGCAACGGCAGCGGCAAGACCACCCTCATGCGGCTGCTCAGCGGCGGACTGCGCCCGGCGGCGGGTGAGTTGACGGTCGACGGCGTCCCGGTGACGTACAACCGCAAGGGCCTGACGCGGCTGCGGACGACCGTGCAGCTGGTGGTCCAGGACCCGGACGACCAGTTGTTCGCCGCCTCCGTCGAGCAGGACGTGTCCTTCGGCCCGCTGAATCTCGGCCTGCCCGACACCGAGGTCCGGGCCCGGGTCGCCGAGGCGCTGGCCGCACTCGACATCGTCGCGCTCGCCGACCGGCCCACCCACCTGCTCTCCTACGGCCAGCGGAAGCGGACCGCCATCGCCGGCGCGGTGGCGATGCGGCCCCGCGTGCTCATCCTCGACGAGCCGACCGCGGGGCTCGACCCCGACGGCCAGGAACGCCTCCTCACCACCCTGCAAGGCCTGCGGGACACGGGAACGACCGTGGTGATGGCGACCCACGACGTCGACCTGGCCCTGCGCTGGGCCGACGACGCGGCGCTGCTCACACCCTCCGGGGTACGGACGGGACCGGTGGCCGCGATGCTGGCCCGGCGGGACCTCCTGACCCAGGCCGGACTGCACCTGCCGTGGGGGATCGCCGTCGGCGAACTGCTGCGCACGCATGGCCTGTGGGCCGGGGCGGGGCAGGGGCCGCGAACCGCCGAGGAGCTGGCGGCTCTGGCGGCCGGGACACAGCTCGGCGGAGTGAGCGGAGCGAGCGGACGTCGCGGTCTATGACCTGGACGGGGCATCCGCTCAGCAGTGCCGGTACACGTAGCCGTCCTCGCCGGCGGGCCGGACGTCTCGGTCGCGCAGTGTGACGGAGAGCTTCTTGCCCCAGGTGCGGCACGCCGTGTCGAAGTCCTTCTTCACGTACTCGATGTCGAAGACCTTCCCGTCGTACGCGGACGCGAAGTCCGGGCACTCCTTGTAGCGCGCGCACTCCTCGGTCACGGCGAAGTCGAAGCCGATCCGCTTCCGGTGGTCCAGCAGGTCGGTGGTGTTCTTCTGGGCGATGGCCAGGCCCTGGCGGTGCGCGCGCTGGGCCAGGAGCCGGGCGAAGGCGGCCGCGTCATCGGCGGTGAGCAGCCCGTCCGAGCGTTCGTAGGAGTCGAGGTTGTCGGGCTCCACCGCGTCGAAGCCCGCCTTCGCGCAGCCGTCGATCCACTTGCCGACGATCCCGGCGAGGGCCGTGCGCTTCTTCTCGGTGGAGATGTCCAGCAGTGGCTCCTCCCAGTCCTCGTCGACGACCTTGTCGCCCTCGTCGTCGCGGAGGAGGAGAGCGTCGTGCTCGCGCTCCCACCAGCGTGCCGCCTTCATCCCCGGCTGGGCCTGGAAGGCGTTGACGTAACAGATGTTGTAGCGGCCAGGGACGGGATCGGCGCTGCGGTCGCGCGAGACGGCGCGCACCTTCGACGGAGGGGCGTAGGCGCCGCCCAGCTGGTAGTCGAAGGCCGCGTCAACGGGCGGCTGACGCACGCCGTCCCGGCCGGAGGCACTGCTTCCGGCGGAGGCGCCGGCCCCGCCGGAGTCGTCGGAGCCGCCGGTTCCGTCGGTCGAGCAGCCGACGAGGAGGGCGAGGAGGGCGAGGAGCAGCACGCCGCCGAGGCCGGCCCGCACCCCCCGATTACGGTTCTTGCTGGTACGCCACTTGATCCCGTTCACCGGAGCAGGATCGCAGCCCTCGCCATCGGCCCGCGCGGCGGGTGTCCGGTCAGGACAGGTTCAGGGCCTTTGCGGCCTCATTGGCCATCCCGGCCTCGCCGCGGGCGTTGGGGTGGACGGGGATGAAGTTCGTGCCGAAGAGGACCGGTTCGATCCAGCGTTGGCCGGCCGGGCGGCAGGCGTCGTGCGCGTCGGACGCGGCGGCCATGTCGACGAACGTCGTGCCGGTCTCCTTCGCTGCTCGCTGCGCCGCGCTGTTCAAGTGCGTCTGCAGGTCACGGAGGTAGGGGACGTCGCCCTGTGCGATGGGCATCTTGGCGAAGCAGCCCGGCACGGCCTTGGCCGGAGTGATCCACGGATAGCCGAGGACGGCGACCCTCGCCTTCGGCGATCTGGTCTTGATCTGGTGGAGCGAGGCCTTGATCGCGGGGTACGTCTTCGACTCGATCTGGTCCTTGAACGTGTTGCCGTAGGTGTTCTTGCAGGGGCTGCCCTGGCCGCCCGTCACGATGCCCGCGCTGCCGCAGGCGAGGATCGCGTTGATGAACGTGTTGTTGTCGTTGCCGCCGATGGTGAGCGTCACCAGGTCCGTGTCGCCCTTCAGCGCGTCGAACTGCGGCGCGACCCCGGGGTACTGGGACGTGGTGAAGTCCTTCGTCTGCGCGCCGCCACACGTCACGTCGGTGAGCCGGGCGCCGGTCGAGGCGGCGAGGAGGTGCGGGTAGTTCAGCGACGTGCGGGCGCACAGGAGAGGCGCGCCCGGGTCCAGGGGAAGCACACCCGAACCGGCGCTGTAGCTGTCACCGAGGGCGACGTAGCGCAACGGAGCCTTGGTGGTGGTGGTGCCGGTGTCGGCGGCCGCCGCGGGTCCGGCGCCGAGGCCGAGGGCGGCGATTCCCGAGGCGGCGGCGAGGGCCGCCACTGTGCGACGCGGTGCGGGCATGCGCATGAGGGTTCTCCTGCGGGGAGGGAGGTGGGGGGTGGCGCGTGAGAGTGAGGCCCGGTGGAGGCCCGTGCAACGTAGTGCATGATTTTGCAGCCCACTACGCGCGCGCATGCGCATTCGGTACCGGAGTCTTGGCACTTGGGTGACAGCCCGGACATGAGGATGGGGGCGAGCAGCGGATCTGCGCTGCTCGCCCCCATGGGCACGGGTGTGCGGTTATTCAGCCCTTGAGGATGCGGCGGATGTTGTCGACGTTGCCGCAGTGCGCGGACAGTTGCTTCTCGCGCTCGCGGAGGAAGGCCGTGCCGAGTTCCTCGCGGCGTTCCATCGCGACGTTCTCGCGCGCGCCGTTGAGGATCGTCCGCTCTTCCTCGTCCGTGTGGTGGTTGACGGCCTCGACGAGTTCCTCCAGCTTCTCGTCCCACTCGTCCGAGCCGACGTCCTCGACCTCGAGCAGTGCGAGGAGCGCCTTGTTGCCCTCCTCGTGCTCTTCCTCGCCGTGCTCGACCTCTTCGTCGTCGATGTTCTTGAACCGGCGCAGCGCCGGGTACACCTCGGCTTCCTCCGCCAGGGCGTGCGCGATCAGCAGGTCGGCGAACTCGCCGAGCGCGGCGGCCCGGTCGGCCTCCACGCTGCGCATGTCGCGGAAGAGGTCCTCCATCGTGCGGTGGTCCTGGAGGATCAGCTCGACGACGTCCTGCGCTCGGGTCATGGGGCTCTGCCTTTCCTGGGCCGCGGCGTGGCCGTGGTGTGCACGGCCGGACGGCCCGCTCGGTCTCCGGTCTGGGGGAGGGGTCTCCCGTTCGGGAATCCGGGTACCCCGTGCTCGGGCCTCATCCGCAGCGGCATCGGAATGCACCCGCAGTGGCATCGCTTCTCACCCGCAGCGGCCGTCGTTCAGGAAGCGGTGTCTTCTTGACGGCTGTCGTTGAGCTGAGGCCTGCCGTTGAGCTGACGGCTGTCGTCGAGCTGGCGGCTGTCGTCGAGGAGCCGTGCGATGAGCCGGTCCACCTCGCCGGGGGTGAGGTGGAGGAGCAGCGCGTCTTCGGGCGTGCCCGGGGCGGCGGGGGCGACCACGAGCCGCACGTGCTCGCCGGTCGCTCCGTGCGGCGGGCCGGTGAAGGTGGGAGGCAGCGACGTCCGCCAGGAGATCAACGCATCGCGCAGCCGGCCGTGCGCGGAGGACGTGTCGCGTGCGGTCCAGCGGGTGGTGACGGCGTCGAGGCCGTCGGCTCGCTGCGTCGCGTTCCGTGCTGAGCTGTTCGCCATGCCCTCATCCTGGCCACCTCGGGATGCATTCGCCTCCGGTCGGCCCCAGAGGGAGTACACGCGTGGTGGGCGGCCGGCCGGCCTTCCGGGGCTTCCGGCCTTCCCCGAAGCGGATCAGCACGGCAGTTTTTGTCATCGCCCGCGGGGCAACCGACAGGAGTAAGGCCGTGTGACACCACATGGCAATTGACCGCTATTGAGCCATCGCCACGGTGGTCACCCTGCCGTTCCGCGCGGTCGCGCGGCTCTTCGGTGGAGCCTCCGACACCGCTCACGGTCACCACTGAGCCACTCACTGAGATCAAAAAAGTTTTGCTGCAAAAACGAAAAATGGGAAGGGGGCCAGGGTTTTCACCCTGGCCCCCTTCCCGTGTCCTTGCTGTCCCTTGACGCGATCTACACCAGCCGCGTTACCAGTAATGCTTTCGTCCGCCCACCGAGTGTCCGACCGCTCCGAGAACCCACAGGACCGCACCGATGACGACGAGTACGACGCCGATGGTCCAAAGGATGGAAACGCCGGTCAGCAGACCGAGGACGAGCAGGATGAGGCCGAGTGCGATCATGGATCCTCCAACCCTCAGAACAATTCAAGTGTACGCCTGTCGAGTGACCGCTGACCGGCGAGCGAGAGCTCTGACCGGTGGTGCGGAGCGGTTCTGACCAGGCTCAGTGGCCCGGACCGCTGTAGTACCCGCCGAGCTGGTCACGGTAGGCGGGGTCGCCCAGGTGCTTTTCCTTGTCGAACTCGGGCGCGTTCTTGATCTGCTCCTTGGTGAGCGAGACCAGAATCCGCCGCTCGTCGTTGTCGATGGCGGTGACGGTGCTGGCGGGCAGCAGGACTTCCTTGCCGAAGATCCATACTCCGGTGTCGACGACGATGTACTGGTTGGCCACCTCGTCGGAATGCTTGTCGACCTTGCCGATGTGGCCGTCGGTGGCTTCGACCTTGTACCCCGTCAGGTCGGTGTCCGGGCCGTGACCGGCGCTGGGAACGTAGTTCCACATTTCGTTGCTCATTCTGGACTCCTTAGTCGATACCTGAAGTACGGAATCTGAATACCGGAGGGAGTCGTCATGATCAACCGCTCCTGTACACCGGGTGTCCTGTCGGAGCGCCGCCAAACAAGAGACCTTAAAAAAGCGCCCGCCCCGCCGGACGGATGAGTCCGGCGGGGCGGGCGGGGCGGCGAATGTGGGGGGACCACCCGGGGCTCGGCACGGGGATCAGCCCGTGCGAAGTACCTCAGCTTTTGATGTTCACATCGATACAGGCGTAGAACGCGTTGGTGGTGTCCGCGATGTTCCACACGGCGAGAACCTTCTGCTTTCCGGTGAGACCGCCGAAGTCGACCTTGTGTGTGACGGTTTCGCCCGGCTGGGCGCCTCCGTCGTCGACCTCGGCGATCTTGTTGCCGCCGACGAAGTACTGCCAGGTGCTGGTGCTGTGACGTGCTGTCAGCTTCCAGCTGAACTCCTGGGAGGAGCCGACATCGGTGACCTGCCAGCCCTTGCTGTCGTCGTCGAGCTCGGCGAACCGCTCGTTGCCGCCGCTGCAGGTCGTCCGGCCCTTGGGCCCCTCGACGCTCTGCGGCTCGTGGGTGATGTCGCCGCATGCCACGCTTCCGGCCGCGCACTGGGCCTGACGGCTCGGCGGTGAGGAGACGTATCCGTGGGCGCCGGCCGGGGAGACCGAGGTCAGGACGAGTACGGGCGCGAAGCCCGCACCGATGACGGCGGCCAGTTTCCGCTTCGAACGCATCTGTGCTCCCTCTGGGTGGGGGATGAGGGGGAGGGCGACCGGGCGCCTCGGTCGCTCATTGGCCTAGACCTTACTGATTGTCTGGACTCCGTCAACCCTTCAACTGATGTTCATGTGGCGGAAGTTGCGTCTGTGCCCACTCGCGGGCCAACCCGGTGAAGGCTCGCGCGGCGGCGCTCCGGTAGCCGCTCTCGCGGTGCAGCAGCGTGACCGTGCGGTCGGGCAGCGCCGGGTCGAGAGGGACGGTGTGCAGGTCGGGGCGGTCGCGCGCGAGGGCGTCGGGCAGCACCGTGGCCAGCGGGGTGTGCCGGACGATCTCGGTGAGCGCGTTGATCGAGGTGGCCTCCACGGCGACGTCCGGACGTACCGCGTGGCGGGAGAGATGGGCGTCGATGTGCACGCGGGTGGCGAAGTCGCCGCCGAGCAGCGCGAGCCGGGTGGCCGCGAGCTCGTCGAGGGACAGCGCGCCGGTGCGCCCGGCGTGCGCGTGGAGGCCGCCCACCACGAGGCTGAGCCTCTCCGTGAACAGATCCGTGGCGGACAGGCCCGGCAGGTGCGGCCCGTGGAAGGCGATGCCGAGGTCGAGTTCGTCGGCCAGCAGGGCCGGTTCGATGCGGTCCTGGGGCAGCTCGCGCAGATACAGGGTGATGCCGGGATGCCGGGCGTGGAGCAGCGCGGTGAGCGGTCCGACGAGATAGGCGGTGAACGTCGGCGTCACGGCCAGCCGCAGGGTGCCGCGGGACAGGTCGGTCACGTCGTGCACGGCCCGCTCGGCGGCGGCGAGGTCCTGAAGGGTGCGCCGCGCGTACGGGAGGTAGGCGGCGCCCGCGTCGGTGAGCCGGACCGTCCGGCCGCCGCGGTCCAGAAGCGGGACGCCGATCGCGCGTTCCAGCTGCCGGATCTGCTGCGACAGCGTCGGCTGGGAGATGTGCAGCTCCTCGGCCGCGCGGGTGAAGTTGCCGTGCTCGGCGACGGCGAGCAGGTAGCGCAGATGACGCAGTTCGGGGGCCATGAAAACAACTATAGATGTCATCGATGGAAGCAAGGGCTACTGCGTCTTGGACGCTATAGGTCCAGCTCGTGCAGGGTGGAACTCGACCACGAAGGTCTACGAAGGCTCTACGAAGGGACTCACCATGCGAGATCTCACGGCGGGAGTGCGCCGCTTCCAGCGGGACGTCTTTCCGGCCAAGGCGGAACTCTTCGCGGGCCTGGCAGCCCGCCACACGCCGGACACGCTGTTCATCGGCTGCTCCGACGCCCGGGTCGTGCCCGAGCTGCTCACCCAGCGCGAGCCGGGCGAGCTGTTCGTCATCCGCACCGCCGGCAATCTCGTACCGGCCCATGCGCCGTACGTCGACGGTGTCGCCGCGAGCGTCGAGTACGCGGTGGCCGTCCTCGGCGTCAGCGACGTGGTCGTGTGCGGCCACTCGGCCTGCGGTGCGATGACCGCACTCGCCGAGAGCCACGACCTGGCCGGCGCACCGGCCGTCGCCGGCTGGCTGCACCACGCGGGCGCCGCCGTGGCCCGCACTACCGAGAGGGTGACCGGAGCGGAGCGCGTGGCGGCCCTGGTCCGCGAGAACGTCCTCACCCAGCTGACCCACCTCACCACCCATCCGTCCGTGGCGCGGGCCCGCGCCCGCGGCGAGCTCACGCTGCACGGCTGGGTCTACGACATCGCCACCGGCGCCGTCGAGAACCTCACGCCGGCCACCGCCCCGGCGGCCTGACACCCCTGTCCCTCCCGCCCCAAAAACCCATGTCTTCACCTCCGACACTTCCGATACTTCCGAAAGGGCAACCAACCATGATCCACGCCCAGTTCGACCCCGCCGCCCGCCAGCACCTCGCTGTCCTCGCCGTCGAGGCCAAGACGCGCAAGGACCTGTCCTGGCAGCAGATCGCCGACGCCGCCGGACTGTCCGTCGCGTTCGTCACCGCGGCCGTACTCGGCCAGCACGCCCTGCCCGAGCCCGCCGCGAAGGCCGTCGCCGCCCTGCTCGAACTGGACGACGACAATGCGGTGGCGCTGCTGCGGACGATCCCGACCCGCGGCTCGATTCCCGGCGGCATACCGACCGACCCGACGATCTACCGCTTCCACGAGATGCTCCAGGTCTACGGCACCACGCTGAAGGCCCTCGTCCACGAGCAGTTCGGCGACGGCATCATCAGCGCGATCAACTTCAAGCTCGACGTGCGGAAGGTCGCCGACCCCGAGGGCGGCGAGCGCGCGGTGATCACCCTGGACGGCAAGTACCTGCCCACCAAGCCGTTCTGACCCGTCCGGTGGCCGGGCGAGCGGGGCGTCTACGATGCGTGCCGAAGCGAGAAGAACGGCAGCGAGAAGAACGGCAGCGAGAAGAACGGCAGCGAGAAGAACGGCAGCGAGAAGGACGGCGCTGACGGACAGTGCAGCTGGACAGTGCAGGACGAACGGAGCGCCCGGTGACGCAGACCGACGACGTGGTACGCCTGGTTCGCGACGTGCTCGGCGCGCATGACGTCGTCGGGATCTACCTGCACGGCTCGGCCGTCCTCGGCGGTCTGCGCCCGCACAGCGACGTCGACATCCTCGTCGTCGCGCGGCGGCGCACCACGGCCGGGCAGCGCCAGGCCCTGACCGACGGCCTGCTCGCCCTCTCCGGCAGCGGCGCCCCGGGCGAGGCCCTGCGCCCCGTCGAACTGACCGTCGCCGTCCAGGACGACCTGCGCCCCTGGACGTACCCGCCCCGCTGCGAGTTCCAGTACGGGGAGTGGTTGCGCGATGCGTACCTGCGCGGGCGCACCCCGGAGCCCGGACCGAGCCCGGATCTCGCCCTCCTGGTCACGATGGTGCTGCGGGGGCGGGCTGCCGTGACGGGGCCGGAGCCGGGTCGCGTGCTCGACCCGGTCCCGGCCGCGGATGTCGCCCGCGCGATGGTCGCAGGCGTCCCCGAACTGCTCGCGGAACTCGGCACCGACACCCGCAACGTCCTGCTGACTCTCGCCCGCGTCTGGACGACCCTGGCGACCGGTGACATCACGTCGAAGGACGGCGCGGCCGACTGGGTTCTGCCCCGGCTCCCCGCCCGGCACCGCCCCGTTCTCGTCCACGCCCGTGCCGTCTACCTCGGAGAGGAAGCGGAGCGCTGGGACGATCTCCTCCCACAGGTGGAGCCGCACGCCCGGTATGTCGTCCGGGAGATCGGCCGGCTCGCGACCCATTGACATCCGCCGCCCGCGCGGTGAAGCTCCAAGACGCCCGTGTTAACGCTAACAACGGGCTGAGGCACACCTGTGGGAGTCATCCATGTCAGGTAGTCGTCACAGTCGTCCTCCTTCGGCGAGAGCGCTTCCGGCGCCGGGCCGCCCGTCCCTCGAACGCCGCACCCTGCTCATGGCCGCCGCCACCGGCGCCCTCGCCACCGCCTGCGGTTCGGTGAAAGGGCAGCCCCCGGGCAAGGTCGCCGTCCTCGGGGACAGCGCGGCGTGGGAGAAGCCCATGGCGGCGGCGGGCGCGGCGATGAAGTCGGTGGCGGCGCTACGGCTCGTGCCCGAGGTCAACCCCTCTCTGGAGTCGTTCGAGCAGATCGTGAAGTCTTCGCTGCGGACCAGCAGGACCCCGGACATGCTCAAGTACTGGTCCGGCTACCGCCTGCGTGACCTGGCCCGCACCGGCGGCATCGTCGACCTGACCCGGCAGTGGGACGCCGCCGTCTCCAAGGGCTGGGTCGACGCCTCCCTCCGCGGGGCGTTCACCCACCGGCGGCGCGTCTACGGCCTGCCGATGAACCTCGCGTACTGGGTGTTCTTCCACAACCCCGAGGTCTTCCGGGAGCACCGCCTCGAACCGCCCCGGACCTGGGACGACTTCCTCACCGTTTGCACGCGCCTCAAGAAGGCCGGCGTCACCCCGCTGCACGGCACCGCCGACGGCCGCTGGCCCTCCTTCATCTGGTTCCAGGAGATCCTCAGCCGCCAGGACCCGGTGTTCTACCAGGACTTGATGAACGGCCGCGAGCGCTACACCGACCCGCGCGCGGAACGCGCGCTGCGCACGATCGCGTCGTTCTTCGACAAGGACTGGTTCACACCCATGGACATGAACCACACCGACGCGGCCGCCGCCATGCTGCACGGCAAGGTCGGCATGGTGCCCTGCGGCACCTGGCTCGGCTCCACCCTCGCGGCCGCGGGCGGCACGCCGGGCAAGAACGTCGCCGCGTTCGTGCTGCCCATGGCCGACCCGAAGGCCCGCCCCAGCGTCATCTTCGAGTCCAGCGCCCTCGTCGCCACCGTCAAGGGCCCCGACCGCGCCGAGGCGTTGCGGGCCACCGAACACTGGCTGCACCCCGCCGTCATGAAGGCGTTCACCCACACCCTCCAGGACGGCTGCCCCAACCCGGAGGTCGAGCCCGCCAACGCCGTGATCGCGGGGCTCGCGAAGAAGGTGCGCGGCGACAGGCTGTGGCTCCTCAACCGCTTCTGGGAGCAGGGCCCGCCCGAACTGGTCGAGGCGACCGTCGACGACCTCGCCGGATTCCTCCTCGACCCGTCCTCGTACCGCAAGACGCTGCGCACCATGCAGGACCGTGCCGACGACGCCTGGCAGGTGTGGCGGGAGGCGGAGGAGACATGACCGGGACCGCGACGCCCGCGCACGGCGCGGCGAAAACGGTACGCGTACGCCGCGGGGTGCCCACCCGCACCCCGCACCAGGCCGCGAAGGCGGGTGGCGGCAGGCTCGGCGGCCCCCTCGCCGCCCTGCCCTGGGCGCTGCCCGCCTTCGCCCTCGTCGGCGTCCTCCTCGTCTATCCGTTCTTCCGCAGCGTCTACGGAAGCTTCTTCGAGGACAACGGCTTCACCAGCAGCTTCACCGGCTTCGACAACTACGCGCGCCTCGCCGACGACCCGGTCTTCGGCCGGTCCCTGCTCAACACCCTGATGTGGGTGGCCGGCACCCTGCTCCTGCCGGTCCTCGTGGGACTCCTCATCGCCGTCGCCACCCACCGGATGCGGTTCGGCGGCATCGCGCAGCTGATCATCGTCCTGCCGTTCGCGATCTCGGCCGCCGCCACCGCCGTCCTGTGGAACTTCATGCTGACGTCGGACGGGGCGATCAACCAGGTGCTGCGCGGCATCGGCCTGGACGGCTGGGCGCGGACATGGCTCCTGGAGTGGCCCCACAACACCCTCGCGATGATCGTCGCGAGTACCTGGCAGGCGACCGGCCTGAACGTGGTCCTCTTCGCGATCGGCTTGCGCGCCATCCCGCGCGAGACCGTCGAGGCCGCGGAACTGGACGGTGCGAGCGGCTGGCGCCTGTTCCGGCACATCACCCTGCCCGGGCTGCGCGCCGTGACCGTCGTGGTGGTCGGCATGGCCATCGTCAACAGCCTCAAGGCGTTCGACATGATCTGGATCCTCACCAAGGGCGGCCCGTCCCGCTCCTCGGAGACCCTCGCGCTGAGCATGTACCGCGAGGCGTTCCGGCTGTTCCACGTGGGCTACGGCTCGGCGATCGCGCTCGTCCTCTCGGTGATCGTCGTCGCCTCGTCCTGGACGTATCTGCGCCGGCAGATGCCCGAGACCGGCACGGCGAAGAGCTGAGGAGGGCCCATGGGACGCGCGGTGCGCACTGTCTTCGTCGCCGGATGCGTGGTGCTCTGGCTGATCCCGCTGTACCTGCTGATCGTCAACGCCCTCACCCCGGTGGCCGAGTACGAGGGAAAGCCGGACTGGACCTTCCAGGGCTTCGACCTGTGGGAGAACGCGAAGACCGCCTGGGACGTGGCGGGCATCGGCGACAGCTTCCAGGCCTCGCTCCTGTACGCCGTCGTGTGCGGCCTGGTCGCCGTGCTGGTGGCGGCCATGGCGGCGTTCGCCGTCGTCGTACTGCCCATCCCGAAGCCCGCGTTCTGGTTCTGGCTGATCTACTCCGGCACACTGTTCCCGCTGCAGATGTTCCTCGCACCGCTCTTCGGCCTGTACGCGGACGCCAACCTGTACGACACCAGGCTCGGCCTGATGCTCGTGTACACGGCGTGGGCGGTGCCCTTCGCCTTCTTTCTCATCCGCAACCAGATGACGACGATGCCGCCCGAACTGACGGAGGCGGCACTGATCGACGGCGCGTCCTTCCGGCGGATCTTCTGGCGCATCCACGTGCCGCTGATGCGGGCGGGACTCGGCGCGGCCTTCATCTTCCAGTTCACGGCCGTCTGGAACGACCTGCTCCTCGGCATCACCCTCAGCCGCAGCCCCGACGTCCAGCCGGTCATGGCCGCCCTGACCACGCTGAACAACGCCTACGCCTCGACGGGCCCGCCCGTCATCCTGGCCGGCGCGCTGATCGTGTCCGTGCCGACCCTCGTCCTCTTCCTGGTGTTCCGCGGCCTGTTCCTGCGCGGCGTCACCGCATCCGCCCGCTGACCCGACCCACCCTTCCCCGGGAGAGATCCGCATGACGACACGGGCACTGGTCCGCACCACCGACTGGGACAACGACCGGATACGCGACAGCCTGCGCGCCGGCGTGGTCGGCGCGGAGGGAACCCTGGCGGACGGCACCGCCCTGCGGCTCACCGAGGAACCCCTCCTGCGCCACGCGGACGACGGCACCCTGCTCCAGTCGGTGCGCGTCGAACCGGTCAACGGCGCGGACCTGCCGGGGGAGTTGAGCGTGCGAACGGAGTCGGGCGCCGCCCTGCGCTGCGAACGTGTCGCAGGGCCCGGCCGCTCCGTACGGCTGCTGGTGCCCGCCGTCGACGCGGCGACCCGCGTCAGCGTCGGCCTCCCCGAAGGGCGGGACTGCATCGACCTCCGGCTGACGCCCCAACGCCGCTGGACCCTGCACCTCATCCACCACTCCCACCTCGACATCGGCTACACAGACCCCCAAGGGCGGGTCCTCGCCGAGCACCTGTCCTTCCTCGACTCCTGCCTGGAGCTCACCCGCGCCACCGACGACTGGCCCGCCGAGTCCCGGTTCCGGTGGTGCGTCGAGTCGTTGTGGTCCTTCCGGCAGTGGGCCGACGCCCGGCCCGCCGAACAGGTCGACGCGTTCGTACGCCGGGTCCGCGAGGGCCGCATCGAACTGACCGCACTCCCGTTCAACCTGCACACCGAGACCTGCTCCACGGACGAACTGCACGAACTCCTGCGTCTGGCCCGCACCGTGCGCGACGAACACGGCGTCGAGTTCACCTCCGCCATGCAGACCGACGTGCCCGGCGCGGTCGTCGGCCTCGTCGACGCCCTCGCCGCCGCGGGCGTCAAGTACCTGTCCGTGGCCCACAACTGGGCAGGACGCTCCGTCCCGCACCTGGTCGGCGGCGAGAAGCTGCCCCGCCTCTTCCGCTGGCGCGCGCCGAGCGGCAACAGCGTCCTGGTGTGGGTCACCGACACCCCGCACGGCCTCGCCTACATGGAAGGCCCGCTCCTCGGCTTCGACACGGACTACGCGGACGTCGACGACCTGCTGCCCGCCTACCTGACCTCCCTCGCCACCAACCCCTACCCCTACCGCGGCGGCATCTTCGGCTGGGCCATGGACCAGACGGAGGTCAAACGCGAGCCCTACCCCTGGGACATCCTCCACCTGCGCGTCCAGGGCAAGTTCGGCGACAACGCGCCGCCCCGCCGCATCATCGCCGACACCGTCCGCCGCTGGAACGACACCTGGGCCTTCCCCCGGCTGCGGCTCTCGCGCAACGAGGACTTCTTCACCGACGCCGAGGCCAGGCTCGGCGACGAGATCCGCACCTACGAGGGCGACTGGACCGACTGGTGGGTCGACGGGGTCGGGTCGGGGGCGCGCCCGCTGTCCCTGGCCCGGACCGCCCAGTCCGTGGTCGCCGACGCCCAGACCATCGGCACGTTCGCCGCCCTCCTCGGCGCCACGGGGGCCGAGGACGACAGCAGGGACGCCGCCGGGGTCTACGAAGCGGTGTCGCTCTTCGACGAGCACACCTGGGGCGCCGGCGACCCGTGGACCCACGGCGACGAAGGCGGCCACTCCGGAGAACACCAGTGGCACTGGAAGTACGGGCAGGCGATGCGCGCCCACGACGACGGCAACGCCCTCCTCGCCCGCGCGAGTGCCCGCCTCGGACAGCGGCTCGCCGTCTCGCCGGACGCGGCGGCGACGTACCACGTCGTCAACACCTGCTCCTGGCCGCGCACCGATGTCGTACGCGTCTTCCTGCCCGAGAGCACCGTGCCGCTGGACCAGCGGGTCACCGTCCGCGACGCCCGCGACGGGCGCCAATTAGCCCACGAGGAAGAGGCGCAGACCAACGACGACCACCGCGACGCGGGACGGTTCCTCCTCGTCCGCGTCGACGACGTGCCGCCCGTCGGATCGGTGGGCCTCGACATCGTCACCGCGGCCGCCGGGACCGCCGGGGAGTCGAAGGGCGCGACCGTGAAGGCTGCCACCGGCTGGAACCCGACCGGCGGCACCGAACGCGAGGACCCCGCCGAGACAGCGGCCGAGGCCCACGCGCACCCCGACCCGACTCTCCTGGAGAACGAGCACCTCGCCGTCCGCGTCGACCTCGCGCACGCCTGCGTCTCGTCGGTCCTGGACAAGAGGACCGGCCGCGAACTCGTCCGCGAGGACGCCGTCGTCGGCTTCAACGGCTACATCCACGACAGCTACACCACCGCGGGCGCCTTCAACCACAACTCCAGCCGCACCACCGCGTCGGACCGCCTCGAACACCTCGGCGCCCGCGCCGTCGCCCCGCCCGCCGCGCTCATCGCCCGCCGCTCCACGGCCATCGCCGAGTCGATCACGTACGAGACCCGCCCGGCCGGCGCCAACCGGCTCCGCACCACACTCACCCTCCCGCACGGCGTGCCCCGCCTCGACATCGAGAACCGTCTCGACAAGGACGCCCGACTCGGCAAGGAGAGCGCCTACTTCGCGTTCCCCTTCGCCTTCGACGACCCGGTCGTCCGCATGGAGGCGTCCGGCGGCGCCACGGGCAGCGGCCTGCCGGTGGTGCCCGGCTCGGCCCTGCACATGCGGGCGGTACGCCGCTGGGTGACCCTCGGCGACGACGACCTGACGGTCGCCTGGTCCACACAGGACGCGCCACTCGTACAGTTCGGCAACATCGCCCTGCCCTACGCGCCGTTCCCCAGGACGATGGGCCACGACGAGCCCGCCACCGTCTTCTCCTGGATCCACAACAATCTGTGGGACACCAACTTCCCCAGCGAGCAGGGATTCGAGTTCACCTACCGCTACAGCCTCGCCTGCGGTGCCGGTACCAGCGGCTCCGGCGCCGGCGGCCTCGGTCCACGAACGGCCGCCGCCTGGAGCCGCCCGATGCGCGCCGTCCGGGCCCGGGGGACCTCGGACGGCGCGCCGGACCCCCACGACCTCTGCTGCTTCGTCGAGATCGACGACCCGCGCGTCCGGCTCGTCGGCGCCACCACACCGCGCCACGGCCACGTCCTGCTGCGCCTCCAGTCGTTCGCCGAGCAGCCACTGGCCTGCCGGGTCCGCGCCCGATTCCCGGCCGCCGCCGCGCACCGGGCGGACTTCCTCGGCACCCCCGCCGACGCCCTGCACTGCGCGGACGGCGAGGTGACGCTCGACGTGCCGGCACTCGGCACGACAGCCGTGCTCTTCGAACGGTCCGCCGAAGACCTGCCTCCGGACACCTCCGCACGCCCCTGAAAGCCGCCCCCGAGCGTTGTTCCCGTACGTCCGCGCGAAGGAGAACGTGTGTACCGGCTCGACCCGCGCTACGCCCCCGCGCCCGGCGCCGTCCTCGCCACCGGCTGGCAGGCCGTCGCCGCGCAACTGCCCCAGGGACCCGCCACCGTCGCCGTGGACGGACCGCCGACCGTCGACTGGGAGGGCCTCGCCGCCCGGCTCACCCAGGAACTGACCGCACGCGGCAGCGCCGTACGGACCCTGGACCTGCGCGCCCACCACGCCCCGCCCGCCGCGGTCCGCAGCCGCACCGAATCCACCGAGGACACCGCCGACCCCTACTACGCCAAGCTCGCAGAGACCCCTCTCCGCGACCTCTTCGACGACCTCCCGCGACCGCAGCCGCCCACCGGCCGCGAAGTGCTCCTCGTCCACGGACCCGGCGCCGCGCTCCTGGCGCACGACCTGCTCTGGTACGCCGACCGGCCCAAACGCCACGCCGAGGCGGCCGTCGCAGCGGGCACCGGACACAACCTCGGACTCCCCGGGGAGAAAGGGCAACTGAGGCGGCTCTTCTACATCGACTGGCCCGTCCTCGACAGCCACCGGGACGCCCTCGCGCCCCGCCTCGACGCCTGGCTCGACCTCCAGGACCCCGAACGGCCCACCTACATCGACGGCGCCGGACTGCGCGCCACCCTCGCACACCTCGCCCACCGGCCCGTACGGACCCGCCCCTACTTCAACTCGACGCCCTGGGGCGGGCATTGGGCCCAGCGCCGGCTCGGCTTCGCCCCCACGGCCCGCAACACCGCCCTCGGATACGAACTCATCGCCCCCGAAGCGGGCGTCCTCATCGGCACGCACCCAGGCCAACAGGCCGAAATACCCTTCCAGTTGCTGTGCGTCCTGCACCCCGCGGCCATGCTCGGCCCCCAGGTCACCGCCCGCTTCGGCACCTCCTTCCCGATCCGCTTCGACTACCTCGACACCGTCGACGGCGGCAACCTCTCCGTGCACTGCCATCCCAAGGAGCGGTACATGAAGGAGCGGTTCGGCTGGTCCTACACCCAGCACGAGACGTACTACATGACCCTCGGCAGCCCGGACACCCGCGTCTTCCTCGGCCTGCGCGAGGACGCCGACCTGGACCTCTTCCGCAAGGAGATCGAGGAGGCCGCACACGACGGCGTCCCCATGGACCCCGAGGACCACGTCATGACCTTCCCCGCCGAACAGGGCCGCCTCTTCATGATTCCCGCCGGGACCCCGCACGCGAGCGGCTCGGGGAACGTCGTCCTGGAGATCAGCGCCACCCCCTACCTCTACTCCCTCCGCTTCTACGACTGGCTGCGCCCCGACGCCGACGGCCGGCCCCGCCAACTCCCCTACGAACACGGCCTCGCCAACCTGGAGTCCGAACGCCGAGGCGACGCCGTCGTACACGACCTGGTCCAGGAACCGCGCACCCTGCGCGCCGGAAACGGCTGGCGCGAGGAACTCCTCGGCGCACTGGACGAGATGTTCTACGAGGTGCGGCGGCACGTTCTCGACGCGGGCGCCGAGGCCGACGACGACACGGCCGGCCGCTTCCACGTCCTGAACGTGGCCGAGGGCGAGGGTGTCCTGCTGCACACGGCGGCGGGGGAGCGGCACCTGCTCTCCCACGCGGAGACGCTGACGGTGCCCGCGGCGGTCGGGGCCTACCGGCTGGCGGCGGTCGGCGAGACCCCGGTCAAGGTCGTCAAGGCGCTGGTACGCCCGTGAGGCCGCCGCACGGAAGACCGGTACTCGAACTCGGCGGCACCCACGTCACCGCGGCCCTCGTGGACCCCGGCACGGCCACCGTGACCCGGCACATACGACAGCCCGTCCACCCCCGGGGCACCGCCGAACACGTACTCGGCGCACTCGTCCGCTGCGCCGGAGAACTGGACGCCCCGGCCGGACAGGTGTGGGGCGTCGCCGTGCCAGGACCCTTCGACCACGACAAGGGCATCGCCCGCTTCGAGGGCGTCGGCAAGTTCGACGACCTGTACGGCATCGACGTACGCGCCGTACTCCTCGACGGAGTGTGGCCACGCCCGGCGGATACCGTCTTCCTCAACGACGCGCACGCCTTCCTCCTCGGCGAGTGGCTGGCGGGCGCCGCCCGCGACCACCACCGATGCGCGGGCGTCACTCTCGGCACGGGCGTCGGCTCCGCCTTCCTGGTGGCCGGCGGCCTACAGCACGAAGGGCCGGGCATACCGCCACAGGGCCGTATCGACCTCGTCGAGGCGGGTGGCAGGCCGCTGGAGGACTCGGTGTCACGGCGGGCCATCCTGTCGCGCTACGAAGGCGGGGACGGAGAGGACGCAGACCACCGGGACGCCCGGGACCTGCCCCCGGACCTGGACGTGAGCGGCATCGCGACACGGGCCCGGGCGGGGGAGCGGCGCGCACGACGCGTACTGGACGAGGCCTTCACGACCCTCGGCACCGTACTCGCCCCACGCCTGCGCGACTTCGACGCGAGCGTCCTCGTAGTCGGCGGGGCCATGGCCACCTCCTGGGACCTGCTCCGTCCCGCGCTGCGCGCCGGACTGGGGGATACTCCCGTCACGCTGCGTCCCGCGGGGCTCGGCGGGAACG
This sequence comes from Streptomyces sp. NPDC093510, assembly GCF_040683555.1. Classification (NCBI taxonomy): domain Bacteria; kingdom Bacillati; phylum Actinomycetota; class Actinomycetes; order Kitasatosporales; family Streptomycetaceae; genus Streptomyces; species Streptomyces sp. NPDC093510. Next base: position 92,331 of record NZ_JBFBEE010000006.1, read on the forward strand.
CGGCACTCGTCGGAGCCGCGGCGCACGCGGCCGCCGTGCCCTGAACCGCCGTTCCCAGGCGGCGCGGCGAACGGAACGGAAGGACATCCGCAGCATGCCCGGACCGCACGAACCCCGCGGCGGCCGGCCGCCGCGCGACCTCAGGAGCGGGCAGCCGACCCTGCGGGACGTCGCCGAGCGGGCCGGGGTCAGTGCGATGACGGCGTCCAGAGTGCTGCGCGACGACCCGCAGGTCCTGCCAGCCACCCGCGAGCGGGTACGGGCGGCGGCCGAAGCCCTCGGCTACCGCCCCAACGAGGTCGCCCGCAGCCTCCGGCTCGGCCGAGGCACCGGCCTGGTCGGGCTCGTCGTCACCAACCTCGCCAACCCCTTCTACTCCCGCCTCGCCCTCGGCGTCGACTCCGTGGTCGCCGAGCACGGCCTGAAGACGGTCATCGGCAACACCGGCCAGGACCCCGACGCCGAACGGGACCTGGTCGCCGACCTGCTGGCCCGCCGCGTCGACGGCATCATCGCCGTGCCCGCGGGCGCCGACCAGCGCCACCTCGCCGCGGCGGTGACCGACGGCGTGCCCGTGGTCCTCGCCAGCCGCCCGCCCGAGGGGTTCGCGGCGGACTGCGTGCTGGTCGACGACTTCGGCGGCGCCCGTGACGCGACGGCCCGCCTGCTGGCGCGCGGCCACCGCCGCATCGGCTTCCTCGGCTCACCGCCCGCCGTATATACCGGCACCGAACGCCTCCGCGGCTACGCCGCCGCCCTGGCCTCGGCGGGACTCGCCGTCGACACCCGCCTCGTACGCCAGGGACAGACGGAACCCCACGAGGCCACGCACGCCGCGGCCGGGCTCCTCGCGCTGCCCGACCCGCCGACCGCGCTGTTCTGCTCCAACAACCGCAACACGATAGGGGCGTTCCGCGCCCTGCGGGCCACCGACGCACGGACCGCCGACGGCACGGACATCGCCCTCGCCGGCTTCGACGACTTCGAACTGGCCGACGCGCTCGGCCTGGCCCTCACACTCGTCGCGTACGACAGCGACGAAGTCGGCCGCGCGGCGGGGCGCCTCCTCCTGGACCACCTGCACAACAGGACCGGCGGACCACCACGGCAGATCGTGGTGCCCACCAGTCTCGTGGAGTACGGAACTTGACGCCCTAGGGAGGAACGCTCCAGGGTGGCCCGTACGTTGAGCAGGGCGGGGCCACGCCGTGCGCACCCGAAGAGACACCCGATGAGGGCCGACGGGACGGGGGCACGCGTGTCGCAGCAGAGCCGTTCCGCGCGCCTGGCCACGTCCGCGCTGTCCCTCCTCGTCACGGTGCTCGCCCTCTTCGTCCCCACCATGGGGGCGCACGGGACACCGGCCGACGGGCCGCTCACCCGGCACACCGTGGCGGCACACGCCGAAGACCCGGCGGGGCCGCACGACGTCCCCGCCCTCCACGTCGCCCTCACGCACCGGCCCGACGCCCACATTCCGGGCCCCCAGCCGGGCGGCCCGCCGCGCACGGCAGTCGACACCGCGCCCCACCGCGCCCTGGGCGGACCCGACACCCGCCCCGGCACCGCGCCCCCACTTCCGCGGCAGCCTCTTGCGGCCGCCGCCCCGCGCGGCCCTCCGCACCGATGAGCACGCAGACCTTCACCGACGCCTGACCCGGCACCGCTCCCGCGACACCCGGTCACGCGTCCTTCCGTCCTGCCCTCATCGTGGAGAACCCCATGCCCCGCGCACCCATGTCCCGCGCACCCTTGTGGCGGGCGATCGTCGCGCTCGCGGCCGTCGCCCTGTCCCTGTACATCGCCCTCACCCAGTCCGCCCGCCTCGGCCTCGACCTGCGGGGCGGCACCCAGATCGTCCTGGAGACCAAGGACTCACCCACCGTCAAGGCGGACGCCGGGTCCACCGATCGCGCCCTGGAGGTGCTCAGGCACCGCGTCGACGCTCTCGGCGTCTCCGAACCCGGCATCGCACGCTCCGGCGAGAAGCGCATCATCGTCGAACTGCCCGGCGTCCAGGACCCCCGGAAAGCCGCCGACGTCATCGGCCGCACCGCCCAGCTGACGGTCCACCCCGTGACGGGCGAGTCGGCCGAGAAGGGCACGGCGAAGCCCGCTGCCGACGGCTCACGCACCCTGCCCGACCCCGACCGGCCGGGCAGCCACCTCAGGCTCGGCCCGACCGCGCTGAGCGGCGAGGGCGTCAAGGACGCCGAGGCGACCCTCGACCAGCAGTCGCTCTCCGGATGGATCGTCGCGCTCGACTTCCGCAAGGACGCGGGCGACGCCTGGGCGAAGGTCACCGGCGACGCGGCCTGCGCGCCGCAGGGAGCTCCCGAACGGCGCGTCGCCATCACCCTCGACAACAAGATCATCTCGGCGCCCGGCGTCAACGAGGGTGTGGCCTGCAAGTCCGGCATCACCGGCGGTTCCACACAGATCACCGGCGGCTTCGACCAGTCCGAGGCCCGCGACCTCGCCGCCCTCGTCAAGGGCGGCGCACTGCCCGTGCCCGTGGACATCGTGGAGCAGCGCACGGTCGGCCCGACGCTCGGTGCGGACGCCATCGAGGCGAGCACCCGGGCCGCCCTCATCGGCATCGCCCTGACCGCACTGTTCATCACCGTCGTCTACCGGCTCATGGGCGCGCTCGCGGCCCTCGCCCTCGCGCTGTACGGCCTCATCTCCTACGCCGCTCTCGTGGCACTCGGCGCGACACTCACCCTGCCCGGACTCGCCGGGTTCGTCCTCGCCATCGGCATGGCCGTCGACGCCAACGTGCTCGTCTTCGAACGCGCCAGGGAGGAGTACCTCGCCGTCCGGTCACCGGACCTCGCCAAGCCCGTCCGCACGGGCTTCGCGAAGGCGTGGAGCGCGGTCGTCGACTCGAACGTGACGACGCTGCTCGCCGCCGGGCTGCTGTTCTTCTTCGCCACAGGACCGGTCAAGGGCTTCGGCGTCACCCTGTGCATCGGCGTCCTCGCGTCGATGCTCACCGCGCTGGTCATCACCCGGGTCCTCGCCGACTTCGCCATCGGGCGGGACTTCGTGCGCAGGCGGCCCGCCCTGACGGGGGTCGCCTCCACGGGCCGCGTCCGCGCCTGGCTGGCCCGCCGCAACCCGGACCTGGTGCGCCACCGGCGCCGCTGGCTCGGCGCCAGCGCGCTCCTGGTAGTCGTGGCCGTCGCGGGCATCGCCCTGCGCGGCCTGGAGTTCGGCGTCGAGTTCACCGGCGGCCGCCTCGTCGAGTACAGCACGAGCAGGACCGTCGACGCCGACACCGCCCGCGGCGCCGTGTCCGACGCCGGCTTCCCGCGCGCGGTGGTGCAGGAGTCCGGGGACGGCGACATCACCGTACGGACGGAACGGCTGACCGACGCCGAACAGCAGCGCGTCAAGGCGGCCTTGGAGCGGCCCGGCGGCACGGTCACCGTCGAGCGCGACGAAATGATCGGCCCGAGCCTCGGCAGCGAACTGCGACAGAAGGCACTCATCGCGCTGGGCATCGCCGTGGCCGCTCAGCTGATCTATCTGAGCGTGCGTTTCCGCTGGACGTTCGCGGCGGCGGCCGTGTCGGCGATGGTCCATGACGTGCTGGTCGTGGTGGGGCTCTTCGCCTGGCTCGGCAAGCCCGTCGACAGCGTCTTCCTCGCCGCTCTGCTCACGGTGATCGGCTACTCGGTCAACGACACGGTGGTCGTCTTCGACCGCGTGCGCGAGGCACGGAGCCGCGATCCGCGCGGCTCTCTGGAGGGCCTCGCCAACCGTGCCGTCGTGCAGACCCTGCCCCGCACGGTGAACACGGGTATGGGCGCGCTGTTCATCCTCACCGCCCTCGCGGTGCTGGGCGGCGATTCGCTGGCCGACTTCTCGCTGGCGCTGATCGCAGGCGTGCTGGTCGGTATGGCCTCCACCGTCTTCACGGCGGTCCCGGTCGCCGTCGCACTCGAACGACGCAATCCGGCGCCGCCGCCCGCGCGGACCGGCCGACCGGGCGGCTCGGGGGAGGTGCAGGGCGGTTACAGCCCGCTGGAGGCGCGGAGGCGACGGGAGCGGGGAACAGGGGCGGTCGTGTGAGAAGCCGTTCGGGTGAGAAGACGTTCGCGTGAGAGGGCGGTTGTCTCGGCGGGTGAGGAAACGATATATGACTTAATGTGTCTGTATGGTCACAAAAAGGAATGGTTCTGTAAGGCGTAGCCACCTGCCGGTCTCGCGGGCCGCCACCCTGATGTGCGCCGCGCTCGCGACGGGAGCCCTGCTCACCGGCTGCGGCAACGACGACGGTGACGCCGCGAAGACCGATGCCTCCGAGGCCGGCCGCGCGGCGTCGCCCTCGACCTCGTCCGACGGCGGCGCCCTCACGGACGACCAGGCCGAGCGGAAGGCGCTCGTACCCAAGGCCAAGGTCGGCTACGAGGACGCGCTGAAGAGCGCGTTGGCGACGGTGGACAAGTCGAAGCCGGTCTCGATCGAGCTCAAGGGGACGCCGGAGAAGCCGTCTTGGGAAGCCGAGGTGGCGACGGACGACGGCAGCGCGCACTCCGTCAGCGTCGACGCGGTCAGCGGCAAGGCCGGCCAGGCGCAGGCCGACAAGGACCAGGACGCCGACGACAAGCGCGAGCTCGCGGACCGGCTGAAGAAGGCGACCGTGACGCCGCAGCAGGCCGCGGAGACCGCCACGAACAAGACGAAGGGCACCGTCACCTCCGTCGAGCTCGACGACACCGACCACGACCGCACGGTGCTGTGGTCCGTCGACGTCGTGACGACCAACGACTGGAACAAGACGACCTTCGACGTCGACGCGGCCAACCGCAAGATCCTTCGGGAGCACGTCGACAAGGACTGAACAGTCGACAAGCACTGAACAGCTGAACGAGTGCCGTGTGTGGAACTTCGCTGGCTGGTAAGGCGTTGGCAAAGTGGCGCGCAACCGCGCGCCACCCAGCGAACAGCAGTCGAGGTGGCACGGATGGCGATGTGGGACCGGATCAAGGACCAGGCCAAGGGTCTGCAGCAGTCGCAGGGGACACGGAGCTCCGGCGGCCACGGACGGCCGGGTTCCGGGTCCGGCGGGGGGTCGAAGGCTCAGCTCGTGGGCGTGCTCAAGACCCAGCTCGCCTCCCTCAAGACGGAGCTCAAGAGCGGTGCCTACCGCGACGCGAGCATGGCCATGTGCGCCCTGGTCGCGGCCGCGGACGGATCGGTCGACCCGGCGGAGCGACAGCACGTCGAGTCGCTGATCGTGCAGAACGACGTCCTGCAGAACTTCCCGCCCGACCAGCTGCGTCAGCGGTTCAACAAACACGTGGACCAGCTGTCGGTCAACTTCCAGCAGGGCAAGACCGAGGCGATGCAGGAGATCGCCAAGGCGGCGAAGAAGCCGATGGAGGCGAAGGCCGTCGTGCAGACGGGCTTTGTCGTCGCCGGCGCGGACGGGTACATCGCCCCGGCCGAGGAGCAGGTGCTGCGGGAAGCGTGCGCGGCACTCGGCGTGTCCCCGCAGGAATTCGGCCTCTGAGCAGGCTCTGACCGGGTCCTGAGCAGGCTGACCGGTTTCTGACCAGATGGCGACCGGCGATCGCCCGGTCACCCCGGTCCGCTCGCCCGGCTACCGCGCCTCCGCGGTGTCCAGTGCCGGAGCGATCACAGCGAAGGCCCGGTCGAGCAGTTCGGCCGGGTCTTCGACGCCGTCGCTGCCGCTCCACCGTTGCAGCACGGCGTCGAACGCTGTAAGGGCGATCCCCGCGGCCAGCCGCGGATACAGCTCGACGTCCGGATCGAGCCCCGTGCGACGCCCCATCTCCTCCGTCAGATCGTCGCGCCACTGCGCCTGCCGCTCCAGGAAGCGGGCCAGCAGGGCGGGCGTCCGCAGAATCAACTGCACCACGCTCAGCGCGCGTTCGAAGTGGTCGGAGCAGGCGGCGAGGGGCACCTTGACGGCGTGCAGCAACGCCTCCGACGGCAGCTCCCCGGTGGGCCGGTCGGCCAGTTCCGCTCGCATACCGGTGCCCATGTCGGCGAGGAACTGGACGACCACGTCCTCCTTGGACGCGAAGTACCGGAAGAACGTGCGCCGGGACACACCCGCGGTGGTCACGATCTCGTCGACGGTGACCGCGTCGTACCCCTTCAGCGCCAGCAACTGCAGTGCGGACTCGGTCAGTTCGTCCGAGACGAGCCGGCGCTTGCGCTCGGCCATGCTGATACGGGGGCGGGAAGTCACCACGTCATCGTACATGCGGGGCGTCCGTATGCCCTTCATGGCGCTCGATGACGGCCATGGCATGCCGTGCCACAACTGGTCAGAGCTTGCGCCAGCGCGCGTTCATCCACGAGAAGAGACCGAAGGCGGCCAGGCCGACGGCGATCAGCGCGAGCAGCCAGGGGCCCGCGGCGGTGTCGGCGAAGGAGCGCAGGGTGTTGTCGATGCCCTTGGCCTCGCCCGGCTTGTGACGCAGCGCCGCGGCGATGGCGAAGCCGCCCGCGACGGCGAACACCACACCCCGGGTCGTGCCGCCGGTGATGCCGACGATGTCGGTCCCCCGGCGCACCTGCCGGGACATCTCGGACATGCGCAACCGGTCGTGGAACTTGCGCAGGAGGGCGCGTCCGGCGATCCAGAGCCCCGCCACGATGACACCCGCGCCCGCCACGGCGACGATCCACTTCCCGCCGGGCCAGTCGAGCACCTTCGCCGTCGCGTCCTGTGTCTGCCGGTCGCTCGAGCCGCTGCCGCTTCCCTTGTCTCCCGTGGCGTAGGCGAGGATGGAGTACGCCACGAAGCTGTAGAAGAGGCAGCGCCCACCCGCGAGCGCCCGCTTGCCCGCGGTGTCGCCGTCGGGACCCGCCTGCCCGAAGAACACTTCGGAGAGCCGCCACAGGGCCATGCCCGCGAGGGCGCAGCCGAGCAGCCACAGCAGGACGTTCCCGAACGGCTTCTCGGCGAGCTCGGCCAGGGCGCCGCCGCGGTCGGCCTGACGGCCGTCGTCGTCGGAGAAGGCGATCCGCAGGGCCAGCGCGCCGACGAGGAGATACAGCACGCCGCGCCCGATGAATCCGGCGCGCGCCACCGCTGCGACGCCGCGCCCCTTGGCGGCCCGCCTCGCTTTGCCCTTGCCGCGCACGGTGGCCGAGGTGAGACGCGCGGAAGGGAGACGCATGGATGGGAGATGCATGTCTCCCGAATGCCCCCGGCTCCCTGCCTCATGCGGGTCTCTTGATGCCCCTCTTGTGGCAGGGACGGGTCCGGTTGCGCGGCTCTGCCGCGGGGGCCACGTCAGTGGAACCCGCTTCGGACGCCGGCTCGCGCGCTGGGGACGGGCGCTCCGGCGGGGATGGTGAAGGCCCGGTCGAGGGCGGTGATGCGCAGCAGCCGCCGGTTGCGCGGGCTGCCGGGCACGAGCCACAGGGTCCCCTGGCCGAGGTTCACTTGGTTTCTGATCCGCACCAGCAGCCGCAGGCCGCCGGCATCCATGAAGGTGACTCCCCGGAGGTCCGCGACGACCCGAGGGCCGGCCCGGTCGAGGAGTGCCGTGACGCGGGGGGCGAGCTCCTGGTCGGCCCAGGCGTCCAGTTCGCCCCAAAACGCAAGGACATCAGTGCCGTTCACCACGCGGTGACGCAGGCCGAAGGTGAAGTCGGCGGTGCCCGTATCCCAGTCCAGCAGTGTCTCTTTCCTTTCACGGAGAGTAATCAAAATGTCGATGGCGCGGCGTGCGAAGACCGGCGCCGGACGCCACCGAGGTCCTGGGCGGCACCGAGGTCATGTGTCAATCGTTCCCGCTCAGGGCGGTTCTTACCCTCGTAGGACGATAGGATTAGTTGGGAGGCTGAGCTGATGAACCGTCAACTCTCTGGCTACGTAGAGTAACTAGCAGGCCGGACCCGCTTGCGGGGTCGCGCGGAAGGGCATCCGGTAGCCGCCCGGTGTCGCCACCGGGGCGTGCGGGAAGCGCCCGCGGAGGTTGTCCGTGGTGAACGGCGCCTCCCTCTCCTGCGCCGGGTCAACCGGGTAGCTCAAGAGGGTCCCCCGCTCGTCATCTTCTTGTGCGAAATGGGCCTGACTGTGCGAGGAAATGCGCATAACTGCCGTTACCGAGATTTACGGGTTCTTTTGGTGGAGCGCCGGGTTGTGATACCGGTGGTGCGCCGGGGTGCACAAGCGCTTACCGCTGATCGTTCAACGGGTGGGTGTAACGATCACTGGATGTCAGGGGCACGCCCGAGGCGGATGTGTGGGGTATGCAGGCGAGGATCACGGGAATGTCCGTGATCCGTAACTGGGCGCGGTCGGCTCCCCGTTGTCCTCATGGAAGCTTCACAGTTTGGGTTCTCGGCCCACACGGGCCGGGCACCCGCACCACGCACTCACCGGCTGTTTCGGCTGGTGAGGCAGAGCTCCTGAGGGGACATCACTCATGTCTGCTTCTTCGACCGCCCGCCGTATCGCCGCCACGGCCCTGACCGTCGGCGCTGTCGTCTCCGCCGTCTCCCTGCCCGCCACCGCCGCCGACCGCGGACATCACCGGCATCCGCGGGTGCAGATCAGCGCCGTGCAGGCCGACAGCCCTGGCCGTGACGACCACTCCAACCGGTCGCTGAACGCCGAATGGGTTGAGATCACCAACAACACCCGCCATGCGGTCAACCTGAAGGGCTGGACGCTGCGCGACGACGACGGCCTCCGCTACCGCTTCCACGACGTGCGCCTGGCCGGCCGTTCGACGGTCCGGGTCCACACCGGTGTCGGCCGCGACACCCGCGGTCACCTCTTCCAGGACCGGCGCGACTACATGTGGGACAACCACGCCGACAGGGCCATCCTGCGCAACGACCACCACCGCACCGTGGACACCGAGTCCTGGGGTCGCGGACACCACCACCACTAGCCACCGCCGCGGGTGAACGGCCCTTCCCGCCCACGCGAAAGGGCTGCCCACCCGGAACGGCCACGGCGAGACGTGAGAGCGTGCGCCGGGCAGCTCGGGCTGCCCGGCGCACTGCTGTGCGTCCGCGGACTGTGGGTTCACTCGAGTGCTTCCTCGCGCGGGCGTGCGGGAGTCAAGCGGGCTCGGCTGCGATTTGTCAGCGGGAGCGTGAACCACACGGTCTTGCCCAGCTTGGTGGTCCGGCATCCGGCGGACGAGCTGAGCCGGCGAACGAGCGACAGGCCGCGGCCGCGTTCACTCAGGGGATCGGGTTCTTCCAGCGAGCCGCTCCTCGTCAGGCCTGCCACGGGTGTCGGGTCGTGGTCACGCACTTCGACTCGGCAGCTGGTGGGCAGCACTTCCAGGACCAGTTCGAGAGGCGCGTGACGAGCGGTGTGCTCGACCGCGTTGGTGACCAGTTCGGCAGTGAGGAGCTCGGCGGTGTCACGCTCTGTGGGGGAGGGGTGGGGCCGGTCATGATGAGCATCCGGCTCCGTACAAGGGGACTCCGCCAGAGCCGTGCGGACCAGGACGCGGGCGATGGAGGCTGCGGCAGGGGTGTGTGGTAGCGGCATGCGCCAGGAAGTTGTCGAATCTGATGAGTTCGGCATAACGATATTCCGTGTGCAAATGTCCATACCTTGCCTTCCCGACCATACAAGGTGACCCGTCCAACCGAAGGGACGGAGGGGGGAAAGGGACGAGGGCTTTCGCCCGGCAGGTCCGGGACCTTCGTCCCGGACCCGACAGCCACAAACAGGCGGACTCTAAGTGCCCGGTGACAGCCGCACAGGGCGGCGGCTGCCGCGGCCGGCGCCTCGGGCCGGACCTCTACCTGCAGGCTGCGAGCAGGCCTTGACTCACTGGGAACAGGCAGCGTTCGGCGGGCTGGCGGACATACGCAGGAGGGCCTTTCTCGGACGGGTCGGGGTCGGTGCTCGCGCCCGGCATGGCCACGGTCTCCAGCGGGGGAGGAGCTCTGTTCATGCGGAATGGAACAGAGCTCCTGACCGCGCGCTCACCCGCTGATTCGATGAAGAACGCTCAGATCGGGGGAGGTTGCGCTGCGGGCCGGTGCTTGCGCCGCTCTGCGGCTCGACGCACAAGGATGGCGTGCAGCTCCCGCGCCGCTGTGGGGACCGGGTGTGCGTGGCGTCGCTGGATCATGACGCGGAGCTCGGTGGAGTCGCCGGCCAACGGACGACACGTGATCGTGCCGCTGCGTTCCAGGGGGTCGCCGAGCACGCTGTAGTCCGGCAGCACGGTGGCGCCGAGCCCCTCGGCCACCATCAGCTTGCTCATCTCGGCGCCGTCGGCCGAGTAGGAGAAGGACGGCGTACGGCCGCTCAGCAGCCGATGGATGTAGCGATGCATGACATAACCGGATCGCATCACGATCAACGGCTCGCCCAGCAGGTCGGTGACGGTGACCGCCTCGAGCGCGGCCAGCGGGCTGTCCGGGCGGACACAGACGACCGGGCGCCCGCGCAGCAGTTCGGTGGTATGCAGGCCAGGCGGAAGATCGTCGTCTCGAAGGTAGCTGACCAATCCGAGGTCGAACCCGCCCTCGGTCAGGTGTCGTTGGATACCGTCCTGCCGGTCAGCGACCACCTCCACCTGGGTCGATGGGTGAGCGGCGCGGAACTCACGGATGGCCGGCGTCAGCAGTGTGACCGTGGCCGCGCTGACCGTGCCCAGCCGCAGCCTACGGCTGACCTGGTACTGCTCGTCGGCGGCTTGGCGCAGCCGGTCGACCGCGTCAAGCACCCCGGCGATGTGCGGCAGCAGTTCGCGCCCTTGGTCGCTGATCTTCGCCCCGGAACGCTTGCGTTCCAGGAGCTCCACTCCCAGTTCCCGCTCCAGGTTGCGGAGTGTCTCGCTCAGCGCAGGCTGCGACAAGTGCAGTACCTCGGCGGCGCGGCGCAAGGACCCCAGCCGTGTGACTGCCGCCAAATATTCCAACTGTTCCACACGCATGACGAGCTCCCTCCGACGCTCATCATAAACAGACCAATTCGACTCAGGTGACGGAGGGGTGAAAGGGTGATCCTATCGCCATAGAGGAAATTCCTTATCGACCTGAATGGGTTCTCTGGGTAGCCTGAATCCGCAGCAGGGCGCGTGAGGGCAGGGGAATTACTCCCGTAAATTTCGCGGAGAGGTGGTGTCATCAAAAAACGGATCGCTTTACATCTCTATGTGCGCCGATTCGAGACCGAGGTCCCTTGAAGAAAGGCCCTTCGGTCACAGTCGATCACATTCGACCTGAAGGGCTGGAGTAGTCACTGATCATCCGTCATGGCGCCAGAAGACACTCTGAGTACGTGACTTGGGCGTCGTTGGGAGTGTGCTGTGCCGATACCGGAGTCCGAAGTCGCCGAGAAGCATCCCGAAGCCGAACCGGGAACCCGCCCGATAGGGACGACCGCGGAGGGTAGAAGGGCGGCCGGTGCGGGTGACGAGTGCACGAAGACCGCCGAGCCCGTTGTCTGGAAGTACCCCGGCGCGATCCCGATGGACCGCCTCTTCCGGGACGGCGAAGCGGTGAAAGAGCCGGTGCGGCAGACGCCCGCTCCGGACCCAGAGCGGGAATCTGCCCCGGCCCCGGCCCCGGCCCCGGCCCCGGTCCCGGCCCCGGCCCCGGCACCAGCCTGTGCCGCCAAGATCCGTCGGCCACTCTCCCCTCTTCGGCTCGGAGGAGAGCTCGTCGAGCGGCGCGGGCCCGCTTGTTCCGGCTGGTGGGCGGTGCTCGTCGCGCTCCTCGCGGTTGCCGGGGCGGGCGTGCTGCTCTGGTCCTGGGGGCTCATGCCCTTGCGGCTGACGGAGCTGCGGCTGCCCGAACGGTCGACGGGCGAGCTTGCCGTCCGGCAGTGGGCCGCCCTCGGCGGCTGCGGTGCCGTCGCGCTGCTCGCCCTTGGCGGGCTCACCCGGGGCCGGGTCGGTTCCGCCTGGGCCCTGACGCTGTTCGGCCGTTACCGGGGCAGCGTCCGACGCACCGGCCTCGTATGGATCAGCCCGCTGATGCTGCGCCACCGCGTCGACGTACGGCTGCGGCACTGGCGCAGCGAACCGATGACCGCATTCGACGCGCAGGGAGTGCGACTGCAGGTCGTGGTGCTCGTGGTGTGGCGGGTCATGGACACCGCGCGAGCGCTGTTCGCCGTCGACGATCATGTGGCGTATCTGCGTGAGCAGGTAGAGGCGGTGACCGCGCGGGTCGTCTCGCAGCGGCCCGCCGACGCGTTCGGCGAGCTCTCCGACGACGCCGGGACCCTGCGGGACACCGAGGCGGTCGGTGACACGCTCAGCCGGGCCCTGGCGGCCGAGTGCCGGGCGGCCGGCATCGAGGTGTTCTCGGCGAGGCCGACGCGGATCGAGTACGCGCCCGAAATCGCGGCCGCCATGCAGCGCCGTCAGATCGCCGCGATCGACGCCGAACACCGTGACAGCGTGCTGACCTCGGTGCTCGACGCCGTCGACGACACCGTCAGCCGACTCACTCAGCGAGGGCTCGTCGCACTCGACGACTACGAACGGAAGGCCCTGGTCAAGGACTTGACGGTGGCCTTCTACACCGCGCGTGGCAGCGCCGTGGACACTCACTGAAAGGAATCTCTGTGCGGACACCCGAATTCACCGAGGAGATACCCGTCGACTGCACCTGCGCGGCCTGCGCGGCCTGCGCGGGAACTCCCTCGGCCGTCCGTGCCGACCGGCGCTGCACTGTCCGCGGCGCCGTCGTGGCCGCCGTCGGAGCGGCCGTCCTGGCCGGCACCGCCGTCGGCACTGCCTCGGCCGAACCCGCGCCGAGCCACGCCGGCTGGGACGGCTCCAAGTACTGGTACAGGGACGCCACGGGCTGGTGGCGCTGGACGTCCCACTACGACAAGTACGTCATGCACTCCGGTGGCTCCGTCAACTCCCGTAAGGCATCAGGGAGCCTGCCGTCCGGCCGGACCTCCTCGTCCGAGCCGACGTTCCGGGGCAGCGGCGGATATGACGCCGCCGACGGGGTGTACTGGTACCAGAAGGGAGGCCACTGGTACTGGACCCGCCACAAGAGCAAGTACCTGCATTTCGTGGACGGTTCGAGGTCTTCGGGCGGCCCCTCCTCCGGTGGTTCCTCCGGCCCCGGCACCCCCCGCCGGCACGGCACCGAGGCTGCCATCAGCTTCGCCGCCGCCCACCTCGGCGACGCCTATGCCTGGGGCGGTGACGGCCCGCACAGCTGGGACTGCTCGGGTCTGGTGATGGCCGCCTACCGCAGCGCCGGGATCTCGCTGCCCCGGGTGGCCGACGACCAGTACCGCGCCTCCGCCCCGATCTCCCGCGCCGACCTGCGCCGCGGAGACCTGGTGTTCTGGAGCAGCAACGGCAGCTCGTCCGGCATTCACCACGTGGCGATCTACCTTGGCGATGGCCAATACCTGGAGGCCCCGCGCCCGGGCGAACGGGTCCGGATCTCGTCATTCGACTGGTACAAGCCGAACCTGTACGGCCGGGTCCGCTAGGTACCGACGCTGTCTCAGCGTTGCCAGATCTGCCATGGGCCCCCGGCGTCGCGAACGGCGGGGCCTCAAGGTCGAAAGTCCCGAACCACAGGGCCGTTTGCCGAAGCCACGCGGAGATGATCTTTCCTAATGTTCTTGCGCGGGGGCGACACGGCCCCCGGACGACAGCGGAGGCGAGAGCCGGTGGCCACAGAGGAAGCGCGCACCAGCTGGGGGGCGGCGAAGCAGCCGCTTCCCGGCATCACGGCGGACACGGAATCCAGCACTCAACCCGCCGCACGCGCCGCAGTCGGCGTGGGTTCTGCACGACCGCCCGCGGTCCGTGTGTCCGGGCTCTGGAAGCGGTTCGGGGAGCAGGTGGCCGTCGCCGGCATCGACCTCGAACTGCCCGCCGGCCGGTTCGTCGGTCTCGTCGGCCCGAACGGCGCCGGCAAGACCACCACGCTTTCGATGATCACCGGCCTGCTGCGGCCCGACCTCGGTCAGGTGGAGATCGCCGGACACGACGTGTGGCGCGACCCGGTGACCGTCAAGGCCCGGATCGGAGTGCTTCCCGAGGGCCTGCGGCTGTTCGAGCGGCTGTCGGGGCGCGAACTCCTCGCGTACACGGGGCGGCTGCGCGGCCTGCACGGCACCGAGGTCGACAAGCGGGCGACCCAACTGCTCGACGTACTCGACCTGGCCGGCGCGCAGCACAAACTGGTCGTCGACTACTCCACCGGCATGCGCAAGAAGATCGGCCTCGCTGCCGCGCTGCTGCACAACCCTGAGGTGCTTTTCCTGGACGAGCCGTTCGAGGGGGTGGACCCCGTCTCCGCCCAGACCGTCCGCGGCGTCCTGGAGCGCTACACCGCCTCCGGCGCCACGGTCGTCTTCTCTTCCCATGTGATGGAGCTCGTCGAATCGCTCTGCGACTGGGTTGCGGTGATGGCCGGCGGCAGGGTCCGCGCGCACGGCACCCTAGCCGAGGTACGGGGTGCGGCGCCCTCACTGCAGCAGGCGTTCCTGGAGCTGGTGGGTGCTGACGACCGCCGGCACGGCTACGACCTCGACTGGCTGGGCGGCACGCGATGAGCCTCCCGCCCCAGCAGCACCCTCAGGTCCCTTTCCACCCACCGGCCGGCGGCGAAGAGTTGACGAGCCGGGACAGGGCGACGGGACACCGCGGCTCAGCGGGCCGTGAGGGGCCGGCCGACCCGCTCCCCGCCACGACCTCGGTCGCCACGGTGGGTCCGCTCACCGGTGCCGGCTTCGCCGCCTCCGTACAGCCCTCGGCCGCCGAGCTCGTCCCGGTCTTCGCCAGGCTCAAGCTGTCGCTGTTGCGCAATGGGCTGCGCCAGTCCGGCGGTCGGCGCGCCGCGTACATCGCCTCGGCCGTGCTCGTCGGCCTGTTCGCGGCCCTGCAACTCCTCGGGCTGATCGCGCTGCGCGGGCACGAGCACGCCGTGACCCTGGTCGTCACGCTCACCGGGGTGCTCGCCCTCGGCTGGGCCGTGATGCCGCTGTTCTCACCCGGTGGTGACGAGACGTTGGACGCCACACGGCTGGTGATGCTGCCGCTGCGGCCCCGCACGATGGTGGTGTCCCTCCTCGTGTCCTCGCTGATCGGCATCGGCCCGTGGTTCACGCTGGTGCTCACGGTCGGCTCGGTCCTGGCCGTCGCGCACGGCGCCACAGCTGTGGCCGTCGCCGTGCTCGCAGTGCTGCTCACGATGCTCGTGTGCGTGGCTCTGGCGCGCATGGTCGCGACCGCCAACACCCGGCTGCTGACCAGCCGCAAAGGCCGTGACCTGGCGCTGCTGAGCGGCCTTTTCATCGCGGTGGGCGTGCAGGCGGTCAACCTCGGCACGCAGAAGCTCTCCGAGGTGGGCGGGCTCGCCGCCCTGGAGCCGGTGGCGGACGTGCTGCGCTGGGTCCCACCGGCCGCAGCGGTCGACGCGGTGTGGTCGGCAAGCTGTGGGTCGTACGGGGTGGCCGCCGCGCAACTCGCGCTCACCTCCGTGTTCCTGCTTGCTGTCCTGTGGTCCTGGCAGCGCACCCTGAGCACGCTCATGACCGCGCCCGACTCCTCCACGATCCAGGTCGTCGAGGAGCGTACGGGCCGCGTCGACGCGCACGGCTTGGCGCGTCTGCTGCCCGCCGGCCGCACTGGCACCGTCATGCTGCGCACCCTGCGCTACGCCTGGCGTGACCCGAAGACCAAGGCCGGCTGGGCCACGGCGCTCGGCATCGGGCTGCTGCTGCCTGCGCTCACGGTGGCGCAGGGGGCGGGCAGCGTGTACTCGGCGTGCTGGGCCGCCGGTTTCCTCGGCATGCAGATGTACAACCAGTTCGGGCAGGATTCGTCAGCATTCTGGATGGTCGCCCAGACCATCGGCACCCCGCGCGACGCCTATCTCGAACTGCGGGGCCGGGCGCTGGCCCTGGCCCTGGTGGCGCTGCCCTACGTCACGCTGGTCGTCGTCGGCGCGGCGGCCCTGCTCGGCGACTGGGCGGCCTTCCCGGAAACCCTCGGTCTCTCGTTGGCCCTGCTCGGTGCGCTGCTGGCCACAGGCTCGATGGCCTCGGCCCGCTTCCCATACTCCATCCCACAGGACAGCGGCTACAAGAATGTCGTCCCAGGCCAGGCGGGCCTGGCCTGGGCCTCCATCCTCAGTGGCATGATGGTGGGCGCTTTGCTGTGCGCCCCGATCCTGGGCCTGACCATCTGGCTCCATGTGGCGGACCACCACGGCCTGTTGTGGCTCATCCTCCCCCTCGGCGCGACCTACGCGTACGCCCTGACCTGGACCGGCCTACGCCTGGCTGCCCCCCAGACGGCGGCCCGACTGCCGGAGATCCTGACGGCAGTCAGCAAGGGGTGAGCCGCAGTCCCTTCTCTGCTCTCTGCCACGAGGCGCCTGTCCGACCTGGCGGGGCGGGCGGGCCGGACCGCATTCGTGGGGGTGCGAGTGGTCCGCGATGTCGACGTCGTGCTCGACACGATCGGCGGCGACACCGTCGAGCGGTCGCTCGAAGTGCTCCGGCCGGGCGGCCACCTGGTGACGGCGGTCGCCGAGGAGGATGCGGAGCTCATCGCCGAGTACGAGGCGGCCGGCATGCGTTTCAGCGGCATCGCGGTCGACCAGGACACGGTCGCCCTGCGCGGTCTCGTGGAACTTGTCGAACAAGGCAGGCTCCGGGTCCACGTGCAGGAGACCTTCCCGTTCGAGCGGGTCGCCGACGCGCACCGGCTGCTCGACCGGGGTCGCCTCCAGGGCAAGCTCGTCCTGACCGTCTGAGCCAGTCGTCCGGCCCCTGTCAGCTCCCGTCCCGTTCCACCGGGAGCCACAGCTCGGCGTCCGCCTCCGACCCGTCCGGCGACAGGCGCGTGCGCAGCATCTCGGGGCCCGGGCGGCTGCGGTACGGGTTCGACGGGAACCACTCCGTGAACACGTCCCGCCACAGGTGCTGAATGGCCTCCGGTGCGGGACCCGACGTCGCGAAGACCGCCCACGTGCCGGCCGGGACGGGCAGCACGGCCGCGCCCTCCGGGGCGGCCGCCGACGTGACCACCCCTTGGTAGTAGTCGAGTTCGGTGCCCTCGGCGCGGCTCGGGTCCAGGTCGTCGCAGACGGAGAGGATGCCCCGCGGCTCCTGGTCCGACAGCTTCTCCAGCCGCTCCAAGTCCTCCGGCGCGATCCCGCGGACGAAGTCGATGATCGCCCGGTTCGGCCCCGTGTGCACCAGCGGCACCCGGGCCTTCGGGCCGACGACGCTGAACGCCTGCTTGTCCACCACGCGATAGCGCATGTCGCTGCTGCCCTCCACGGTGAGGCGGAAGGTCATCCGGGACTGGGAGCTGAGCGTGGCCCCGGTGCGCCGGGCCTCGCCGGGCCCGATGCCGTGCATGGCGCGGAACGCCCGGGCGAACGCCTCCCCCGACCCGTACCCGTGGCGCACCGCGATCTCCAGCAGCGTGTCCCGGTCGGCGAGCACCTCGGCGCCCGCGAGGGTGAGCCGCCGGCGCCGGATGTACTCCGGCAGCGGCATGCCCGCGAGCGCGGAGAACATCCGGCGCAGGTGGTACTCCGAAGTGGCCGCGACACGGGCCGCCTCCGCCACGTCGACGCCGTCGTCGAGGCGGCGCTCGATGTACTCCATGGCCTCGTTGAGCCGCTCCAGCACCGCCGGCCCTCCTCTTCTTCACTCCTCGGGTCCTCGCTCCCTCGGGCCACACGCTACGACGCCCCGCGGTCAGCGCATGAGGTCAGGGGGCAGCTCCACCCAGCGCCGCGGCACGGTGTCGTCGACGGCCGGCCGGGCGTCGGTGACGCGGAGCCCGGCCGCCGCACAGGCGTAGGCCAGGTCGTGCGCGTCGTACGGGACGCCGCGTCCGGACTGCCAGAAGCGGAAGTGCCAGTGCGCGGGCGGCTCCGTCCCGTCCGGGGAGAGGCCGATCTCCTCGTGTCCGACGAGCCGGCCGTCCCTGGCTGCCGTGCCGTGGGTGCCGCCCTTGGGGTTGAAATACACCCCATAGGCGGTCGTCCCCGCCGAGACCGCGCGCAGCAGCGCGTCGTCACTCGGCATGTAGCCGTCCTGCGTGATCACGCAGCCGCCGGGGCTGCCGGGCAGATCGGCCACGCCGACGAAGCGGAAAGACGTGTCGTAGTCGTCCTCGTCGAACGGGGCGTGCTCCGGAGGGACTTCGGGGCAGTGTGCCGGGTCCGCGCCCAGCCGTCGGACGACCTCCTCGGCGTCCACATCGCGTACGAAGGCGATACCGAGCCCTTCCGTCCACATCTCCGGGTCGTCGAAGGCCTCGATGAGCGCGTCCGCGGCACGGAACGCGGCCAGTTCGTCCGGCGGCAGGGGCACCGCGCCCGGCAGGTCCGCGACGAGCGGCGCGAGTGGCGTCGTCAGCAGCAGCAGCCCCGGCGACCAGGGACCGGCCTGCGGGGTCCAGACATCCGCGCCGGCCCGGATCAGCGCACGGACACTACCCTCGTTGCCGCGGCAGGCGGCGCACCACAGCGCGGTGTGCCCCTCCTCGTCGGGCGCGTCGACCCGCTTGACGTGCGGCAGCAGCACGGCGAGGGACTCCGCGCCGCCCCGCTCCGCCGCCAGGTGCAGCGGAGTGGAGCCCGACCAGACGTCCGCGTCGACCGGGGCGCCGCCGTCCAGCCGGGCCCGGATGAGCGCCGGGTCGCCCCAGTCCTCGTACGCCATGCGCTCCCAGTCGCCCCGCGGTACATACCGCTGCTCGGCCTCTTCCCGCTCGCGCAGCGTGGCGCGCTCGTCCTCGGACATCGGCCGGGCGAGGAAGTCGGGCGGCCCGCCCATCCTGGCGACGGTGATGAACTCGGGGCCCGAGGCCGACGGCGTCGGCAGGCCCGGCCACACCTCGACGGCGCGCACGGACGCGGCGCGCAACGCGTCGGCGTCGACCGGCGTACGGGTCTCCGCAACGAGCTCGTCCGGCCACTCCACCACCAGCCACGTCTCGCCGGGTGGGGGCAGCTCCGGCAGATACAGGTCGACGCCGGTCCTGAACAACGATTCGCCGGGGTCGCCGGGGTCCAGCGGGATCAGCCCCGTGGGCACACTCCGGGACGCGTACGCCCGGAGCTCCGGCGGCCCGACCAGCGGCACGGACTCGTCCCGCTCCGAGTCGAGCGAGGTCACCCTCCTGCCGTCACCCAGCAGGAGCCCCACCCGCAGCCCGGACTGGCGGCCTCCGCCAAGGCCGTGCCGGCGGACCGGCCGGTGCACGGAAAGGTGCAGCGTGACCGAACGCGGCCACACCGACCAGCCGGTCACCATCACCTTGGCCTCGGGCCCGCCCCCGGCCACCGCGAGCTGCTCCACCAGCGCCGGCTCGAACCAGTCGACCGGCGGCCGGTCGCGGGCCGCGTCCTCCCCGGGAGGGCCGAGCCTGACCACTTCACCACGCGGCTCGACCGGCTCCTCGGGCAGCACCAAGTCATCGAAGAATCCCATGCCTTCATGCTGTCAGGAGGGTCTGACAACGGACGGCGTGATCTTGTCGCGGCTCCGCTCGGCACAGTCCAGCAGCGTCGGCAGCGCCCGTTCCAGCAGGTCGACGCCGTGCGCGTACGGCAGTCGCAGCCGGTCGCGGAAACCGTCCACCGCGGAGAACGCGGAACCCGGCACGACGGCCACACCCCCGCGCCGCGCCAACTGCGCCAGCGCCTCCGTGTCGACGCCCGGTATCCGCACCCACAGGGCGGGGCCGCCGGCCGGGCGGTCCCACTCCCAGTGCGGGGCACGGGCACGCAACAACGTCTCGGCGCCCGCCAGTTGGTCGCGCAGCACAGCGCGGCGCGCGGCCCGCGCCCTCGGCAGCCCGGCCAGCAACCGCACCGCCACCAGCTGGTCCACGACCGAACACGACAGGTCCACCGACGTCTTGATCTTCGCCAGGCGCGCGACGATGTGCGGCGACGACCGCACCCAGCCCACCCGCAGCCCGCCCCAGAACAGCTTCGACAACGTCCCCACCGTGATGGTCGACGCCGCCGGGAGCCGGGCAGCCAGCGGCACGGGAGCCCCGTCGCCCGCCAGGCCGAGCTCCGCGCACGCGGTGTCCTCCACGGTGAACAGTTCGCGCTCGCCAAGCGCCGACGCCCACTCCCGCAACGCCGCACCGTCCAGGCTGCGACCCGTCGGATTGTGCACGGCCGGCTGAAGGTAGACGAGCCGCGGCCGCACCTTCGCGCCGAGGCGCCGCAACGCCGCCGCGTCGGAGCCCGCACGGCCCGCCCCGGGACGGTCACCGCCGACCGGGACGATCCGGGCGCCCCGGGACCGCAGCGCCTCCAAAGCCCCCCGATAGGTGGGGTTCTCCACCACGACGGTGTCGCCCGGGTCGACGAGAGCCTGCGCGACCAGCCACACGGCCTGCTGCGATCCGGAGGTGACGAGGATCTGCTCGGGCTCGGTGGGCACCCCCGCCTCGCGGTAGTACGCGGCGATGCCCTCGCGCAGTTCGGGCAGACCGTGCGGCAGATAGCCGTCGCCCCGCAGCAGCGGAGCGAGGTCCGCGCCCGTCAGCGCGCCGACCGCGTCACCCACCGCGCCGAGCCCCTCCAGCGCGCCGCTCGACAGATCGGCCCCGCTCGTCCGCGCGTCGAAACTGGCGAGCCGCCCCTCGTTCACAAGCCGCTCCGGCGACCCCGAGCCGCGCAGCCGCGAACCGCTGCCGCGGCGGCTCTCCAGCCAGCCCTCGTTCTCCAGAAGGCTGTACGCGGTGGTCACCGTGGAGCGGCTCACCCCGAGCACGCCCGCCAGTTCGCGCTGTGACGGCAGGGTCGTGCCGGGCGCCACGTCCGCACGCTCCGCCAACTCGCGCAGAGCGTTCGCGAGCCGCCGCGGAAGCGGACCCGCATCCTCCGATGACCAGCCGGTGAGCAGCCGCGACAAACGGGCCGTCGGGATCTTCGCCATGTCCTCATCTTCGCCCATGCGCAGGCCAATCGGCGCCCACTGGTCGTTGTCACCGACCCGCACCGGCCGCAGGATCGGCAGCACCGGGCACATGAAGGGGTGTGAAGGAACATGGCGACCGTGGTCCTCGTCGGAACGCTGGACACCAAGGGCGAGGAGTACGCGTGGTTGCGCGAACGGCTCCGGGAGTACGGCAGTGACGTCCTGCTGGTCGACGTCGGCGTGCTGCCGGCGCCCGCCCAGACACCCACGGCCGACATACCGGCCGACGTGGTGGCGCGTGCCGCCGGACACGACCTGGCCGAACTGCGGGCGGCGGGCGACCGCGGCGCGGCGGTCGCCGCCATGGCCGACGGCCTGACCCGCGTCGTCCTCGACCTGTACCGACAGGGCCGACTGCACGCGGTGCTCGCGGCGGCGGGCAGCGGCGGCTCGGCCATCGCCGCGCAGGCTATGCGGACCCTGCCCATCGGCGTGCCGAAGGTGCTGGTCAGCACCATGGCGGGCGGTGACGTGGCGCCGTACGTGGACAGCAGCGACCTCACGATGATGTACAGCGTCGTCGACATCTCCGGCATCAACTCCGTCTCGCGCCACGTCCTCGGCAACGCGGCGGCCGCCGCGGCCGGCATGGCCCGGCGTCAGGAACGCAACCTCGAAGAACTCGCGGGCCCGCGGCGCAAGGTGGTCGCCGCCACCATGTTCGGCGTGACGACACCCGCCGTCGACGCGGCCAGGGCCCGCCTGGCCGAACTCGGTTACGAGGTCCTGGTCTTCCACGCCACGGGCGCCGGCGGCCGCGCGGTGGAGAAGCTCGCCGCCGACGGCCTGCTCGACGGCGTGCTGGACCTGACCACCACCGAACTCGCCGACGAACTCGTCGGGGGAGTGCTCAGCGCGGGCCCCGACCGGCTCACCGCGGCGGGCGCCGCCGCCATCCCCCAGATCGTCGCGCCCGGCGCCCTCGACATGGTCAACTTCGGTCCTGAGGCGAGCATTCCGGAACGCTTCGCGGGCCGACGGTTCCTGGTCCACAACCCGACGGTCACGCTGATGAGGACCACCGCCCGCGAGATGGCCGCCCTCGGCGCCACGCTCGGCCACAAGCTCGCCGCGGCCCGCGGGCCCGCCGAGATCTTCTGGCCCCTGCGCGGGCTGTCGGCCGTGGACATGACGGACGCTCCCTTCGCCGACCCAGTGGCCGACATGACGGGCCTGGACGCTCTGCGGGCCACCGTGTGCGGCAGTGGTGTACGCCTGCACGAGGTCGACGCCCACATCAACGACGCGTCCTTCGCGGTCGCCATGGCCGAACGCCTGCACCAGCTGATCGGCGAACGCGCCGCCGCACCGGTCGGCCGCTGACCCCACCCCTTCGAGGAGCACCCCATGAACCGCAAGGAAGCACTCGCCCGCCTGCACGCCCAGGTCGCCGCGGGCCGGCCCGTCGTGGGAGCGGGCGCCGGCACCGGACTGTCGGCCAAGTGCGCGGAGGAGGGCGGCGTCGACCTCCTCATCATCTACAACTCCGGCCGCTACCGGATGGCGGGCCGCGGCTCCCTGGCCGGACTCCTGCCGTACGGCGACGCGAACGAGATCGTCGTCGACATGGCGCGCGAGGTCCTGCCCGTCGTCCGGGACACCCCGGTCCTCGCGGGTGTGTGCGGCACCGACCCGTTCCGGCGCATGGACCTCTTCCTCGACCAGCTCAAGGCCATGGGGTTCACCGGCGTACAGAACTTCCCCACGGTCGGCCTGTACGACGGCACGTTCCGGGTCAACCTCGAGGAGACCGGCATGGGGTACGGCCTGGAGGTCGACATGGTCCGCGCCGCCCACGAGCGCGACCTGCTCACCGCCCCCTACGTCTTCGACGCGGAGCAGGCCGCGGACATGGCGAGGGCGGGCGCCGACATCCTCGTCCCGCACGTCGGCCTCACCACGAAGGGCTCCATCGGCGCGAGCACCGCGATGACACTCGACGAGGCGGCCGCCGCCGTCCAGGAGATGCACGACGCCGCCAAGAGCGTGAACCCGGACGCGCTCGTCCTCTGCCACGGCGGACCCATCGCCGAGCCCGAGGACGCGCGGTACGTCCTCGAGCACACCACCGGCATCGTCGGCTTCTTCGGAGCGTCGTCGATCGAACGACTGCCCACGGAGCGGGCCATCGTCGAGCAGACGCGGGCGTTCAAAGCCTTGGGCTCTTGAACCCCCGCGCCGTCACCGTCGAGCCGTCGCCACTGCGACCACTGCCACTGCCACTGCCACCGCCACCGTCACCAGAGGCGGGTGCCCCGCCGTGCCAGGTAGCGGTAGGGGCTGATGTCGGAGCCGTAGTTACGCCGGGCGCGTATCTCCAGATGGAGGTGGGGTCCGGTGGCACGGCCCGTGCTGCCGCTGCTCCCCAGCCGCGTCCCGGCACGGACACGGGCGCCCTTGCGCACCCGGATGCGGGAGAGGTGCGCGTACACCGCGTAGTGCCCGTCCGGCATCCGTATGGTCACGGCTTTGCCGTACGCCCCCGACCAGCGGGCCAGCACCACCACTCCGGCGCCCACCGCGTACACGGCGGTGCCGCGGGGGACCGCGAGGTCGACCCCGGTGTGGTGGCCGGCGAGCCAGTTGCCGCGCGCCCCGTACCGGGTGGTGATCCGGTAGCGGCGGCGCAGCGGGAGGGTGAACCGGCCGCGGGGGCCGGCCGGGGCGAGACCTCGGTCGTCGTCCTCCGGGAACTCCTTCTCGGCTTCGGCGAGCGCCGCCTCGAACTCGGCGTCGTAGGTGGCCGGGCAGGAGCCGTCGGGCTCCGGTCCGGTCCTCGGTGGGGCCGCCCCCGCGGAGAGCGTGCCGCCTGCCAGCAGCACTGCGGCCATACCCAGTGCGTCACGTCGTGTGGTGCCCGCTTCACGCGGGCTGTCTATGTCGTAACCCATCTCAGAAAGCGAACCGTCCGGGGCGGGAGAACGCACGTCGACTGCGCCGTCCGGGGGAAAACCCGCTCAGCACGCATCAAAGGAGTTGTGCTTCGCATGACGATGTCGGAACAGTCCGCGACCTCGGCAGACCGGTTACTGGAATCGGGGTGGAACGTGTCGAACTCCCGGTGAGCAGCGCTCACACCCGCGTACGACAGCGGTGACCACCGCATCCGAACGACGCCGGGTATCGGGCGACGGCCCGCGCGGTCGCCCGGGCACGCTGTGAGCACGGCCGTCCGGGCCTCCGCGGGGGCCCTGCCTCGCTACGACGGTGCCGGGGCGCCCCGCAAGTACGCCGGGGGTCCGCAGCAGCTTGCCCTGCCGGTCGCTGACGTGGATCAGGCCGTTGTCGCGGTCGAGACCGATGCCGCTGACGTTGCCCAGGCCGTCGGCCGCCACGCGCTGACGGCCCTTGACCTCGCCGCCGGCCACGACGACCTCGGCGGCGCCGTCCGCTGTCAGGTCGACCTCGTGCAGCCCGCCGAGGTCGTACTGACCGACGTACGCCCTGTCCTCGGCCTCCACGTCGGTGACGTGGACCCGGCCGCCGGGCAGGTCCAGGGCGACGCCGTACGCGTACACGCCCTCGGCGATCGGGGCCGGAGGGGCGGAGGGGTCGGCCAGGTCCACCGTGAACAGGCGCCTGCCGCCGTAGTCGGTGATGTAGGCATGGTTGCCCGGCATCAGTTCCGGGTCGACTCCTTGCCGCTCGGGCCGGGCGCCCGGAATGTTTTCGTACACCTTCTGAGCGGACCCTTCGGCGGCCCGCCCCCGGGCCTGAAGAGGGCCGGGAGCGGGCCGTCGGACGTACGTCGTCGGGGCGGCGTCGGAGGGGGGCGTCGGGTGACCACGACACCCCTGGAAACACGCGGGCCCGGCCGCGGCGCTCTCAGCCCTCGACGGGCTCCCGGCACTCGACGTGGCCCCAGCCGTGCGGGTTCTTGGCGATCTTCTCCCCGGCGGCGTACGGCTTCTGACAGTGGCAGCGGCCCGGGTACTTGGCCTTGATGACGGCGCTCGAGCCCGCCTTCTTCGCGCGTCCCGCCGTCTTCTTCGGCGTGCGGGTCGCGCCCGCGGGGGATGCGGTCATGCGCTCCGGACGCGGCTCGGGGATCTCCAGGGCGCCGTGGGCGGTGCCCGCGGGCTGCTGGGTCGTCGCGGCGTCGCTGGCCGCGACGTCGGCGATCGCGTTGAGGTGATCACCGTCCGCGCGGTGCGCGGCCACGTGCCGGAACGTGACCTCGCGATTCTGCAGCAGGGCGTCGATGCGTACGACGAGGTCCTTGTTGGCGACCGGCTTCTTCGCCGCGGTCTGCCACCCGTTGCGCTTCCAGGAGGCGATCCACTTGGTGACCGCGTTCATCGCGTACTGACTGTCCATCCGCACTTCGAGCGGCAGCGCCGGATCGGTGGCTTCCAGCAGTTCGGCCAGCGCGGTCAGCTCGGCCACGTTGTTCGTGGCGTGGCCGAGCGGCCCGGCCTCCCAGCGCTGCGGCCGGCCCTCGGCGTCGGCGACCACCCAGGCCCAGGCCGCGGGCCCGGGGTTCTTCTTCGCCGCGCCGTCACAGGCGGCAATGATCAAGTCAGACATGCCCCAATGGTTTCATCCCGCGGCCGGCACCGGGACAGCCGGGACTCGGGACAGCCGGGACTCGGGACGAAGGCGGGGCGGCCACCCGTCTGGCGCGGCGGCAGGTGATCGACGGTACACGGATTCGGGTCAGGACCGGTGTTCCGTGGCAAGGGCGCGATCGTGTGGGACCTGAGTGTCGACTCCACGGTGTGCCGTGCTCACCAGCATGCGGCCGGGGCTCGCAGACAGGGCGACCTGCAGAAGGAACCGCCGGGCGGTGTCTTCACCGAGTCCCGCGATCACGGCCCGGGACGTTCGCGCGGCGGGTTCAGGTTCGAACTGCGGTGAGTCGCCACGCTGCCCGGCCGTCACCACGATCGATAGAGGCTTCCGACCTTGCTCGACGGCCAGGTGGAGCTTGGTGGGACATCCCACCCTGACCAGGAGATCTACCCGCAGCGCGGACGAGGCGTCCGCTGGATGGCCGCTCACGTTTGCCGACTCAGGCGAGGTGCTTGCTGAAGAACTCGACCAGCTTGGCGACGGCAGGAGTCACGTACTGGTCGCGGTCGTACAGATCGACGTGGGTGGCGCCGTCGACGAGGAACAGCTCGGCGTTGCCGGGGCTGTCGGCGACGGCCTTCTCCGAGAACCCGCGGGTCACCGCCTCGGTGCCGGCAATCATGAGCAGCGGGCGAGGCGCGATCTTGGCGACGTCGGCGAAGGAATCGAACTGGTCGAGGAGATCCGCGCTGCGCACGACCACGTCCCCCGTGGAGCGCGGGTGCCTGCCGCGGGGTGTCTTGTAGTAGTCGACGAACTCGGCCGTCGGGGCGGGGGTCTCGGCATCGGCCTTCTCCGGTAGCACCGCGAACGTTGCCGCGGGCTCGCCGGCGGCCTCGGCGCTGCGCAGGTTCCCCGAGTTCGCCACCATCTGCTGCCAGCCCTCGGGGTCGGCGCCGCGGAAGAAGCTGGGAACGTCGGTCCCGGAGACGCCTGCCACGGCCTTCATGCGGTGGTCCGTCTGGGCGGCGTAGGGCACGTAGGCGCCGGAGCCGCACACGCCCATCACGCCGATACGGTCGGAGTCGACCTCAGGACGGGTAGTGAGGTAGGAGACCGCCGCACGGAAGTCCTCGGCGCGCTGGAAGGGGTCCTCCAGGCCGTGGGGCGTGCCTTCGGATTCGCCCTGGAAGGCGGCGTCGAAGGTCAGGACGGCGAACCCTTCCTCGACCAGGCGTGTGGCGTACACCGCCGGGGACTGTTCCTTGACCCCGGTCGTCTGGTGGCCGATGACAATGGCGGCGAGCGGGCCGTCGCTGTCCTCGGGAAGGTAGAGGTGGCCGGCGAGCTGCACGCCGTTGGTCGGGAACCGGACGTCAGTCCTCATTTTCTGCTCCTGAGGGATCACTGCTGGCCGGCGAGCTGCCGGCCTGTGTCCACTGTCCGGCCGACGGCTGAGGCTCGGGAAGGTCGGGCTCCTTCCTAGGAAGGATCTCTCCCAGGCAGAGCTTTTCCCTCGGTGCCATGCTGGCGGAGTGACCGGTTCCGCACACCTTCGTGAGCTCGGTGAGTTCCTCAAGCATCGCCGTGGTGAGCTCACACCGGCGCAGGTCGGGCTTCCCGAGCGCACGCACACCCAGCGCCGGGTGCGGGGACTGCGCCGCGAGGAAGTGGCTGAGCTCGCCGCGATCAGTACCGACTACTACGTACGCATCGAACAGGGCCGACTGGCACCGTCGCCGCCGGTGCTCGAGTCCCTCTCGCGGGAGCTGCGGCTGGACGGCGACCAGAGGACGTACGTGGAAGGTCTGGTCGACCAGGCCGCGCGGGCCGGACACCGCAAAACGCCGCGTCGGTCCCCTCGCCCCAAAGTGCACCCGCACCTGACCCGCCTGCTCGGCCAGCTCACCAGTACACCCGCCATCGTATTCGGCCCACGGCTCGACATCCTCGCGTGGAACCCACTGGCAGCGGAGCTGCTGTGCGACTTCGCGGCTGTGCCCGAGTCCGAGCGCAACTACGTCCGCATGGTCTTCACCGACCCCGTGATGCGCGAGATCTACCCGGAGTGGGAAGACGTGGCCCGCACATGCGTCGAAGTCCTGCGGATGGAAGCCGGAACGAATCCGACCGATCCAGCCCTTACAGCTCTTGTGGGCGAGCTGGCCGTCGCCGATCAGCAATTCCGGGTCTGGTGGGCCGAGCACCGCGTCGCGCACCAGGACTTCGGCAGCAAACGCATCGCCCACTCCCTCGCCGGCGAACTCACCCTCGACTGGGACACCTTCCGCTACGCCGGTGCACCAGAACAGCAACTCGTGCTCTGGTCGGCCGAACCCGGCACCTCGGACGCGGAACGACTGGCCGGTCTGGCCCACGGCACGGCCCGGAGTCCGCAACCTTCGTGAGGCCTAGAGGGCCATCCACTCCGTCGAGGTCGTCACCTCGTCGAGGACGTCGGGCAGCGGCTCCGTTCCGAGGCCGGGGCCGGTGGGAACATCGAGGTGGCCGTCGTCGAGGACGAACGGCGGGGTGATGTCGGTGGCGAAGTAGCGGTGCGAGCCCGAGGTGTCGCCGGGGAGGGTGAAGCCGGGCAGTGCCGCGAGCGCGACGTTGGCGGCACGCCCGATGCCGGTCTCCAGCATGCCGCCGCACCAGACGGGCACGCCGTGGGCGCGGGCGATGTCGTGGATGCGGCGGGCCTCCAGATAACCGCCGACCCGGGCGGGCTTGACGTTGATGACCGAGCAGGCCCCGAGCGAGATGGCGGCCGCCGCGTGGGCGGCGGACTCGATGGACTCGTCCAGGCAGATGGGGGTGCGCAGGCGCTTGGCGAGCTGCGCGTGCTGCACCATGTCGTCGTTGGCGAGGGGCTGTTCGATCAGGAGCAGGCCGAAGGCGTCGAGCTCGGCGAGGTGCTGGGCGTCGACGAGGGTGTAGGCGGCGTTCGCGTCGACCTGCAGCAGCAGGTTGTCGCCGAACCGTTCACGGACCGCGCGCACCGGCTCCACGTCCCAGCCCGGCTCGATCTTCAGCTTGATGCGCACATAGCCCTCGGCGACGTAACCCTCGACGGCGTCGAGGAGCTGGGGGACCGAGTCCATGATGCCCACAGAGACCCCGCAGGGCACACGGTCGCGCGCCGCGCCGAGGTACGAGCCGAAGGACTCGCCCGCGGCTCGGAGCTGGGCGTCCAGGACGGCGCTCTCCAGGGCGGACTTCGCCATGTGGTGGCCGGTGAAGGGCTCCAGGGCCCGGCCCACGGCCGTGGCGTCCACGCCGTCCTTCGGGAGCGCAGGGACGAGGAACCGGCGCAGGACGTCCTGGGCGCCGTCCACGTACTTACTGCAGTAGCGGGGCTCGGACATGGCCGCGCACTCGGCCCAGCCCTCCCCGTCGGAGGTGACGACGCGCACGAGGAGGACGTCGCGGCTGGTCTCGACGCCGAAGGAGGTGCGGAACGGCGCGACGAGCGGCATCGCGATCCGGCGCAGTTCGACGCCGGAGATCTTCGTCTTGGTCACTGGTTGCTCCCGGTGGGCAGGTGTGCGGGGGTGGCGGGGGTGCGCTGGACGACGTAGCTGCGCCGGTCGTGGAGGCCGAGGACGCGGCCTCCCTCGGCGAGCAGCCCGCCGAGGCTCTCCCGGACGGCGATCCGCCAGGCGCGCGCGGCCGGGGCGTCGGCACGGCGCAGTGCCTCGATGTCGTCCGGCAGGTCGACGAGGACGAACTCGGCGCCCGGGGTGGAGAGTTCGGGGCGGCCGTCGTGGTCGCGCACGGCGTGGGCGGCGCCGGAGGGCAGCGGTATGCCGTTCGGTCCCGCGGCCGGATGCGGGAGCGACAGGTCCCAGGCGGCGAGGACCCGGTCCGACTCGTCACCGCCGTTGATGGCGTCGTCCATCTCGCCGTAGAAGGACCGCAGGTATTCCTCGGGACGCGCCCCGAGCTTGGTGAGGTTGAAGTGGGCGTTGCGGCGGATGAGGGGGTCGTAGGTCCACGTGATGCGCTTCAGACCGCGCTCCAGGGCCCATGCGCGCTGGTGCAGCTTGAGGGCCAGGCCGATGCCGCGGCCCATGACGGCGCCCGTGATGTGGGAGTGCAGGGTGGTGCCCACGGGAAAGCCGAAGAACGCGACGCTCGCGCCCGTCAGCCGGCCGTTCTCGTACGCTCCGGCGACGTAGTTCCCGGCGTGGGCCAGGGCGCGCATCACCTCGGCGGAGATGGGGGCCGTGCTCGGGTCGGTGCCCCAGATGTCGGCGTAGAGACGGCAGACGTTCTCGAACTCCTCCATGGTGTGGAGTTCGCGTATCTCGAGGTGGCTCACAGCAGCGCTCCGACGAGGTGGGCGAGGAGTTGCGCGCGGGGCGGCATGGCCGCGGTCACGACGTGTTCGTGGTCGGCGTGGGCTCCGTCGCCGACGGCACCGAGGCCGTCGAGCGTCGGACAGCCGACGCCCGCGGTGTAGTTGCCGTCGGAGGCGCCGCCCACGGCCGCCTGCTGGAGCGGGCCGAGCCCCGCCCGGTCCGCCACCTCGACGGCCAGCGCGAACAGCCTCCGCGACGCCTCGGCGTCCAGGGGCGGCCGGTTGGGGCCGCCGTCGACCCGCAGACGGGCGCCGGGGTGGTGGGGCGCGAGGGCTCTGACGAGGTCGTCGACCGCCGCCTGCGCGGCCGGTGTGGGGACTCGTACGTCGATGCTCAGTTCCGCGCGGGCCGGAACCGTGTTGGTGGTGGTGCCGGCCGACATGACCGTCGGCGTGATCGTCGTTCCCGGGCCGGTTCGGGTGGTCACGGCGTCGGTGATGCTCTGGAGGGCGAGGAGGTGGTGGGCCAGCTCCGTGGCCGCGTTGATGCCCTTCTCCGGTTCCAGGCCGGAGTGGGCGGCGCGGCCGTGGACCGTGAGGCCGTAGTGGGAGACGCCCTTGCGGCCCGTCTTGAGGGCGCCGCCGGGGGCGGCGGCCTCCAGGACGAGTGCGGCCCGGCAGGCGCGTGCCGTGTCCTCGATGAGGGCGCGGGAGGTGTCCGAGCCGACCTCTTCGTCGCCGTTGACCAGGACGCAGACGCCGTCGAGGGACGGCAGCCCGGCCAGGGCGTGGAACATCTGGACCAGGCCGGCCTTCATGTCGAAGATGCCGGGGCCGCGGGCGATGCCGTCCCGCACCGAGAACGGCCGGGTCCTGAGGGTGCCCATGGGCCAGACCGTGTCGTGGTGGCCGAGGAGCAGGACGCGCGGGGTCCCGAAGCTCCACAGCAGGTGCGTCACCCCGCCGGTCACCAGCGTCCGCGGCCGGGCGCCGAGCAGCCGGCGGCCCTGCTCCGCGACGGCTTCGGCGCTGCGGGCCACGGCCGCGTGGTCGGCGGAGTACGACTCGCAGGACACGAGTTCTCCGAGGTCGTCGAGCATGGCGCCCAGTGGCGGCGGCGGCGCCGGTCGGGATGGGTGGTCGGCCTGCACGTGTGCGTCCTCCAGGTGGTGGGATGACCGCCACGCTAGGCAGGAAGGAGGGTGCGGAGTTCGTACGCGGATCACCCGCGTGGGGCCCGGTTTCGTACCGTCCCACGAAAGGCGGCGGAAGGCGACGAAGGCGACGCAGCCCGGAGCGCCCCCGGCACCGGCGCCGCCGTCTACTCGCCGCCGACGGTGCCGGCCCGCCCACCGTCGTCGTGCAGGCTCATGAGACGCAGCTGCAGCATCGCGGCGAACCGCGCCGACGGGTCCCGCAGGTCGATCTGCCCCACCTCGGCGACACGGCGAATCCGGTAGCGGAACGTGTTGGGGTGCACGAACACGCTCGCCGAGGCGGCGATCACGTCCCCGAACGCGTCGAGCCACGCCCGCAGCGTCTCCACCAGGTGGGCGTTGTGCCGTCTGTCGTAGTCGGCCAACAGGGCGATGGGGCCGGACAGTTCGTCGCGGTGGGCGGCCGCCAGGTCCCTCATCTCGATCAGGAGCGCGTCGACGCAGACGTCCGCGATGGCGGCGACCCGGCCCCCGGCGCGGCCGTCGAACAGCACACGCAGCGCCCGGTCCGCGTTCGTCCGCGACCGGGCCAGCGCGGCGGGCTCGGGAGCCACCGAGCCGATCCCGACGACCGCGCCTACGCGCTCCCCGGTGCGCTGTAGGAAGTTCTCCGCCACCTGCACGGCCCGCTGCCGCGCGGCCGCCGAATCGTCCGGGACGGGGAACAGCGCGTAGGCCACATCACCCAGCAGTGCCACCGCGGACCGTGGCCGCACCGCCGTCAGGTGCACGGCCAGCGCGCTGGTCAGACGCTGGCGCTCGGCGGTGATCTGGGCGTGGTCCCCGTCCGCGGCGGGCTCCAGGCCCATGGCCAGGACGAGGAGGGGTTCGTCGGCGAGCCCCAGCCGGCCCAGCGCCCCCACCGCCTCAGGGCCGCCCTCCAGCGCGGTCGTCACCAGGTCGGCGCGCAGCCGGTTCTCCGCGTCGGCGCCCGCACGGAAGCGGAGCATGTGCAGGGCCACCAGCTTCGCTGCCTCCTTGAACGCCTCCTCCCGCTCCGGGGTCAGCGGCTTGCGCAGCGCCGCCCACACCGACCCGAGGATCTCGTCACCGGCCCGCACGGCGATCGCCATGCGCGGCAGCGCGACCTCGTCCCCCAGGGACGGCGGCGGAATGTGGACCGGCTGTTCACTGCGGTAGAGCGTCTCGAAGACGCCGTGCTCCTCGTGGACGCGGAGATAGCGCTCGGGCACCCGCCGGGCCAGGATGCTCTCCACCCGCGCCGGGTCCGCCTCGTCCTGCCGCCCGGAGAAGGCCAGGATGCGGGAACGGCGGTCCTCGATGGTGATCGGCGCGTCCAGCAGCGTCGCGATCGCGTTCGCCAGCGCGAAAAGGTCCCCGGAAGGCACTCCGCCGAGGGTCTGCTCCCCGGTCTCGCCCACGTCCCCCTCGGACAGCAGCGTCCGCAGCATCGCCGCCATCTGCGCCCAGGAGGCGCCGCGCGTGAGGGCCAGCAGCGCGATCCCGGTCTCGGCGGCGACGGCTTCGAGCTCCGCGGCGTCGACGGGTCCCCGCACGACCAGCGCCGCGACGCCCGCCCCGGCGAGCTCGCGCAGCAGCCGGGAGATCTCCGGTGCTCCGTGCACACCGACGCCGAGCACGATGGCGCGCTCCGGATGGTGCTGTTCGTC
Organism: Streptomyces sp. NPDC093510; assembly: GCF_040683555.1. Taxonomy (NCBI): domain Bacteria; kingdom Bacillati; phylum Actinomycetota; class Actinomycetes; order Kitasatosporales; family Streptomycetaceae; genus Streptomyces; species Streptomyces sp. NPDC093510. The sequence goes on from NZ_JBFBEE010000006.1 coordinate 124,923, forward strand.
GTGCGGATCGTGGATGCCGACGCCGCCGAGTTCCCCCGCGGCCGCCGGATCGCCGTGGACCAGTTCGAGGAGCGTGGGGCCGAGGTCCTCCAGCACCCGGCTCAGACCGCGGGCGGGGTGCGTCGACATGTGCCTGATCATCTCCGCAGGGTAGGACCGGTACGATCCCGGCCTTCCGTACGAGCGTACGAGAAGATGCGGCCGCTTTCGTTCCTGGGAACGAAAGCGGGACGAGGCGGTCGCCGCGGGACACGTGCCGCCGACCCGTGCGCCCGCCCGTCGTGGAGCAGCTGAAGCCCGATGGGCGCGCCGGACGGGAGATGCGGATACGGTGCTGACGTGATGATCGAGAGGGAGGGACCCATGCCTGGAACCGTGCTGCTCGTCGCGGCTGCCCCGCTGGGCAAGGGGCGTCTGGTCGACGCGGCCTCCGTGCTTCCCGTCCTCGCGGCGGTGCCCCCGGAGACGCTCTCCGGCACACCGACCGCGAGCATCGTGGAACTGGCCGACCCACTGGATCCCCAGACGCTACTGACCCGGCTGCGGGCCGCGGCCATGGCGCCCGGACCTCTGACGATCTACCTCATCGGGCAGGTCCACCTCGACCGCCGCCAGCGGCAGCTGCACGTCGCGCTCGCCCGGACCACCACCGCGACCGTGCGCTACACCGGCTTCCCCTGGCACTGGATCACGCAGGAGCTGCGGCTGCGCCCGGTGGGCAGCACGACGATCCTCGCCGACCTGCACACCGACCAGGAGAGCTGGCAGGCGCTCACCGAGCAGCCCCTCGACGCGGGACCCGGCGTCGCGCTCTACGGCCGTATCGCGCCGCCCGCCAGACGCCGCACGCCCGCGGCCCCCGCGTACATGAAGGCACTCGCGACGATCCTCCGCAGCGGCCACCGCCCCCCGCTGCCCCAGCTCCACCTGCAAGCTGCCGCCCAGAGCCTCGGCGACGGTGCCCCCGACCTGCTGCCGGCCCACGACCCGGCCGCGCAGCCCGCCGCCCCGCTCCAGCCGCCGAGGCCCGCCGACCCCTCCATGGACCCGCACGCGGCGATCACCGCGGCCGTCGAGGCCGGCCGGCACGGCGAAGCGGCGGCCCTGGCGGCGTCCTGGGAACAGAGCGCGCTGCGCGTGCACGGGCCGGGTGCGAAAGAGACCATCCACTGGATGGAAGTACGGGCGGACCTGGCGAGGTTCGCCGGGGACCCGGCCCGCAGCTGCGAGACCTGGCTGGCGGTGGCGTCGGCCCGCCTCGCGGCGGGCCAGGCTCCGGACTCCCCGGAGGTGGAAGCTGCGGCGGACCGCGCCCATCACCTCTGGGACCGCATCCGGGACGCCGAGGACGTGCGCGCGCTCGGCCCGTCTCTGGTCGCCCTGCGCCGTCAGGTGCCCGGCCGGCAGCGCGGCACGCTGCAGCTCGCCCAACGACGGCTGGAACAGTTCCACACCCCCCAGGTCGGCACCCCGCAGATCGGTACCCCCCAGCTCGGCACCTCGCAGGTCGGCACCCCGCAGGCAGGCTGACGGCATCGTGCGGCCCGGACGGCGTCAGCGCGCCGTGCCGAAGGCCTGGGTCCACCAGGGGCCGCCGGAGGCGTTGTGGACGCCCACGCCCAGTTCCTTGAAGTCGCAGTTCAGGATGTTGGCGCGGTGGCCGGGGCTCTTCATCCACGAGTCCATCACCGACGCCGCGGACTGCTGGCCGCGGGCGATGTTCTCGCCGTACGTGCTCCAGCGGTAGCCGGCCGCGGTGATGCGGTCGCCGGGGTCCGTGCCGTCGGGGCTCTCGTGGTCGAAGTAGTCGCGGGCCGCCATGTCGGCGGAGTGCTTCGTGGCCGCCGTGGCGAGCTTGCCGTTGGAGCGGACCGGGCCGCAGCCCGCCTTGGCCCGCTCGGTGTTGACGAGCGCGACGACCTGTTCGGTGGTGCCGCTCGGCTTCGGGGGAGCGGGGTCCGGCGCCTCGGGCCTGGGCTTCGGCTTCGGCTTGGCCGAGGTACGGCTCGGGGAGGGCTCGGCCTTCTTCTCCTTCTTCTTCGTCTTGCTCGGGGAGGGCTTGGCGCTGGGTGACGCGGAGCGCGTGGGGGAGGCCGAGGGGGAGGCGCTCTTGGACGCCGGGTGAGTGGGGGGAGAGGCGGGAGCGGCGGCGGTGGCCGGTGCGCTCTCGTCCGTCTCCGGGCCCGTGAGGAGGTGCACCGCGGTGCCGCCGATGCCGAGCGCGACGACCGCGGCGGCCACTCCGGTCGTACGACGCCGACGTCTGGCGCGGTCACGACGGGCCTGCGCCCGCGCGGAGACCGGCCCGGCGCCGTGGGCGGACGAGAAGGAGGAACCGGCCCCCGAAGAGGTGGAGGCGGACGCGGAGCCGACCTCGAAGAGATCGGGCGGTGCCACCAGGCCCGCGAGCGCGGCGCCCACCGGAACGAGCCCGAGCCCCACCAGCAGGCCCTCGGCGGGCACCAGGTTGGACCAGTGGCCCTCGCACGCCGCGCAGTCGCGGGCGTGCCGGGCCAGCCGCTTGCGCCACAGCGCCGACGGCGCACCGTCCCATCCGGCGGTGATCTGCTGGAGCCCCGAGCAGGGCGGGTTCGCCGAGAGGGCGCGGACGACGACGCGGGCCGTCTCCAGCTGGGCCTTCATGCGCTGCACCCGTACCGCCGCGTGCTGCGGGGACAGCTCGAGCGCCTCGGCGACCTCCGCGCGCGTGAGCTCGCCCGCGGACTCCAGCCACCACAGCGACAGCAGGGCCCGGTCGTCCTCGTCCAGCCAGCGGGTGGCCTCGGCGGTCTCCCGCCGCTGCCCGGAGAGCCCGAGCCGGGTGATGGTCAGATCCACGAAGTCCGCACCCGGATCGACCACGTCGTACGCGTCCGCGAGGCCACCGCCGGCGGGTATCGCGCCCGAGGCACGTTCGCGCCAGTGGCCGCGTATCTGGTTCATGGTGATGGCGACCAGCCAGCTGCGGAAGTTCTCAGGGCCGCGCAGCCCGTCCAGGCCGCCGAGGACACGGATCATGGTCTCCTGCACCACGTCGTCCACGTCCGCGTGCCCGTTCAGGGCCCGGCCGACGATGTTGTAGACCAGCGGCAGGTACTCCGCCACCAGCGCGTCCTGTGCCTGCTGGTTCCCGTCCTGCGCTGCCCTGATCATCGTGACTTGGCGTTCGCTGCTCACGCTGTGTCCACTCTCTGTGTGGGGGGCTGACTCCTCCGACACAGGGGAGACGCCCCGCGCCCACCTGGATAACAGAAACCACCGGGGTGAGTTTTCGTGGAGGTCACGATGCCAGGTGGGGGCGGGGCGCCGCGCGCGCAGGTACTCCTTGCGGGCCGGTGGCCGGGGGCCGCCGCACGAGGGCCTGTGATCAGGAGCCCGCCGTCACCGGCGTGATCAGGAGCCCGCCGTCACCGGCGAGTCCGTCCTGTCGGCCACCGACTCCTGGGTGGCGGACTCCGGGACGGGCCTGTCCTGGCGCAGAGCGTCCCAAACCTGGTGCGACGCCTTGTCCAGCGGCAGGACGCGACCGGCGTCGCGGGTGTCGTAGGTGACCGGCATCGTCACCATGTCGGTGCGGTCGGGACTGATGTCCTTCAGCTCCTTGGCCAGGCCGAGCAGCTTGTCCGCGGAGGCCAGGTCGGAGTCGGCGCTGACCGTCTTGGTCGCCGTGTCCGCCAGGCCGTAGGACTTGGCGGGGTCGCTGAGCGGGTCGACGGTGTGGGCGCGGTGGATGAGGGCCTTCATGAAGGCCTGCTGGAGCTGGATGCGGCCCAGGTCGCTGCCGTCACCGACACCGTGCCTGGTGCGGACGAGCGCCAGCGCGTCCTCACCCTTCAGCGTGTGCTTGCCGGCGGTCAGCGACAGACCGCTGTTGTGGTCCTTGATGGCCTTGTGGGTGGTGATGTCGACCCCGCCGAGCTCGTCGATGAGCTTCTGGAATCCCTTGAAGTCGACTTCGAGGTAGTGGTTCATGCGCAGGCCCGACATCTTCTCGACCGTCTTGACGGTGCATGCGGGCCCGCCCACCTGGTACGACGAGTTGAACATGGCCTGCTGGGCGCCTGCCGCGCCGCTGCCGTGGGAGGGCGCGCACTGGGGCCGCTCGACCATCGTGTCGCGCGGAATGCTGACGACCGAGGCCTTCTTGTGGGTCTTGTCGACGTGCAGCACCATCGCGGTGTCCGCCCGGGCGCCGCTCACGCCGCTGCCGTACCGGCCGTGGGTACCGGCGCGTGAGTCGGATCCGAGCAGGAGGATGTTCATCGACCCGTCGCGCTGCTCGGCGGGCCTGTCGTGCCCGAGGGCGGCGTCGACGTCCGTGCCCTGGATGTTGCCGTCGAGGTGCTGCCAGGCATAGGCGACGCCTCCGCCACCGACGAGGACCACGCCCAGGGCGCCCCATGCGACGTAGCGCAGGGCCTTCTTCCGGGGCCGGCGCCGGGAGCCGCGTACCCGTGCGGGCCCGTAGTCGGGCGCCGGAGGGCCGTCGACCGTGTGCGCCGGGTGCTCGTTCCCGCTCTCGTGCGGCATGCGCTGCCTCTCTTCGCGAACCGGGGACCGGGGACCGGTCACCGAGGACCGGTGGGCCGGTGGGCCGGGGATCTGCTGGACCGGGGATCTGCCGGGCCGGCGGCTCAGTACGCGGAGTCGACGTTGTCGATGGAGCCGTACTTGTCGGCGGCGTAGTTGGCGGCCGCGGTGATGTTGGCGACCGGGTCGGTCAGATTGTTCGGCGTGCCGGCGACGTGGTAGGCCTCGAAGGTGGGCTGGATGACCTGGAGCAGGCCCTTGGACGGGGTGCCGTTCTGGGCGTTCACGTCCCAGCCGTTCTGCGCGTTCGGGTCACCGGCGGACTCGCGCATGATGTTGCGGTGCAGGCCCTCGTAGCTGCCGGGGATGCCCTTGGACTTCATGATGTCCAGGGACTCGCGGATCCAGCCGTCGAGGTTCTCGGGGTAGTTCTTCTTGTCGCCCGACGCGGCCTGCGGGGCCGACGCGGGCGCCTGGGCCGGCTCGGCGGCCTGGGCGGGGGAGGAGGGGACCAGCGTGAGGGCCGCAGCCGCGGCACCGGCGGTGGCGATGCCGGCGATGGAGAACTTGCGGGTACGGGCGGAACGCGTGGTGATGGCCATGCGGGAGCAACTCCTGGGTGGGGACGTGAGGGGCGCCTGACCGAGCGGCGATGTGCCGGATGTGGTCGGGGCGTCCCGAAGACCTAGCCAGAGTTAGCGGCGCTCCGGGAGCCGCGCAATGATGTGACGTACTACCCGCTTACGCAGAGCCCCTGCCCGAGGCGCCCGGCGGGCACCTGTAGGCCCCGGCCGGGCGCGCCCGGCGGCTACTACCGCCTTTAGCATGTGACGTGTCCCCTATGAGTGGCCTCACAGCCACCGGCCCCCGGAAGTGGCCTGGGTCACCGATCAACGACCAGCCGCTGCGGGAACGTCGTGCTGCCGTCCGGGTCGCCGGGCCAGTAGCCGCCGACCGCGAGGTTGAGGATGAGGAAGAAGGGCTTGTCGAGGACCCACCGGTTGCCGTTGAGGTCGGCCGGGGTACTGGTCTGGTAGACGGTGCCGTCGACGGACCAGGTGACCTTGTTCGGCGACCAGTCCACGGCGAACGTGTGGAACTTGTCCGCGAACGCCTCGCCGCCGGGCAGCGTGTACCCCGCGCCGATCCCGCCCGAGCCGGAGTAGCCCGGACCGTGCAGGGTGCCGTGGACCGTGCCCGGCTCGAAGCCGACGTTCTCCATCACGTCGATCTCGCCGCTGGCCGGCCGGCCCACGTCGCCGATGTCGGCGCCCAGCATCCAGAACGCGGGCCACATGCCCTGCCCGCGCGGCACCTTCATCCGCGCCTCTACGTGGCCATAGGTCTGCGTGAACTTCCCGGCGGTGTTCAGCCGGGCCGCCGCGTTGTTGTTGCCCGCCGTGTAGTACTGCCGCTCGTGGTTGTTGACGTTGTCGCCGGTCTCGATCTGCGAAAGGTGCGGGCCCCAAAGGTGCGGACTCTGCGGACTCAGCCCGTGGGCATCGAGCGGTACATGCCGATCGAGTCGTGCGTGGCGGTGTCGGCGAAGCCGAACTTCTCGTAGAGGAAGCGCGCCGGGCCGTCGGCGATCAGCGACACGTACGCGGTCGCGGGCGCTCGGCGCTCCAGCTCGCCGGTGAGCGCGGCCATGATGCGCCTGCCGAGGCCGCGTCCCTGGTGTGCCGGGTGTACGCAGATGTCGACGAGCTGGAACGCGGTGCCGCCGTCGCCGATGATCCGCCCCATGCCGACGGGCTCCCCCTCGTGGTGGAGCACCACGCCGTACCAGGTGTTCGGCAGGGCGAGCACGACGGCTTCGGGCGCCCGGTCGGAGAGGCCGGCGTCGGTGCGCAGGCGACGGAAGGTCTCTACGGACGGCACCCCCGGACGCAGTTCGTAGGGATCGCCCAGCACGTGAGAATCGCCGGGCGCGTAAGGGTCAGTTATGTCATGCATGCATTACATGCTAGCGGCCTCGGCCCTACGAGAATCAGCGGCGGACAGCGGTGGTGGTCGGCGGCGATCGGAGGTGGTCAGCGGTGCTGGAAGGTGACCTCCGGGTTGCCCGGCGTCGGCCCGTCGAGGAGCGGCTGCGGGGTGCCGCGGAGGTGCTGCTCGTAGAACGCCCCTATGTACGCCCGGGTGATCCGCTCGGATCGCTCACCGGACAGCGGCACCTTCGGGTCGACCACGCCGGCCTGCCCCATCAGGACGGGCGCGTCGGTGAACGTGAAGTGCCCGGAGCCCGCGACGGTGAGCCAGCGCTTCCAGCCGTCCAGGCCCTGCCACGTCTCGTCCCAGTTCTTGCCGTCCTCGACCCCTGGCGTGTGCTGCTCCTCAGTGCCCAGCATCAGGAACGGCCGGCCGTCGATCCCGGCGGGTCCGGTGTGGAAGCTGCCGTCCATGTTCAGGCCCGCCCGCACCCGGGGGTCGTCCGTCATGGTGGCGAGCGCGGCGGCCCCGCCGATGGAGTGCCCGCCCGCGCCGATCCGCCCGGCGTCGATCATGCGGGCGTGCCGCCAGGCGGCTTTGCGCCCGGTCAGCCGGTCGATGACGTACGAGAGGTCCTTGGCCCGCCCCACCGTGACGGCCTTGGGGCCGCCGGGCTCGTCGGCGACGGCACAGGCCTCACAGGTCAGGATCCGCCCGCCGGGGAAGGCGGTGCCGGTGGTCTCGTAGGCGTGGTCGACGGTGGCGACGACGAAACCACGGCTCGCCAGATCCTCGGCGAGGTGGGTCAGCGTGGCACGGGGAGCGGTGAATCCGGGGGAGAGCACGATCAGTGGAAACCGCCCCGGCGCGGGCCGCGCCCCGGCGCGCGCGAAGGCGCGGGCGGCGCTGTACGCGGCGGGGGAGACCTGCTTGTCCAGCTTCCACCACTCCAGCAGGAGCCTCGCCTCCTCCTCGGACGTGTACGAGGTGGGGCGGCCGCCGCCGTGCCGGCCGGGGTAGTACATGGAGACCATCAGCTCCCGCGCGCCCGCCGAGGGCACCCACGGGTCGCTGCGGCTCTTGTCGACGAGATGCAGGGTGTCGCGCCCGACCGCGAACGGGCCCGTGGGGCGCGGGAGATGAAGCGGTGCCGTCGCCGTCACGCTCGCCGAGGTGCCGTCGGTGCTTTGAGTGCGTTCGGGGCCGCTCGGGCCGTCGGCGAAGGCGGTGGCTCCGCCCGCGACCGGCAGGGCGAGAGCCAGGGCGAGAGTGGTGACCAGGGCGCTTCGATGCAGGGTGGTTCGGGTTCCCGTCATGACAAACCACGCTAGATCGAAGGGCGTTGGGGCGCGTCGGCCTCGGGTAGCACGCACGGCAAGACTCTGGGGGTACTCGGGTGAAGGTGACGTCAGCTTCTGGTGCGAGGCGTGACACGGCCAACCTCGGCATCACGCATCCTCTGCCTCGGCACCCCCCAGCAGTCGGCGTGGCGCCCCTTCGTAGAGTCACCGGGTGAACGAACACCTCGCACCCGACCCCCACCTGCCGATGCTGACCTTCCCGCAGGCCGAACGCCTGCGGAACCTGACAGCCGATCACTTCCTCAGCCGCCGCGGAATACGTCCCCGGATCGAGGGCGACGCCGTGCTGTGGGGAGACGGGCACCGCAGTCCGCTCCTGAATCTGGCGCACCAGTGCCGCACCGTGGCCGAGGAGCACTGGCCCCGCCTGGTCGAGGAGCACTTCACCAGGTTGGACAACGCGTCCCAGGGCGGTGAGAACGCCCAGGAGCTGCTGGCCGGGGTCGTCCTCCGTCTCCTGCCCGACGACGCCCTCGCGGGCGAGTTGGCGAACGGCTTCCGTTACGTGCGGCCCGTCGCCGAGGGCCTGGCCCTGGCGCTCGCCCTCGACACCCCCACGTCGGTCCGCATGCTCAACGACCACGACGTGGCGCGTGCCGGTCTGGAGCGGCTCTGGGCGGCGGGCAGGGAGAACCTGATCCGTGAACCGGTGGAGCACGTCGAGGTGACCGGCCCGCAAGGTGCGCGGCTGCAGTCCGTCCACGGGGACTCCCACTTCGTGGCGAGCAAGGCGCTCGTCCTTCCCGAGCTGGCCCGCGCGACCACCGGCAGGGAACTGCCGGAGGCCGGCGCGCTCGTCGTCGTCCCCAGCAGGAACCTGCTGGCGTTCCACCCCATCGAGGACGGCACGGTGGTGGACGCGGTCAACGACCTCGGCGGGTACGCGCTCGGCGCCCACGAGGACGGGCCGGGCGCACTGTCGCCGCGGCTGTACTGGTGGCACCAGGGGCGGCTGACCTCCCTCACCGTCATCGACCACGAGACCCGCTCGTTCTCCGTGGTGCCGCCGCCCGAGCTGATGGAGGTGATGCGGAAGCTGCACGCCGAGAGCGCATCGACGCATCCGGAACCCGAAGCACCGACGCACCCGGAACCCGAAGCCGGACCTCAACCTCAGCCTGAACCGGATTCCGTCGCCGCGGCCGAGGACATCGTCCGCCTCGCGCAGGGCCCCGCGGGCCTCGCCCACGCCTTCACCGTCACCAAGAAGCAGAGTGACGCACGCTTCGCGGCCGACCCCGCCTGCGCGAACCTGGAGACCTGGGAGGCGTGGGTGTGGGCCATGCAGACCGGCTCGGCGCTGTTCCGCGCGGCGGCATCCCACCAAGGCACCGTGGAGTGCCGCATCGCCGACCGCGTGCTGCCCCTGCCCGCCACCGGGCCCGTGCCGGTCGCGGACGCCCGCGCCTGGCTCGACGCCTTCTACCTCGGCGTCGTCTGCCGCGAACAGGACCGTCTGACCCTCCTCTGCGACGTGCCGCCGGACGATCTGCGCCGGGCCGCGCCCCACGACGCGTACGTCTTCCACTGGATCGAGACGCTGCGGGCCGTCTGGCTCAGGCAGCCCATGGACGACGTCGTCCAGCACCTGATCGCCACCATGGAGACCTCCCACCCCCACGTCGCGACCCGCACGCCGAGCGACTTCCTCAACCTGATCGACTATCAGCCGGCCGCCCTCCTCCACCGCATGGTCGCGGGCGACCGCGAGGCCTTCACGGAAACCCTCACCGAGGCGCTGGCCCACCACGAGCGCTACTGGACCGACAGGGCGGCGCGATCCGACGACGCGGCAGGGGCCGGAGGTGCCGCACCGTACAGCCGCGTGGCACTCGGCCCCCTCGCGATGGCGTGCCTGGCGTACGACTGGGACTTTCCCGTCGACGTGAAGTCGCCGTACTTGCCCGTGCATCTCCTCCGGCGCGACTGGCTCGGAGAGTTCCCGACGTAGGGCAGGTGCCCGACGTAGAACAAGTTCCCGACGCCGGACACCGGCGTGTTGTCGTCACGCGGTGTTGTCCACGGCGGTGGTGATGGGTGAGTGTGCTGTGTCATGGACTGTGACCGGCACGACACCGTGTTGCCTCTGTCCCGACGTCAGCTGTTCGTGGCCGCGGGGGTGTCCGGGGCGGTCGCCGCGCTGGGCACCGCCTCGGCGCCCGCCCGGCCGCGCAGCACGGTCCCCCTCTCCTTCACCCGCGTCACGAACGGCGCGGCCACCCTCGCGCCGGCCGCCGACCGGCTGGTCGTCGAGGCGCAGGCCACACTGTGGTCCCTGCCCCGCAGCGGAGGCCGGGCGGTGCCGCTGACACCGGCCGGTCTCGAGCCGAACCGGCCGGTCTACGCCCCGGACGGCACGTCGGTCGCGTTCTGCGCCTTCCAGGGCGGTGGGTTCCACCTCTGGACGATGCGCGCCGACGGGTCACACCTGCGGCAGCGCACCGACGGGCCGTGGGACGACCGGGGCCCCGCCTGGTCGCCGGACGGATCGCGCATCGCCTTCGCGTCGGAGCGCGGCGGCGACCCGGTGCGCGGCGGCTCGTACCGCATCCACGTCCTGGACCTCGCGAGCGGCGAGATCACCCGCGTGACCGGCCGGCCCGGACAGGACGGGCCGCTGCAGGACGGGCCGTGGGAGGACTTCGACCCGACCTGGTCGCCGGACGGGGAGCGGCTCCTGTTCGTCCGCGGCAAACCCGTCACCACACCGCAGGGCACGGCACTCGAGGCCCGGACCGTCGCGGCCGTCCCCGCCGGGGGAGCGGGCCCCGTCGCCGTCGCCCACACCGAGACCGCGACCGCGCAGGTCATGACGCCCGCCCTGGCCCCGGACGGACACCGTCTCGCCTATCTGCGCACCACGTCCGCGCCCCACGCCTCCTGCACCCTCGTCGTCGACGGCCGGCCCGTCGCGCTCGACGGCGACCTGGCGCCCGTGCCGCCGCGCTGGACGGCGAAGGGCGAACTCCTGCTCACCGTGGACGGCCGCTTCACGCTCGTACGACCGGACAGTCGGCGCGGCGCGGGCAAACCAGAAGTGATCCCCTTCGAAGCCACCTTGCCGGTGGACCGCCCGCGGTACCGGGTCAAGGAGTACGACCTCGGTCTCGGGCGGGCGCGCCCCACGCGCGGCATCCACCTGCCCGCGCTCTCGCCCGACGGGCGCCGGATCGCCTTCGCCGCCCTCAACTCCCTCTGGCTGGCGCACACTTCGGGTGTCCGCCCGCCCCGCAGACTGCACAGAGCGGCACCCACCGGGTATCTGCTCGGCCCGACCTGGGCACCGGACGGAAAGTCCCTGGTGTACGCCGACGACCGCGACGGCATGCTCGGCGTGTACCGCCACGACCTCGCCACCGGAACCGAGACCCGGCTCGCGAGCGGCGGCCGGGTCCACCCCGCGCTCTCGCCCGACGGCAAGCGGCTCGCCTGCCTGGACATGACCGGGCGCCTCCTGGTGCGCGACCTCGCGTCGGGCGGCGAACGCGTGCTGGTGACGCCGCTCGGCGGCGGCGGACTGCCGGGCCGGCCCAGCTGGTCACCGGACGGCCGCCACCTCGCGCTGTGCGACCGCAACCGTCTCAACCACCGCTTCCGCGAGGGCTACAACCTCATCCGGATCGTCGACGCGGCGACCGGCGCGGACCGCCTGCACGCCGTGGCCCCGCACACCTCCCTCTCCGACCGGTACGACTCCGGGCCCGTCTGGTCCCCCGACGGCCGCCTGCTCGCCGTGATCGTCGAATCGGCGCTGCACGTGCTGCCCGTCGCACCCGACGGCACGCCACGCGGCGCACTCCGGATGCTCTCCGCCGAACCCGCCGACCACCCCTCATGGTCGGGCAACTCCAGAACGCTCCTCTATCTGTCGAACGGCCGACTGCGCCTGATCGACGTCGCGGGGGGCCGCCCGCGCACGGTGCGGGCACCGGTGGACCGGCGCAGGCCCACGCCCGCCGACCTCGTGGTGCACGCAGGCCGGCTGTGGGACGGCACGGGGGACGAGGTGCGGGAGGACGTGGACATCGTCGTCCGCGGCGGCCGGATCGCCTCCGTGCGGCCGCACCGCGCCGCCGGTGACACGCCCGCGGCCCGCCGCGTCGACGCCTCGCGGCACACGGTCGTCCCCGGGCTGTGGGACACGCACACGCACCCCTGGCAGACGACGTACGGCGGACGCCAGACCGTAGGCCAGCTGACGTACGGGATCACCACGGCGGTGTCGCTGGGCGGCTTCGCCTACGAACAGGCCCGGATCCGCGAGGCCGTGACCGCGGGCGAGCTGGCGGGCCCTCATCTGCTCACCACGGGCGAGCTGCTGGACGGCGCCCGCGTCGCGTACAGCATGGGCCGCGCCCACCGCGGCAGGGCGGCTTTGAGACGCACCCTCGAACGCGGGGCCGCGCTCGACTGGGACTTCGTCAAGACCTACGTACGGGCGCCCGGCTGGGTGATGGAGGAGGCGGCGCGCTTCGCGCACGGACGGCTCGGGGTGCGCACGGGAGGCCACCTGCTCTCGCCCGGCATCCAGCTCGGCCAGGACCTGACGACCCATCTGCAGGCCACCCAGCGCGCGGAGTTCGGGCACGCCGTGACGGCGACGGGCCGCGCCTGGGACGACGTCGTCGAGATCTACAGCGCACGCGGCGCGGCCTTCTCCCTGATCGCCACACCGTTCACCTCGGCACCCCTGCTCGGAGCGGACCCGGACCTCGCGGACGACCCGCGCGTCACCGCGGTGATGCCCCCGTGGGACGCCGCCGCGGTCAAGGCGGGAGCGGCCGTTCCGCCGAGCGAGGCCCAACTGGCCACCCTGCGCAGAGAGACCGACGTCTACCGGCGTGTCCTCGCCGCCGGCGGACAGGTGGCCCTCGGCACCGACCAGCCCCTCGTCCCGGTGGGCCTCGCACTCCACCTGGGACTGCGCGCCCTGCACCGGGGCGGCCTCTCCCCGGCACAGACGCTGCGCACCGCGACCGTACTGCCGGCCCGGATGTTCGGCCTCGAACGGGAGCTGGGCACCGTCGAGACCGGGAAGGTCGCCGACGTGACCGTGGTGGACGGCGACCCGTTCACGGACTTCGACACGATGGTGCGGACGGTGTCGGTGCTCAGGGGCGGAACCCCGTACACGACCGAGGACCTGACGTCCGCGTTCGAACAGCGGCGGAAGGACGACGAGGCGTACTGGCTGAAGGTCGGCCGCCTGATGCGCCGGGGCGGGTGCTGCGCACCGGCGCCCTGAACGGAAGCCGACGGGTCCCAGGGGGGGGCGGCGGGAGCGACGGGAGCCGACGGACGCTATTCGAAGCGTGCGGTGTCGCCCGCTCCCCGCCGGACGATCTCCGCCTCGCCACCGGAGAAGTCGATGACGGTGGTGGGCTCCGTACCGCAGTCGCCGGAGTCGATGACCGCGTCCACGAGGTGGTCGAGACGCTCCTTGATGTCCCAGCCCTGCGTCAGCGGCTCCTCCTGGTCGGGCAGGAGCAGGGTGCTGGAGAGCAGTGGCTCACCGAGCTCGGCGAGCAGGGCCTGGGTGACGGTGTGGTCGGGGATGCGGACACCGACCGTCTTCTTCTTCTGGTGCGTCATCTGGCGCGGCACCTCTTTGGTGGCGGGCAGGATGAAGGTGTAACTGCCGGGCGTGGCGGCCTTGATGGCGCGGAACACGTCGTTGTCCAGATGAACGAACTGCCCCATCTGCGCGAAGCTCTCGCACATCAGGGTGAAGTGGTGGTGGTCGTCGAGCCGGCGGATGGACCGGATGCGGTCCATGCCGTCACGGCTGCCCAGCCGGCAGCCGAGCGCATAGCAGGAGTCCGTCGGATACGCGACGAGCGCGCCGGAGCGGATCCCGTCGGCCACGCTGCTGATGCTGCGCCGCTGGGGGTTGTCGGGATGCACGTCGAAGTACTTGGCCATTGCGCGAGTCTAGGTGACTTGGGTGTGCCCACCGGGGCCCGCCGGGCCGGTGTGGCGTCGGAGGGGGAGGGGCGGCAGGGCTCAGCGGTGGGTGTCGAGCGTGTGGCGCAGGGTCTTCGCGAAGGGCTCGGGGGCGCCGTGCTGTCCGAATTCGCCGCCCAGGAATCCGCCGTGGTGGCTGGGGAACACGACGAGCCCGGTGCCGAGGGCGTCGGCGATCGCGGCCGCCGCGCGGGCGGTGAACTCGCCCTCCGATTCCTGGCCGGCCGCGAGGACGACGCGGTTCGACGTGGCGTGCAGCGTGGTGAAGTCGGGCCGGTGGCTGGTGCAGCCGCGCATGTTCTGGCCGAGCAACGGGTCGTCGCGCGACCCGTCGTCCTCGGCCGGCAGCCCGAAGTCAGCCGGGGGACGGAGCCGGGGGAGGGAGCTGGGGGAGGGAGCCGGCTCGTCGGCCCACGTCGCGGGGAACGGCCCCTTCCGGCTCGTCGCCGCGATGAACTTCGCCATCGCGGGTCCCGTTCCTGCGTGCAGACAGGTCGCGTGGATGTCCGCGCAGACCGCGAGCATCACGTCCCGGTCGGGGAGGATCTGCGCGGTCGGCGGCTCGTGGGCGACGAGGGTGCGCACGAGGTCCCCGTGCCGCTCCACCAGCGCGAGGGCGTTGACGGCGCCGCCGCTGCTCGCGAACACGTCGACGGGGCCCGCGCCGAGCGCCTCGATCACCGGTCAGCGTGCGGGTCTCTGCCTCGGCCATGGGTGTCTCCTCAGTGGTCGCAGCCTTGTGAGGGGAGACTGTTCGCATCCCGGAGAGCATCGGTGAGGACAGCTCGGGCCGCGCCTTCATGCCTCGCCGATGAACTCGAGCAGATCCCGGTTCACCGCGTCGGCGTGGGTGATGAAGATGCCGTGCCCGGCGAAGGGGTACTCCTTGTAGACGTTGTCCGGCACCAGCTTCGCCAGGCGCTGCCCGCACAGACCGATGGGAGCGGAGACGTCGGCGTCGCCGTGCAGGATCAGGGTCGGCACTTGGATCGCACCGGCTTCCTCGCGCACGTCGGTGCTGAACGCTGTCTTCACGACCTCCACGGCTGCCTTGGCCGAGCAGTCGAGGCACCGCTGGACCGTCCACTCCATGAGCTCGGCGGAGATGGTGTTGCCCAGGTGCGTCGCGAAGAACGCCTGCGCGTTCTGGGCCATCCACCGGGGCCGGTCCTTGTTCCGCCCGGCCGCCATCGCGTCGAAGACCTCCTGGCTGATCCCGTCAGGGTTGTCCGGCGTCGCCAGCATCAGCGGCGCGGTGGTCCCGATCAGCGCCACCCGGCTCACCCGGTCGTAGCCGTGGCGGGAAAGGTAGCGGATCACCTCGCCGCCGCCCATCGAGTGCGCCACCAGCGTCACCTCGCGCAGATCGAGGCGGTCGAGGAGAGCCGCGAGGTCATCGGCGAGGGTGTCGTAGTCGAAGCCGTGGCCGACCCAGTCCGAGCGGCCGTGCCCGCGCCGGTCGAACGCCACGCAGCGCAGCCCTTGTTCCGACAGCGGAAGCATCTGGAACTCCCATGAGCTACTGCTGAGCCAGGCCCCGGCCACGAACACCACCGGCTTGCCCTGCCCCCAGTCGG
This sequence comes from Streptomyces sp. NPDC093510, assembly GCF_040683555.1. Taxonomy (NCBI): domain Bacteria; kingdom Bacillati; phylum Actinomycetota; class Actinomycetes; order Kitasatosporales; family Streptomycetaceae; genus Streptomyces; species Streptomyces sp. NPDC093510. The sequence goes on from NZ_JBFBEE010000006.1 coordinate 140,287, forward strand.
TGTAGAAGAGGCTGGTCCCGTCGGAGCCTTCGAAGTACGGCATGAGGTGGTTCCTTCCCGAGTGGCGAGGTGGCGAGGTGGCGAGGTGTCGCGTGTCGCTGCGTTGTGCCAACTCTCGGCCATCCGAGGGGAGATGGTCGATTACCCCCGGGGTAAGGGGAACTCCGGCACCTCACCGTACGACTACTGAAGCGTCAACTGCTGTATCAGGGAAAGGCGTTGGTGGTCATGAGCAGGGATGGTGCGCAGCGGGAACCGGCCAGGCGCGTGGTGCTGCGGGGCGCGGTGTCGGGAGCGGTGGGAGCGGGGGCCGCCATCGCCGTCGGTACGGGCGGCACCGCGCAGGCGGCGCCCGCGGACGGGCGGCTGCACGTGGCGATACTGCTCTACGACGGGTTCACGGCACTGGACGCCGTGGGACCGTACGAAGTGCTGTGCCGGGTCCCGGGAGTACGGGTGACGATGGTCGGCCACGAAGCGGGACCGATCCGTACGGACACCGGAGAGCTGAGCCTGATCGCCGAACGCGCCATGCGGCACGTACGGCACGCGGACGTCCTCGTGATTCCCGGGGGAGGGCAGCGGGGCACCACGGCCATGATGGAGGACACCGCGGTCCACGAGTGGATCCGCCGCATCCACCGCCGTTCGGTCTGGACGACGTCGGTGTGCACGGGTTCGCTGATCCTTGGAGCGGCCGGGCTGCTGCGCGGCCTGCCCGCGACGACGTTCTGGGGGTCCCGGCCGTACTTGGCGGAGGTCGGCGCGACCTTCACGCCCGGACGCTTCGTCGAGGCCGGGAAGATCATCACGGCCGCGGGCGTCTCCGCCGGTATCGACATGGGGCTCCACCTCGCGGCCCGCCTCTCCGACGTGAAGGTGGCCCAGGCCATGCAGCTCGCGGTCGAGTACGACCCGGACCCTCCGTACGACACCGGCAGCCCGGAGAAGGCGGATGCGGAAACGGAGGCCCTGGCCCTCAAGCTGCTCGCCGACGCGGCGGTCTGAGGGGGCCTGCACGGCACCGGCGCGCCCCGGCCCGCGCGGGATGCGGTGCGTCAGTTCTCTTCCGCGTCGGTCAGAGCCTCGGTGATCATGCGGGTGGCGAAGTCCGGGTCGTCGGCGATGCGGTTGATGTGCTCCGCGAGCAGGAAGGCGGTGGCTTCCAGAGGAGTCATCTCCTCGTCGGTCCAGTCTCCGTACTGCCCCCGCCACAGGTTGGGGCTCAGGCCGATGCCCGCGGAGACGACCAGGCCGGCCATGGAGGGGATCACCTCCGTGGGCATGCTCTTGGGCATCATCCGCATCGAGGCCACGAGGTTGGGCACGACGTACTCGATGACGTCCTTCCCGTGCTCCTCGTGGACCTTCCGCAACCAGGTCATGAACATGAAGATGAGCGTGCACGCGCCGTCCAGTACGTCATCGGCCCCGTTGGGGCCCATCGACTCGGTGAACTGGCGGATCAGCACCTGCTGTTCGGCGTCCGTCTCGGTCTTGCCGTCGTGGATGCCCTTGAGTCGGGAGTCGATCATCATGAGCACCAGGCCCACATCGCCGACGGGAGCGTATTGAGGGTCGCAGGGCGATGGCACAGGACTTCTCCGGCATGCAGACGACGGTCGTGAAGGCGAGTCTGTTGCCTGACGCCGCCCCTGCGGAAGCGTTCCCGGCGGCATCATGCTTTCGGTACGCCCCCTTCGACCGCCTGACCGTGAGAAGGCGAACTGTTCGAGCGCAGGCGTCCGTCCCGGCCTCGTCCGGCGGTGACGCCGACCCGGGTCGCAGCGCGGATCGGTGCGAAAGCTAACGTGACGCTCCGGTACGAACGTCCGCTTCCGCTGTGACCAACGGGGAACCTCATGCTCACGCACCGCACGAACCGCACCGCCCTCTTCATGGCCGCGGGCACGGCCGTGCTCGCCCTCACCGCCAGTGCCTGCTCCTCCGACTCCGGGGACGACACCAAGTCCGGGGACGGCAACGGCACGACGGCCGCCGACCGCGCGTCCAAGGGCGTGGTCACCGAGGCCCAGGCCGAGAAGATCGCCGACAACTACGTGAAGGTCAACAACCGGGCCAACGCGAAGCGTGACAGCGCCACCCTGTCCGCCGTCGAGGCCGGCGGGCTCTTCGAGCGGAGCGCGAACACCTACAAGCAGGACAAGTTGCAGTCCGCGAAGGACAGGGCCGAGGGCCGCAAGCCCTTCGACTACGTGAACCGCGAGTACGTCATCCCCGCCGCGAAGAGCGGCGTCACCTGGTTCGCGATGCGCGCCGACACCAAGAACGACAGCGGCACATCGCCCAGGACCAGCCGCGCCACCGTCATCTTCGACAAGGAGGAGGGCGACGGCGACTGGAAGGCCGTATGGAGTGGCTGGACCACCAAGGAGGACCCCAGGACGCCCGCCCTCGCCAAGGACTCCGACGGCTTCGCGGTCCCGGTCACCGACACCGCCGAGAAGCGGGGCGTCCTCGCCCCGGACCAGATGGACGACGCGCTGGTCGCGCTCTACTCGACCGACGAGAAGCTGGGCGCGAAGGTCGGCGCGAGCGCGACCGCGAAGTGGATGACCCAGTTCCCCCTGGAGCAGAACAAGATGCTCAACCCCGGCGGCACATCGGAGTTCAAGGCGGGCAAGACGGACCACAAGACGGTCTACGCGCTGGAGACGGAGAAGGGCGGCACGCTGACCTTCTTCAACGCGGACGTCCAGGAGTACATGCACGCCACGGACCCGGCCGCCCGCATCACCCCGTCCCCGCAGATCGCCCTGCTCGCCGGCAGCAAGAAGGACGAGGTGCTGTTCCTCGTGGACTACCTGCACCAGGGCGAGGCGTACATCCCCGCCAAGGGCAAGGTCTCCATGGTCACGGACAGCTGGGACATGATCAAGGCGGAGGGCCCGCGACGCGGCCTGCGCTGAACCGAGCCGGGGACGCCGTACGCCGGAGCATTGCCCTGACATAGTGTCGGCATGCGCGCACTGATCGTGACGGCGGGGAGCTGGGGCGACGTCGCTCCCTACATCGGTCTGGGCCTGCGGCTGCGCGCCGCGGGCCATGAGGTGGCGCTCGCCACTCATGAACGGTTCCGGGCGGAGGTGACCGCTCAGGGGCTCGGTTTCCGGCCGCTGCCCGTGGACCCGAGGGCGGAGCTGGCCTCCTCCGGAGGGCAGGGGCTGGCCAGGGCGGTCAGTGCGCCCGTGGCGATCGCGCGGCTGATGCGGATGGCGAAGGCGTTCATGCCGGCGCTTTCGGCGGGCGTGCGCGACGCCGTGGGGCAGGGCGCCGACGTACTGCTGAACTCCACGGTCACCGACCCGATGTGCGCGGTGCTCGGCGAGGCGCTGCGGCTGCCGAGCCTCGGTGCCTACCTGCAGCCGATCCAGCCCACCGCGGCCTTCCCAGCACCGGTCGCCGGAGCCCGCTCGTTCGGCTCGTACGGGAACCGCCTCAGCGCCCACGTCCTGTGGGCGGCCACCGACCGGATGTTCGCCCCGGCCGTCGGCGACCTGCGGCGCGAACTCGGTCTGCCCCCCAGCAGGTTCGCCGGGCCACTCGGCCTGCCCCGTGGGCGCACCGTCCTGCACGGGTTCAGCTCACGGGTCGTCCCCCGCCCCGGGGACTGGCCCGAAGGGCACCGGATCTGCGGGTACTGGTGGCCCGGAACCACGCCCGGCTGGCAGCCGGAGCCGCGGCTGCTGGACTTCCTCTCCGCGGGCCCGCCACCGGTCTTCGCCGGCTTCGGCAGCTTCGTCACCGAGGACGCCGAACGGCTGAGCACCCTCGTCGGGGAGGCGATGCGCAGGGCGAAGGTGCGCGGTGTCCTCCAGGCGGGCTGGAGCGGTCTGCACGCCGAGAACGATGACCTCATCACGGTCCGGGAAGTCCCGCACGCCTGGCTGTTCCCCCGGACCGCCGCCGTCGTCCACCACGCCGGCGCCGGCACCACCGCGGCGGGCCTGCGCGCCGGTGTCCCCGCCGTGCCCGTCCCGGTCCAGCTGGACCAGCACTTCTGGGCCGCCCGCCTCCATGGCCTCGGCGTGTCCCCGCGCCCGCTGCGCTACCAGCGCCTGACCGCACAGCGTCTGTCGGACGCGATCACCACCGCCGTCGGCGACCCGGCCCTGCGCGGCCGCGCCCGGCGGCTCGCCGAGGACATCGCCGAGGAAGACGGCGCGCGGCAGGTCCTCGACGCGGTCGACCGGCTCGGGTGAGCCCGCACGGTGGCGCTGATCGTCCTCTTCGGGCAGAAGCTCCGCGTGTACGAGGCCACGGGGGAGGAGCCCGCCGAGCCGCCTGCGCCCGTGTCCGCGTCCTGAGGCGTGGAGACAGGTTCTGGACTCCGGTGACGTGGTACTCGTAGCGGTACGCCGCACAAGGAAGAGCGGTACGCCGTACAAGGAAGAGCGGTACGCCGCCCAAGGAAGCGCGGTACGCCGCCCAAGGAAGCGCGGTACGCCGCCCAAGGAGACGAGACGAGCAGCCTGTGACCGAATCTCCCAAATCTCCCGAATCTCCCAAATCTCCCGAAGCCCCGAAAACCACCGCAGCCCGGAAATCGCCCGAAGCCTGCGGGCAGCCCGGCCCCGGCACCGAGACGACCACCGCCGACCGGGCCTGGCTCGCCGTGGCCTGCCAGCTCGCCACCCAGTGCCCGCCCTCGCCCACGGAACTCTCCGCCGGCGCGGTCATCGTCGCCGACGACGGCACGGAGCTCGCCCGTGGCTGCTCCCGTCGGCGGGACCCGCACGACCATGCCGAGGAAGCCGCCCTCGCCCAACTCGTGTCCGACGACCCCCGCCTGTCCGAAGCCACGCTCTACAGCTCACTCGAACCGTGCGCCGAGCGCCCGTCCCGACCGCGTCCCTGTGCCCAGCTCATCCGCGAGGCGGGCATCCGCCGCGTGGTCGTCGGCCGGCGAGAGCCCGGCGCGGACGGGGCCGGGCGACTCGAGTCCGATGGCATCACCGTCATCGAACTCCCCGAGTACGCGGACGCCGCCAAGTCCCCCAACAGGCACCTGCTCTGACCTGACGTGATACGGCCGAGTGCTCTGCGGGGCGTCCTGCGCCTTCTGCAGAGATCGCCCTTGGAGGACCTACCGACGGCGCTGGTCGGTGGCTTCGCGTGTGTCCCCCGCGCGTTCCAGGACCACGACGGGGATGACCCGGTCGGTGCGCTCCTCGTACGTGCGGTAGACCGGCGCCAGCTCGGTCATCCGCCGCCACAGCCGCTCACGCTCCTCGCCCTCCGCGGTGCGGGCCCGCACGGCGAAGCGCTCGCCGCGGACCTGGACCTCGGCTTCGGGGGTGGCGACCAGGTTGAGGTACCACAGAGGGTGGGTGTGGGTGATCGCCGAGCCGGAGGCCACCAGTACGTACCGGTCGCCGTCCACGCCGTAGAACAGCCCCGTCCGGTACCGCTTCCCGCTCTTCCGGCCACGGTAGGTGAGCACAAGGTTGGGCGAGCCGCCCTCCAGGTGCCCGCTCGCGCCGTCCGTCGAGAGATACCGGCGCACATGCTCGGCGACCGACGGGTCCGGACTGTCGAAGACTTCCCCCGCGTTCGTATCCGTGCCCATGTCAGCGCCCCAGTCCCTGCGCGAAGCCGCCGTCGACCGCCAGCTCGACGTTGGTGGTGAACGTCGCCCCCTCGGCGAGGAAGAGCGCTGCCGCGGCGACCTCCTCGACGGTGCCGTTGCGCCGCAGGGGCGTCGCCTGGTCTCCCTGGCGCCGGAACTCCTCGCGCTGCTCCTCGGTCAGACCGGGCACGCCCATGGTCGGCGTGTCGATGTAGCCGGGAGCCACGCTGTTGACGCGGATTCTCCTCGGCAGCAGCTCCGCCGCGAGCACGTGCGCGAAGCCGCGCATCGCCTCCTTCGACGCCGAGTACGCGCTCAGCCCCGGGAAGACCACATCGTTGGCCACGGTGGTGAAGACCACCGAACCGCCGTCGTTGAGCAGGGGCGCGAGCCGCTGCACGGTGAAGAACGTGCCCTTGGCGTTCACCGCGAAGTGCCGGTCCCACGCCTCCTCGGTCACCTCCCCGAGCTCGGCGAACTGCGCGATGCCGTGGTTGACGAAGAGGTGGTCGACCCGGCCGAGCCGCTCGCCGACCACATCGCCGAGCGCGGCGATGTCAGCCATGCTGCCGGCGTCGGACCGTACGACATGCGCGGCCTCACCCTTGAGCGCGGTGCGCGCCTCTTCGAGGGTGCGCTCGTTGCGTCCCGTCAGGACCACCTCGGCACCTCGTGCCAGCAGTTCGCGCACGATCGCCAGTCCCATGCCGTGGGTGCCACCGGTGACAACAGCCTTCTTCATGATCTACTCCAGTCCTTCCCCCACCAGTCCGTGCGGATGGCCGGGGCTCCGTTGTGTTGTCGGTAAGAGAAAGATGGCCGAGGGCGCTTTCGGTCGGCTGTCGGTTCTCTTGCGGTTGTCGTGTGCGCATGCGATTCGGGGTGGGTGCTGGGGCCGCTCGCCGTGTGGTCGCCGAGTGGTCAACCCGTCGCTGTGCCCGAGGCACGAGTGCGGAAACTGCTGGCGTGCCTGCTCGTCACCCCGGGGCGTGTGGTCTCCACCGACCGTCTGGTGGACGAGTTGTGGGGCGACGAGGTCCCGGCCCGCCCCTCCGGCGCCCTGCAGACCCTCGCATCGCGCCTGCGCCGCGCCGTCGAGGTGGAACTGGTGGCGCGCTACCCGCCGGGCTACCTGCTGGATGTGACGGCCGACGCCGTCGACAGCGTCCGGTTCGCCGAACTCGCCGCGCGGGCGGGGCGGTCGACCGACCCGGACAAGGTTGTTGCGTTGTTCGCCGAGGCCCTCGGGCTGTGGCGCGGCGACGCGTTCGCCGGGTTCGCGGACGAGCCCTTCGCGCTCACGGCCGCCGCGGCCCTGGAGGAGCATCGCCTCGTGGCGTGGGAGGACTACGCCGAGGCCCGGCTGCGGCAGGGCGATCACGCGGCGCTCGCGGCCGGCCTGGGCGCGCTCGTCGTACGGCATCCCCTGCGCGAACGGCTGCGCGCCGCGCACCTGCGCGCCCTGCACGGGGCGGGACGTACCACCGAGGCGCTCGACGGATACCAGGGACTGCGGCGCGTCCTCCGCGACGACCTGGGACTGGAACCGGGCCCCGAGCTCGCGGCGCTGCACCAGCGACTCCTGCGCGGAGAATCCCCCGAGTCGTCGACAACGTACGACCCGGCTGTACGCCTTGTCTCGTTCAAGCGGTCCGAGCCCTCGGAAGCGCCGCCGCCGTCTCCTCCCGATCTGCCCACTGAGGCCCCGTACACCGCGCTACCCGTCCCGGCCACCGAACTCATCGGCCGGGACGACGCCGTCGTCGCGGTGTGTGAACTGCTCGGCGCGCGGCGCCTGGTGACGCTCACGGGGCCGGGTGGCGTGGGAAAGACCAGGCTCGCGCTGGAGGTGGCACGCGGTCGGGACGGGGCGCGGTTCGTCGAACTCGGCGGTCTGCCCCGGCAGACGACCGTGGCCGGACTGGCGGACGCCGTCGCCGCCGCGCTCGGCATCCGCGACGGCTCCCGCCCGCGTACGCCCGTACAGCGGCTCACGGACGCGCTGCGCGGAGCGGAGAAGGAGCGGCTCCTCGTGCTGGACAACTGCGAGCACGTCGTCGAAGCCGCCGCATCGCTCGTCTCCCGGATGGGGCGCGCCCCTGGCGTGGACGTACGTGTGCTGGCCACGAGCCGTGAGCCGCTCGGCGTCACGGGCGAGCACCTGTGGGAGGTGCCGCCGCTCGACGTACCGGACCCGGACGCCGCCCCCGCCGACATGCTGCGCTCCGGGGCCGTACGGCTCTTCGCCGCGCGGGCCGCTGCCGCCTTACCCGGGTTCACCGTGTCGGCCGACGACATGGAGGCGGTCGCCACGATCTGCCGCCGCGTCGACGGGATCCCGCTCGCCATCGAACTGGCCTCCGCCCGGCTGCGGGTGCTGGACGCCGCCGCGCTGGCCGACCGTCTCGACGACCGGTTCGCCCTCCTCACCGGCGGCCCGCGCGACGCACCGCCGCGCCGGCGGACGCTGGCCGCGGTCCTCGACTGGAGCCGGGAGCTGCTGACCGCGGCGGAACGCGCGGTCCTGCGCCGTCTCACGGTCTTCGCCGACGGCTGCGTGCTCGCCGCGGCGGAGGCCGTGTGCGCGGCGGGCGATGTGCACCGCTCGGAGGTCCTCGATCTGCTGTCACGCCTGGTCGACCGCTCCCTCGTCACCGTGTCCCGTACGGCGGACGGGCCGCGCTACGTGCTCCTGGAGACCGTTTCCGCCTACGGGGCAAGGCAGTTGGACGAGCGGGAACGCGACCGGGTCCTGCGTGCGCACGCCGCGTACTGCGTCACGTTCGCCGAGGAAGCGGCCGGGCATCTGTGCGGCCCGGACCAGCGGCGCCGGCTGCGGCGGCTCGACGCCGAGACCGGCAATCTGCGTCGGGCGCTGGCGGCCGAGAGCGTGGCGCCGCGGCTGGTGAGGGCGCTGACCTGGTACTGGTTCCTGCGCGGCCGTCTCACCGAGGGGCGCCGCGCGACGGCGGACACCGGCGACGCGGTCGCCGCGGCGTGGCACGCCGGGTTCCGCCTGCTGACCGGCGAGGCCGTGGACAGCCGAGACCTGCCGCGCCTGCACGCCGCCGTCACCGACCCGTACGAGCGCGTGCGGGCCGGATGGTTCCTCGGCCACGCCGCGACCAGGTTCGGTGAACTCCCGGTGGGCGAGACGCTCATCGGGACCGCGCTCGACCAGTTCCGGCGACTCGGCGACGACTGGGGCATCGCCGCCTCCACCGGAGTGCGCGCCCTCCAGCGCCTCGTCCGCGGCAACCGCGACGGCGCGTGCAGCGCGGGACGGGGCCCGGACGAGGCGGCGCCTGGCTGCGTTCCGACTACTTCTCGGCGGCGGCTTTTTCCTCTGCGGCCGTGACGGTCGGGTGCTTGCCGTCCTGGAGCTGCTGAAGACGCTTCAACGTGGCACTGAGCATGGCCTGCGCACCCGAGGGGTCACCGGCGGTGTTGCCGTCGACCTCTACGCGGATGTTGACCTTCCCCGAGCGGCTGTAGGCGTAGACGCTGTCCTCGCTGGCGCCCGGGTTGATGACGAGCGTGCTCTCGTCACCCACCGGCGGCTTCGCGGACTGCTCCTTGCTCTTCTCGGTGCCCTTCCACGCCACATATGAGTTGTGGGCGTCCTTGGCGGTGTCGAAGAGGCAGATGTGCACATCTGCCATGTTGAGCGTGGAACCGTTGTACTCGTACGAGGCGTCGCTGCCGCGGGCCCACCCCTTCGGTACGGAGTCGTCGTCGGAGCGGTTGCAATACTCCCCGTCCGTCACCTCCTTGGTGCCGTGCACGGTGTACCCGGGAAGCGTCTCGCCGTCGCCCAGCACTGCTTTGGTCAGGTCCGCCTGGGTGAGGTCTTTCGTGATCGGCTTCGGGGCGGGGGAGGAGACCGGCTTGTTGGCGTTCGTGCCGGAGGTGGAGTCCGGCTCGTCGCTGCTGGAGGAGCAGCCGGTGAGGGCGGCCGTCCCGATGAGTGAAACGGCGAGGGCGAGGCGTACACGTGACATGAACAGAGCATATCCATCGTGATCATGAAATGGCAGGGCCCGCTGTTTTTGCAGGCAAGGCTTCCCATGCAGGGGCACCGAGGGCGCCCGAGCGCACGAGGTCAGCGGTCGCTTCTGCCCGTGGTGCATCGCCGACGGCAGCGCGGCTGAACGGTTCGCCGGCGAATTCATGGACTCCTACGGACTCGACGGCGTCAGCGAGCAGATCCTGCACGAGGTGACCCGCCGCACTCCCGGCTTCCATGCCTGGCAGGACCCGCGCTGGCTCGTCCACTGCCACGACGCAGCCGCCTTCATCCCACCTCGGCGAGGGCCCCACCGCGATGCTCTTCCGCTGCACCGTCTGCGGCACCCATCTCGCCTACATCGACGCGTCATGACTGCCGCTGAATTCGGCAGCTTGCGAGATCCGGCCAACCATCCCTGATCTCGACCAGACCCCGACGTCGGCCGATCCACACCGGGTCTGCGGCCCGGCCAAGAACGGTGCGGCCGAGCAGGCGCCGCGCTACGTTCGCGGCATGCAGCAGCCCCCGGAAGCGGTCCCCGCGCTCCTCGACGGCCCCGCCGTCGACGTGTCCGAGCCCCGAGAACTGTTCCTCGGCTACCTGGACTGGTACCGCCAGGCCCTGACGCGCAAGCTCGCCGGGCTGTCCGACGACCAGCTCCGCACTCCTGTCGAACCGCTGGGCTGGTCGCCGCTCGGCCTGGTCCAGCACCTCGGCTGGGTCGAACGCCGATGGATGCGCTGGGGTTTCGCCGCCGAGAACGTTGTCGCCCATCCGCCCGGCGGAGACGCCGAGGAGTGGACGATCGCCGCCGACACCTCCACTGCCCAGGTGCTGGCCGCCTACCGAACGGAAGTGACCGCCGTCAACGCCCACGTGGAGGCGGCCACTCTGGGCGACAGAGCACGCCTCGGGGGACGCTTCAAGACGCTTGACCAAGCGCCCTCGCTCGGCCGGATTCTCTTCCACCTGCTCCAGGAGTATGCCCGCCATGTCGGCCACCTCGACGTCGCCCGCGAACTCATCGACGGCGAGACCGGCGAGACCGGCGAGTGACACTCCTGGAGCCTTCACCGGAAGAAGGGGCTCACTCCTTCAAGTTGTAGAAGTGGATGGGTGAGTTCGGTGTGAAACCGATACGCGGGTAGACGGGAGCCCCGGCGACGGTCGCGTGCAAAGTGGCGCGGGTCAGGCCGGTGGCTCGCGCGCCCTCGTGCAGCGCCTTGCGCGTGACCGTCTCGCCATAGCCCCTGCGCTGCCACTGCGGGTCGGTGGCGACGAAGGCGACGAAGAGACGGCCCTGCGCCTCGACCGTCGCGGCGCACGCCACCGGAACGTCGCCCCGCATGCCCAGGTACGCGTACACCTCGCTCTTCCAGCGTGCGGACCCGACCAGGCCGTCGCGGCCTTCCTCCAAGGGGAACCCGTAGGCCCGAGCTTGGAGGTCCGCGTAGTCCCGCAAATGCTCGTCGGTGCGCACACGCACGAACGTCAGGTCGGGGTGGACCGGGTCGGGGACGGGCAGCAGGTCTCCGGCCATGCCCGTGCCGGGAAAGGCGTACTGGAGGCCGGCCTGGTCGGCCGCCGTGGCCAGCGCGGCGCGGGCCTCGTCGTCGAGGAGATCCTCGAAGAGCCACAGGAAGCCCGGGTGCTTCTTCGCCCGCATGATGTCCGCCGCCTGGCCCAGACGTCGCGCGAGAAGATCGGCTCCCGCGCCTGGCTCGGTCAGGGTGATGCAGTTGTAGAACGAGAATCGGCAGTCGGCCCAGCGGACTGCGATGCCGGGGAGGTCACGTACATCCGCGTCCGCGTCGCGGTCGAGCACCATGGCGCGCCAGGCCACGGTGAGCTGCTCTGCCGATTCGAGGGACTCCGTGAGGCCGGTCACCGTACTCCTCTGGATTGTTGCGGTCGTCGAGGTCGTGTCGCCGTCATCAGATGATGCCTTCGAACTGATTTCCCTCGGTACCGGAATGGGAGTGGGGCACGTGGTAGGAGGTGCGTCCGAAGCGCCGCCACAGGGCGGCTATGAGGAAGGCCACCACTACGGCGACGGGGGTGTAGTTGAAGGTGGTGGCGGTGATCGGGCTGCTCTGCGGCAGCAGGAACAGCACCGTGACCGCAGCTGCCCACACCACCGCGATCCAGCCGATCGGCCGGCTCCAGCGGCCCAAGTGCCAAGGGCCTGGCGTGAATCGGTCGCGGTGGATCAGGCGCAGGAGTACGGGGATGGCGTAGGCGGAGGTGAATCCCACGACCGAGATGGCTGTCACTGCCGCGAACGCCGTGTTGGAGTACAGGGAGGGCAGTGCGAGTACGAAAGCCACGGCGACCGCGAGCCACACCGCGTTGGCGGGGATGGCGGTGCGGCGGCTGACCTTCTTCCAGCGCGCCGATCCGGGCAGGGCACCGTCCCGGGAGAAGGCGTAGATCATCCGGCTGGCACTGGCGGTCACGGTGTAGCCGCACAGGAACTGGGCCACGATGATCACAAGCAGCAGGGCCTTGGCCGCCGCCATGCCCAGCGCGTCGAGAAGGATCTGCGCCACGGGCACGCCGGTCTGGCTGCCCAGCGTCCCGGTGTAGTCCTGGATGGCGAACAGCAGCGTGGTCAGCAGGATGCCGCCGGCGATCCAGGACACCGCTACGGAGCGGAAGACGCCGCGGGCCGCGGCGACGGAGGCATGGTTGGTCTCCTCGCTCAAGTGGGCTGAGGTGTCATAGCCGGCGAGGGCGAAGACCGGCAGCAGCATGCCCAGCAGAACCACGTAGACCGGGGCGCTCCAGCCGGTGTTGTTGGTGAACTCGGAGAAGACGAAACCGGCCGACTGGTGGTGGGAGGGCACGAGCGTCAGGGAGCCGATGATGACGACGGCCCCTGCCAGATGCCACCACGCACTCAAGGACGTCAAGATGTTCATCAGCCGGGTGCCGAAGAGGTTCAGTACCGCGTGCAGGGCGAGGATGACCGCGTACAGCGCCAGCAGGGAGCCCGGGGCCGGCGTGTATCCGAACTGCAGGTTCATCCACGCGGCGGTGAACGTCGCTATGCCGTAGTCCTGGGCGGCGATTCCACCGAGCAGTCCCAAGAGATTGAGCCAGCCGGTGTACCAGCTCCAGCGCTCGCCCCCGAGCTGGCGGGCCATGTAGTACAGGCCGCCGCTGGTGGGGTAGCGGGAGGTGATCTCCGCCAGGGACGCGGCCAGGCACAACACCAGCGGCCCGACGGCCAGCCACCCCCACGTGATCACCGCGGGGCCTCCCGAGTTCAGGCCGTACCCGAACAGCAGCAAGGTCCCCGACATGATCGAGATGACCGACAGGGAGGCCGAGAAATTACCGAAGGCCCCCATCCGGCGGTGCAGTTGCTGGGTGTAGCCCAGCGACTGGAGGATGCGCGCGTCCTCCTCGTCGTTGTCGACCGGGTTCGGCTGCTGGCGCGGTGTTCTTACCGAAGTCATTGGTTCTCCGCACAGGAAAGCTGACATGGGGGGTGCAGGCGGGTGGCTGGCTGGCGGGCCGCCGACGGGACGTAATGGGCCGGGTCGGCGGTCATGGGTGTTCTCCCGTATGCCGCGGGTGAGATCTCAGGCAGGCGACACGGTCCTCCTCGAACGCCTTCCGCCACTGGTTCTGCGGGTATCGGGCGTCGTAATGCCACGGGGCCGGAGTGGCGAAGTCGCCGATGGCCTCGAACACCTCGGTGGCCCACTGAGCGAAGCCGCCCCGGGCCAAGGCGTAGGCGAGGTAGTTCAGATCCAGCTGGGAACTGGTGGCCGGATCGCGCTTCCGGAACCAGCCCTCGAATGCCTGCGTGACGGCCCGGGTGCTGTCCTCCCTGGTCCACAGCAGGCTCAGCATGACCGCGGCGCCGTTGTCCCTTCGCTCCCGGTGCTCCTGCACACGGGCGTAGAGGGGCAGCAGAAGCAGCGGCGAGTCGGGCGGCGCGAAGGAGACCGTCCAGCGGGCGAAATCCGTCGCGACGGCCTGGCGGCCCGCTGGGCCCGGGTGGGCCTGGAGCGCCTGGGACATGCGGTGCCATGCCTCGCGGTTGAACGGATCTCGTCGGTGCGCTTCCGAGAGCAAACCCCATGGCCCGCCGGGCAGCAGATACTCATGGGGCGGCGGGTCCACGTGATGCTCCGGGTAGCGTCCCGCCATGTCCGTTTCGGCCAGGGCCAGGCGGCATACCCAGGGCACCGCGTCGTGGGGGTTCCCCTCGCTCGCCCGGTGGCACGCGTCCCGGGCCCGGGCCACCAGTTTGTCCAGGTCACCGGCCTTCCGGTAGTCGCGCGCCCAGTTCTTCCGGTGGGCCTGCAGCACCCGTTCGGTGGCGACTCTGGCGTACATCACCCGGGCGGCGAGGCTCTCGGGTTCCTCTTTCAGCCACAACTCCACGACGTTGGCCTGCGCCGCGACAACTCCCAGCACCTGAGTGCGGGATGTCCATAACGGCCAGTTGCCCGTCCGGGCCAGCACCTGCCGCATCTGCAGCCAGTAACCCGCCTGAATGTCCTGCACTGCCGCATACAGGTCTGTGTCTCGGCCGGCCGGGTTCGCCCCGCCGGCCGGGTTGGAACTCTCCATCAGCGCTCACCTGGGCCTGCCGGACACAAGGCGGACGGCAGCGGTACGCCGTGTGCCTTCGGTCGGCATCCCTGCGTCCGACGGGCAGCAGCCTCGGTGTTCTCGGACGCGGCCCGGTGGCGCAGCGCGCGGCCCGGCTGCGCGAGAGATGCTCTGCGGCTCGCCGGGTGATGTGAGCACGACACCAACCGGTGTGCACTGGCGGCCATAGGCAGAAGGACCCTCGGAGCAGTCGGGACGGGTGGCACGGTCATGCGAAGAACAGCGGAACAGCGGAACAGCGGAACAGCGGAGTCATGCGAAGTGCGGCGGGCTCATGCGAAGTACAGCGGTGCGGGCCGACGAGCAGCGCGAAACCGACCGCGGCGCATAACCCGGCCGGCGGCTTTCGCCCGTGGCCGGGAGCGAGTGCCTGACAGGTACTTAAGTGCCTGGAGAGGCGCATGACCAGAGAATCCAAGATTGTTTGGTGGCTCAGATGCAGGTTTCGGCCATGCGGAATGAGGGCGTCGCCATCCGTGATCAGACCGGTCCGCCCGCAGCACTTGGCCGGTACGCCGCCGGGGGCCGGGCCGGTCGTAGCCACGCGCTCACGGTGCTCACGGGTATGTGGAACAGGGCCGGACAACACGTTCTCGTCACCGAGGATGCCGCGGGACGGACAGCGAGATCTTGCGTCGGTACCGTCACGCGGAGAGCCGCCTTGACACGATCTTCCTCGTGGACGCCGATGTCGCCGCCGCCCTCCGTGCCGGGGCCACCGCTACCCGATGGGAGGGCGCCATCAACGTGCTCGATGACGGTCGAGCTGCATGTGGCCTAGACAAGTGGCGTGTGGAGCAGGGGAGTTGGGCGCTACTGCTGGCACGTAGGCGCCGTGAGGGGCGCTGCGTTCCGGTGTGCAGGGGTGCCTCGGTGACGGCCTTCCAGAAACAGACTCATTCGGCCAGTTCGATGCGGTAGTCACTGACTGTGATCGGATGTCATCGTGGGTGGAAATGCGCCGAGATCAGCACCAGCACCGCTTCGCCCTACGAACCGACACGGTTCGTAGGGCGAACTTCATTCGTTCAGGCCGTGGGCACGCGGTCCAGGAACCCGTGAACGGTACGGATCCGGCCGTCGTCGGCCAACGTGATGACGTCGAACCCGGCGACGGGCGCGGACCCGTCGCCGGGGGACACGAGCTCCCAGGTGAAGCGCGCGATGTCGTGGTGCCCGTCGACCGTGCCGGTCCGGCGGAACTCGAAGCCGGGGAACTGCTCGTGGGCCCCATTGATCACGGCGGCGACGCCCTCGTGCCCGGAGACGTCGGCCAGCGGGTCCGTGTAGCTGCCGTCCTCGGTCCAGGCGGCGGCCACGGCCTTGTCGATGTTCTCGGCGCCCTTCACGTTCCAGGCCTCGAAGTAGCGGCCGACGGCGATCTCGTACGCGGCGGTGTCGTGTGCAGTCATGGCGGGTCAGCCTCCTGTGAGGTGGTTCTCGTCTTGCGGGGCGATGACTCAAGACTGCCGCTCGGCCGCACGGTGGTCGATTACGTCCGGGGTAATGAGGGCCGACGAGGCATGCAGGCGCTCCCCTGTGTTCGCCGAGTTCGCGAGGGCAGTGGTCGGATGGGTGGTGGCCGCCATTTCAGGAGGACGGCGTAGGTCTCGCCGACCCCGGCGGCGTGCGCCGCGACAGGGGGCTGCGCGTCGTTCGTCGCCCGGCCGCGTAGCTGCGGGGCGGAAGTTCGACTCCGTCGCGATCTGTGTCAGCGTCTCTTGGTGTCGCATGCGTGCTCATCGAAAGCACGCTGAGAACCCACCTTTGAACCTGCACCTGCCGATGTCGCGGAACTCAGCACGCGGGCCGCCCGTCTCGAACACGGCCTGGGGAAGCAATGGAACAGAGGTTGGAGTCAAGCATTGACCGACGTCATGGACGGCGTTGACGGCGGGCGTTCCCGCCGGTTACCCGTGCTTGTCCGGTTCGGCGTCGGTGAAGGCGCGGTATCCGCCGAGATCTCGGGCTGGGCGAGGACGTTGCCGCGGTGTACGACGCGGACCGGGCCCGGGGCCGTCACCGGATGCTGATCCGCCGGCGTAGCGAGGCCGTGTCGGAACATTCAGCAAGACCGCCGTGGTCGTCATCACCCGCGAAGTCCGCCGGGCGCAAGGTCTTCGGCCTCGCCCCCGCAGTCGTCCGTCTCGCTTGACCTCTTGCGCGTCAGTCCGGCAGCCAGTGAAGCTCGTGCGCCAGGGTTTTGGCGATGGCACGGATGCGGCGGTGTAGCGGCGACTGCTCGCGTGGGAGGACCAGGTGGATCGTCAGGCTGGGCGCACCCCGTAGGGGTCGCCAGGTGAGACCGGCGGGTTGTGCCGTGGCCGCGGCTTCTCCGGCCGGGGCGAGGGTGACCCCGTCGCGCAGGTCGCGCTGAGACATGTCGAAAGAGACTGCGGGCGTGTGGAATCGGGGGTGCGGTCGGGTGTCTCGGAACAGCGCGGACAGCTGATCGTGGATCACGGGGTTGGCCGCACGGTCCGGGAGTCGCAGCGGATACGCGGCCGCGTCGGCGATCTCGATCTCCGGGTGTTCGGCCAGCGGATGGTGCTGCGCCAGCTGGACCCCGATGCGCGCACGCCGCAGCAGGAACCGGCGCACGTCATGGCCCGGCTGTTCACCGCGGGTGATCCCGGCATCGATCCGGCCGTCGGCGACCGCGGGGGAGATCTCCGGTGTCGCCATCGGGACCGCGCCGACCTCGAGTCCGCTGTTGCCGCGCATCAGCCTGTCCACCAGGGCCGGCACCGTCTCGGCCCCGGTGCTGAGGCTGTATCCGATGCGCAGCGTGCCCAGTTCACCGGCCGCCGCGCTCCGGGCGGTGTCCCATGCCCTGTCCAGCGCCGCCAGTGCGGGCGGCGCGGACTCCGCCAAAGCCGCACCGGCCGTGGTCAATACGACGCTACGCGTGTTGCGGACCAGCAGGGCCGTACCGAGTTCCGACTCCAATCGGCGCATCCGGGCGCTGAGTGCGGGCTGTGCGATACCGATCCGTGCGGCGGCGCGGGTGAAGTTCAACTCCTGCGCCAGCACCAGGAAGTACCGCAGGCTCACCGTATCCGGCGCCACGCGCCCTCCCTGCCGATTGATAACGATCCGTTCTGAGTCTATCCCGTACCGGTCTTTCCCTCGGCCGCAGATCAAGCCCTAACCTGCGCATATGGCGATGCAACTGACCGCGATGCCCGTCGCCGGGTTCGGTCGATCTGCATGTCAATTCGAAGTCGGACGTGTCCGGCCGAACACAGGAGGTTTCCATGGCCAAGGGCTACTGGGTCAGTGTCTACCCCACCCTTTCCGACCCTGAGAGTCTGACTGCCTACGACAAGCTGGCCGGTCCGGCTGTCCAGGCTGGGGGCGGGCGCACCCTGTCCCGGATCCCGTCCCGTGGCGGTCGAGTCGTCGCCCACGAGGCCGGAATCACGCAACGCGTCGTTCTGATCGAGTTCGACAGCTTTGAACAGGCCGTCGCGGCATACGAGAGCGAGGCATACCAGAAGGCACTGGTGGCCCTCCCCGACGGTGTCCAGCGCGACTTCCGCATCATCGACGGCATCGACTGACCGGCGGGCCCAGCCATCGCTGAGCATCCGTAAGCCGGCCGCCCAGCCACACCACAGGCACCAACCCTCACCCGAAAGCTCGGGCAGGGCGTCACACACCGCACACCGTCGGGCAGACCCACCCGGGCCTGCCCGACAGGCCGTCTCCGGAGAGTTTCCGCGCAACTTGTCAGCCCATGGCGAGAGAATGCTGAGTTCGGGCCGCTGCCGGGAGGGTCTCCCACGTGGCGGCCGGTCAGCTGGCTTCGGCGCGCTCGGAGCTCGTCAATACAGACCGGAGTCGCCGATCAGGCAGAGCGGCTCGCCCTTCTTGACCCAGTCACAGGTGCCAGTGTGTTGACCGTGGCCGGGTCGATACTGGGGGTGGCATCGAAGTCGAAGGCCGGCCCTCGGTCGCACTCGGCCATCAGCAGTTCCGCGAGGAAGGCGCGGGAGGACATCTGGTCGCGGGCCAGCAACTCAGGCATGCATAAACCTCCGTGGCCTCCGTATCCCTTGAACGGCTCGCCCCAAAAGACCGAGCATCAGAAGTCCCAGTCCAACTCATCCTCGTCGACTACGACAGGCAGGTAACCGTCCACTGCCTTGCCGGTTTCCAGAGCCGTGGCTGTTGCCTCCAGGAGAGCCGGGAACGACGCCCACATGGGGCGGTGCGAGAAAGAGCATCCTGTTTCGTGATCGGCGTCGCCGATCCTTCCGCGGTGGCGGTTGGAGCGCTGGTCGATGATGAGGTTGTCCCCTGAACCGTCAAAGGCGAAGGGGATCCACCGCGCATGCCACCACGGCCCGAATTCCCCGTCCGGGTCGCCTTCCTCTGTTCCCGCCGGCTCATCCGCGTAGATTTCCATGCGTGTCTGCCATTCCCTGGTGATGCCGTGCACGTCGAGCAATGACCAGCACGGTGGCAGCAGGTCGTAGTGGCCCATGCCGTTGTGCCGCAGCAACGACTCCACCAAGGGCTCGGGGAACGGCAGTCCGATGGTCTGCTCGGCCTCGGTTATCGCCGAGCGCTCCGCCGGAGGGCCAAGAGCAGCGAACGTACGAGGTGCGTGCCGGGCGAGCCAAGCCTCTATACGGGTCCACGACTCGGATATCGACGAAGTCATCCTGGGAGCATGTCACTTCGACGCATCACTGGACGAAGGAATCGAGACGGATTCTTCAACGCATCCCGGGCAAGCGCCGCAACTCGTCGACCTTCATCAGCCGGGCAAGAAGGAGGTATCCCAGGGCTGTCGCGAGCGCCCCGGCGGCCAATGCGACGGCCGTAGCCCACGTACCGCTTCCCAGGTCCGCGCACGCACGTGCTACGACCCAGCCCAGCCCGGCAGCCGGGCCCGCGGCGCAGAACAATTTCACGTAGGTCCGGCGCAGGCCACCATCGTCAATGCGGCCCCCGAGGCGCCTGCGCAGCACATACGCGGTGAGCGCGAGGCCTGCCAGGTAGGACAGGGTGTAGGCGCCGGCCATGCCGACTACCGCCCACCGGGCGGGTAGCAGCACATGACAGGCGGTGGCCAGGGCGATGTTCACGCCCGCGATCCAGGCCGCCATGAAGAACGGAGTGCGGGTGTCTTCGAACGCGTAGAAGCCGCGCAGCAGCAGGTACTGGGCGGAGAACGGGATGAGTCCGAGCCCGAACGCCTGCAGCATGTAGCCCAACGGGCGGACGGAGTCCGCGTCCGACGCTCCGTGGGCGAACAGCAGCGAGGCGAGTTGCGGCCCCAGGGCGAGGAAGAGGAAAGCGGCCGGCACGATGACCACGCCGCTGATCCGCAGCACCCGGGACAGGTCCGAGCGCAGATCCGGGATGCGTCCCTCGGCGACCGCCCGGCTCATGCGCGGCAGCAGCGCCGTCACCAGCGACACCGTCACGATCGATTGGGGCAGCATCCAGATGGTCTGCGCGTAGGTGTAGGCCGAGTAGCCCGCGCCGGCCTGTGGCAGTTCCTGGTCGGCGGCATTGGCGTAGTTCGTGACCACTGTGAGGGCGACCTGGTTGGCCAGGACGAACAGCAGCGTCCACTTCGCCGCGTGGACGCTCCTGCCCAAACCGGTGCCCCGCCAGTCGAACCGCGGCCGCAACCGGAAACCGGCCGCCCGCGCGAACGGGATCAGCGCCAGGGCCTGCACGGTGATGCCTGCCGTCGTCCCGACCCCCAGCAGCCACACCTGGCCGTCGGTGATGTCCTCCACCCGGTCAGGCACTGTCATCAGCCCCAGATAGGCGGCGAACATGCCGACCAGTACGACATTGTTCAGCACCGGGGTCCACATCATCGCGCCGAACTTCTCCCGGGCGTTCAACACTTGCCCGTAGATGCCGAACAGCCCGTAGAAGAAGATCTGCGGCAACAGGAACCGCGCGAACGTCACCGTCAGCTCAAACGCCTCGTGACTGTCCGGGGTGTCCCGCATGTACAGGCCCACGATCTGCGGCGCCGCCCACACCGCCAGCGCCGTCCCGACGCCCAGCACGCACACCACGAGCGTGACCAGACGCTGTTCATAGGCGCGGCCACCGTCGGGCTGGGTCGCCCTGGCCCGCACCAGTTGCGGCACCAGCACGGTGTTGAGCGCGCCACCGATCAGCAGCGTGTACAGGCTCGTCGGCACCGTGTTCGCCGTGTTGTACGTACTGGCAAGCAAGCCCGTGCCCAGCGCTCCGGCCTGCAGCACCTGGCGGATCAGTCCCGTCGCCCGGGACACCACCGTGCCGACAGCCATCAGCAACGACGAACGAGCCAGCCCGCCTTCGTTCTTCTTACGCGGGGCGGCATGCCGCCCCCTCTTCCGTTGCTCCTGCGGCATGGTCCGTGCCGCGGAGTTCGCCCCCTCCACCATGCCGTCAACCTATGCCCTAAGGTCACGAAGGCCCCAATTCGCTGCGGGGCATCCACCCTGAGGCACGGCACCCGACCGTCAGGCGTATACCTGTCACGCCGCGCCGGAGGTCCCTGCTGCGCGCCGGGAGGGGGAGGGGGGCGGTCGACGCTTCAGCAGGGCCCGCTGCACGGTCGTATCCATAGTGAATCGCAGCCGAGAGCGGTCCAGTTGCACTGAACAGGGTCGTCCCACCGGGGGCGGAGTGGGCCCCGCGGTCGGCGGGGGTAGGCGTGCCGCCGATGACACCTGGATGGAAGATGTCCTGACCGGTGGACAGGCCCCAGGCCACGGAGACGGGGTGGGCCAGGGCCCGTTGCGCCCTGCGGGTCAGCCCGGGGCGCGTACGGGAGGCTGGCGGGCTGTTTCGCGCAGTGCCATGGCCCCTTGGGCGGCGACCGGCATGCCGTGCCCGTAGAGCGGGTTGTAGGCGGCGACCGCGCCGCTGAGAACGATGAACCCGTCGGGCCAGGGTCTGACCTTCTCGAAGAACCGGCGCCGGTTGACAGTGCTGCGGGTGATGACGAGGTCCGTCACCGGGGCGGCGTCGGCGATGGAATCGGCGACGACGGGGTGGCGTACCCCGCGGGCAAAGGCGATGAAGTCCGCCGGGTCTCCCGAGGGCTCGCCGCCACGGGTCCCGGAGAGCGTGACCAGCCACCGGCCGCCTTCGATCGCATCTCGGTTGATGCGGGCGGGGCGCGAGCCGGAGCCAGTGGACCAGATCGCCCTGTCACGCACGGCGTGACCGCCCGGGCGTCGACCTACCGGGCCCGGTCCGGCTAGCTCGACGCGGCGTCCATCCGCCGGGCGATCCCCTCGGCCGCGGCCATCGGGAACGCATGGTGCGAGACCCCCGCCAGGACTTCGGTCCGCGCTCCCGGGAGCGCCTCGGCAACAGCCCGGGCGACGCGGCCGGGGTCGTGGCAGCGGGCCCGCCCCGCAAGCAGCACGTACACCGGCAACTGTCGCAAGGGCGCCGGGTCCGGCAGCGGCCCGGTGACGGGGCGGACGGCCGGGAAGCCCGCGCTCGCTTCCTGGAGGCGGAGCCAAGCCGTATCGAGGGCGGCTCCGCCGGCCTCCCAGGTGAGGAAGGAGCGGATCCGTTCGGGGGTGGGCCGCACCAGCATCGGCAGCGCGCGCAGGACGTAGCCGGGGCGGAGGCCGGTGAAGACACGGGTCGGGTCGAGCAGGACGAGGCCGGCGATCCGCTCCGGGTGGCGGGCTGCATAGTGGGCCGCGATCCAGGCTCCGTAGGAGTGTCCGCCGAGCAGCACCGGACCCTCACCGGCGCCCGCGGAACCGATCTCGTCGAGGACCGCGTCCAGCCAGCCGGCGAGATCGTCGACGGAACGGACCGGACGCCCGGGCTGGGGCACGCTGAACCCCGGGTCTCCCATCAGGTCGACGCCGTGCACCCGATGACGGCGGGCGAGGCCGGCCGCGGCGCAGGCGCCCCACACCGTGGAGGTGGCCCCACCCCCCGGCAGCAGAACCAGCGGCGGAGCCGTTGCCGGGCCGCAGCTGTTGACTCGGGTGACCCCGTAGGGGGTCGGCAGGTCGGTGCGGTCGACCGGCCCGGGCCACCGGCCGAGGACCTCGTCGTAGGCGGTACGGAAGGAACCGGACACGAACATGGTGACCTCATTCTCTCGCCGCGCGATAATCTCGTTCAGCGAGAGATGCTAGGTGGAGGCGATGTGGACGACAACCAAGGTGATGGCCGTGGCGCGGTCGACGGGCGCGGATACGGACACGGATACGGATACGAAGGCGGGGGTGGGGCGCGGGGGGCGGACACCCTGCCGCTGGTGCACCTATTGCGCGCCGTGACCGTCGAGTTCGGCCTGCGGCAGGCCGAGTTCGCCGCCCGCAACGACATGCACAACACCGACGTACGGGCGTTGATCTGCCTCCTCGACGCCGCCCGGGCGGGCGAGCCGGCCACCGTCGGCCTGCTCGGCGCCCGCCTCGGCCTCAACTCCGCCGGCACCACCGCTGTGATCGACCGGCTGGAACGGCTCGGGTACGTGGCCCGCGTCCGCGACGACCGCGACCGGCGCCGAGTCCTGCTGCGCGTCGAACCGGAGGCGATCCGTCTGGGCCAGGAGTTCTTCGGCCCCGTCATCGACAGGCTGCTGGGCGTGCTGGAGTCCTTCGACCCCACCGAACGGGACACCGTGCGACGCTTCCTGACGGCCGCCCACGCCGTCCTCAGCCCGGAGCAGGACTGATGATTCGGCGACCGCCCCGAGGGTCCCACCCCCGCCGAAGGCGGAAGGCGTAAGAATGCGCTCCGACCCTGGGTATGGCGTGCCCTCGAGCAGCGCCTGGACGCAGTGACGGCCGCTCCCCGGCGGTGTCCCGAGACCCTTGGTTGCACGAAGTCCTCAAGGTGGGCTGTTGTGGGATGTCCGCGAGTGGTTCGGGCGGCTGGTCGACGACGGTCCGGTGGTTGCTCGGGTGGTCCGGTGGTTGCTCCGGCGGTCCAGCGATGGATGGTCGGCTGCCGAGTGGGTGGCGAAGAAGGCAACGGCTCGGTGCCAGAAGGCGACCGCGGTGACGGCCTTCTCCTCATTCAGGGCCTCGGCCTCGGCCTCGGTGCAGGCGGGCCAGGAGTGGTCGTCGAGCGCTGAATGCGGGTACGTGGATCCGGCCCCGCCGATGCTGGGACAACCGGCGGGGTCGGAGGCGCGGGCGGACACGGGCCGACGCCGTGCATCCGCCGGCGCCGCCGGTCGTAATACGTCCGAACTTCTTGACGCCGAAGCCGAAGCCGAAGCCGAAGCCGAAGCCGAAGCCGACCCGGTCGTGCTCGTGGCGGATGACCTCGGGCAGTTGCTCTCCGGTCGGTGGGTCCAGGTCCAGGTCCAGGTCCAGATCCTGGAGCTGGTTGAGTCCTCGCCTCGCCAGGACTCGCCTCGCCGCCAGGATGCGGTGGACGGTCCCGGCGCGAGTGTGACGCCGCGCAGCCGGTGTAGGTCGACGGCGAGGCGGGCCGGGCCGGCCTGTGTTTGGTCTGCTGTCGCGGCGCTTCCGCCTGGTCGGCGCAGCCCTCAGGGGTGCTGGCGGGGTTGGTGGCGGGCGGGAGGAGTGGTCGAGCATCCCGTTCTCACCGTGCGCTCGTCGGCGGGCGTACCACTTGGCGAGGTGGCGGGAGGTGCGTCAGCGTGCGAACTTTTCGATGGCTGCCGGGGTGACGGGGGTGAAGAAGTTGACGAGGTTGCCGTCGGGGTCACGGAACAGCAGCGACCGGTTGCCCCAGGGCATCGTGGTGGGCTCGTTGACGAAGTCGGTGACGAAGCCGGTCAGGTTCTGGTGGACGCGGTCCACGTCGTCGACGAGGAACTCGATGATCACGCTGTGGTTGTCCGCCGGGCGGGCAGAGCCCGGGGCGAACAGCGGGACCGTGCGGGTGCCGGCGATCGCGAGGGTGGCTCCCGGGGTCTTGAGTTCGGCGAAGTCCTCGGTGGCCCATGTCGCCCGCGCGCCTGTGGCTCGCTCGTAGAACTCGACGAGGCGCGCTACGTCGCTGGTGATGATGCGGATCGAGACGAAGTCCATGGGGATCTCCTTGACTGTGCTGAAGGCGTGGCTGTGCTGAAGGCGTGGCTGTGCCGAAGGCGTGGGCTGTGCTGAAGGCGTGGGCCGTGCCGAAGGCGTGCACGTCGCAGGCTAGGAGAAATAGTGGACAGAATCGGTCCTGTATTCGCGTTAGGTTGTGTACATGCCTCGACCTACTGGCCGCGTGCTGACACTCCTGGAGCTGCTGCAGTCGGGCGGCACCCGGACGGTGGCCGAACTCGCCGACCGACTCGGCGTCGAAGGGCGCACCGTGCGGCGGTATGTGCACCAGCTGATCGACCTCGACGTGCCCGTGGAATCGGTGCGCGGCCGCTACGGCGGGTACCGGCTCGCCCCCGGGTACCGCTTGCCTCCGCTCATGCTCAGCGACGAAGAGGCGCTGGCCGTGCTGCTCGGCCTGGTCGCCGGCCGCCGGGCAGGGCTGACGACGACGCAGCACACGGCAAACGTGACGGCATCGGCCAAGATCCGGCGGGTACTGCCCAAGCGCATCGCCGGCCGGCTCGACGCACTTCTGGAATCCCTCGCCTTCACGGAACAGCCCGGATTCACGGAACAGCCCGGATCCACGCAACAGCCCGGAGAGTTCGACACCCTGGACACCGGGGTCCTGCTCACCATCGCCGATGCGGTGCGGCACCGCCGACCGGTCTCGATCCGCTACACCGACCGCGACGGACGGCGCAGCGAACGCACACTGCACGTGTACGGGATCGTCGCCCATTCGGGCCGGTGGTACGTCACGGGCAAGGACGCCCGGATCGGCGAGGACCGAACCTTCCGGCTCGATCGCATCGCAGACGCGCGGACGCTGCCCGGCTCGTTCGAAGCGCCGGCGGGTCCCGGTCCGGCGGAGCGCGTGTTGTCAGGGTTCGCCACGGCCGAGTACCGGCATGAGGTGACCTTGCGGATCCACGGGACGGTCGGGCAGATCCGTGCCCGCCTTCCCGCCGGCGTCGCGAGCCTGGAGGAGTGCGCGCCCGTGGGGGGTGAGGACCGGGCGACCGAGCGCTGGCGGCGCGTCGAGTTGCGGGTGGAGCGGCTCGACTGGTTGCCTCCGGTACTCGCCTCACTCGACCGGCCGTTCGTCATCGAGCGCCCCGATGAACTGCGCGACCTCGTCATCGAGCTCGCCGATCGCCTCGCGTCCTACGCCCGCCAAGCCTGACAGCGAGGAACCAATGTCATGAGACGGCAGGGCCTCATAAGCGGCTACCCGGGCACGCCGCACTATAGGCAAGCCCCGCTGAAGGCGCACCCGGCCGGCCACCCGATCCGCCCGGCCACCCGATCCGCCCGGCCCTCGATGTCAGTCGGCGGCGGACTCTGTGTGTTGTACGGCGTCTTCGGTGGCGGCCCAGGCCGACAGCAGCCGTAGGGCGTCGTGGTCGGGAGTGTTCGGCTCGGCGCTGTAGGCGGTGAGGGTCAGTCCGGGCTGGGCGGGCAGCACCATGGCGTCGAAGTCCAGGGTGAACTCACCGACCTCGGGGTGGCGGAAAGGTTTGCGGCCGGTGTGGTGCAGCCGCACGTTGTGCTTGGCCCAGGCGATACGGAACGCGTCGCTGCGAGTGACCAGCTCGCCGATCAGGTTGGTGATGTCGGAGTCGTGCGGGGCGCGTCCGGCTTCGGTGCGCAACAGCGAGACGGTGGTGTTGAGGGCGGCGTCCCAGTCGGGGAAGAAGTCCCGGCCGGCGGGGTCCAGGAACTGGAAGCGGGCGATGTTGACCGGCCGCGGTGCCGCGTCGGCGAACAACGGGGCGTACAGGGCGCGGCCGAGTCGGTTGATGGCGAGGGTGTCCAGGCGTCCGTTGCGTACGAAGGCCGGACTGTCGGTCATGGAGTCCAGGACCCGCTGGACGCTGGCCGGGACGGGAGTGCGCGGCTTCCTGGCGCGGCGGGCGGGCCTGCTGCGCTGCGCGGCGGCCAGGTCGAAGAGGTGGGCGCGCTCGGCCTCGTCGAGCTGGAGCGCGTTGCAGACGGCGTCGAGAACCTCCTCGGAGGCGCCGGCGAGGTGGCCGCGCTCGAGGCGGACGTAGTAGTCGATGCTGACACCGGCGAGCAGGGCGACTTCCTCGCGGCGCAGTCCCGGCACGCGGCGGTTGCTGCCGAAGGCGGGCAGTCCGGCCTGCTGCGGGGTGAGCTTGGCGCGGCGGCTGGCGAGGAACTCGCGGATGTCGTGGGCGGTGTCCATACCGCCAGGCTAGGGCTGAAAGGTCCGATGTGGGGGGTCCTGTCAGTACCTGTAACGACAGTGCCTTCCGTGCGCCGTTGACCTGCGGTTTCCTCGATATCGGTGGTGCTGCACGGCTGCGGAACCACTCGCCACCGCCCCGCTGGGGCTGCCGGTGAGGCAGCTTCCGCAGACAGTGGTCCTACCGGTACGCACTCGACGTATTACAGGGAGTCATTACGTGTCGAAGCAGTCCGCCCCCGAGGAGCTGGCGCCGATCGCGCCGAAGCTGGTTCAGATCACCGACGACGTGCTGTTCGGTGACGTGTGGGAGCGCGGCGAGCTCTCCCCGCGGGACCGGAGCCTGGTGACGGTCAGCGTGCTGGCCGCGCTCTACCGCGCCGAGCAGTTGCCGTACCACCTCGGCAAGGCCCTGGAGAACGGGCTGACCGTGGAGGAGCTCTCCGAGTCCATCACCCACCTGGCGTTCTACGCGGGCTGGCCCAACGCGATGACCGCGATCAACCAGCTGAAGAAGGTCGCCGAGGCGAACGCGGCGGCCTGACGCAGCCGTACGCATCACCGCCCCGAGCGAAGCCGTCCTCCTTCCGGCGCCCCCCGCCGCCGCCCCCGTGTAGAGCCCCTCACCGAAGGCGCTCACCCCGAAGGCGCTCACTCCGAAGGCGCTCACCGAACGCCCTCATCGAACATCCTCATCGACCAAGGAACGCAGGTCATGGAACACATCACCTCCACGCCCACCGCCAAGGCCCCGGCTGAGCGGTTCACCGGTGACGTCTACCTCAACCCGATCGAGACACCCTCCGAGCCGGCCCGGCTGGCCTCCGCACTGGTCCGCTTCACGCCCGGGGCCCGCACGAACTGGCACTCGCACGCCAACGGCCAGGTCCTCTACATCACCGACGGCGTCGGCCTCGTCGGTACCCGCGACGGCAGTGTGGTGCGCGTGAGCGCAGGCCAGACCCTCAAGTGCCCCGCAGGCGAGGAGCACTGGCACGGTGCCACAGAGACGACCCTCATGGCCCACATCGCCATGGTCGTCGGTAACAGTGAGGGCGACGGCACCACGTGGCTGGAGCCGGTGACCGACGAGCAGTACACCGCCGCCCAGGCCGCCATCACCAGCTGACCGCCCCTTACCCGACCGTCTTCCGTACCCTGCCCTGCCTGCCCGGTCCTGCCCGGTCCTGCCCGGTCCTGCCCGGTCCTGCCCGGTCCTGCCCGGTCCTGCCCGGGCAGGCACGCACCCCGCTCGCCAGAGAAAGGCAACACCATGCGCGGAGCCATCCTCTACGCTCCCGGCGACGTCCGCTTCGAAGAGCGCGCAGACCCGAAGATCCTCAAGCCCACCGACGCCGTCATCCGCACCGTCGCCACCTGCGTGTGCGGCTCGGACCTGTGGGACTACCGCGGCATCAACCCGGTCGAGCAGCCCACCCCGTTCGGCCACGAGTACGTCGGCATCGTCGAGGAGATCGGCGCCGACGTCGCCACCCTGCAGGTCGGCCAGTTCGTCGTCGGCTCCTTCTTCGCCAGCGACAACACCTGCCCCAACTGCCGGAACGGCTACCAGACCAACTGCCTGCACCGTGAGTTCGTCGGCGCCGAGGGCTGCCAGGCCGAGCGCATCCGCATCCCCCTCGCGGACGGCACTCTGGTCGCAACCCCGACCCGGCCCGCGGCAGAGCACATCGCGAGCCTGCTGGCCTGCTCGGACGTCATGGGCACCGGCTGGTACGCGGCCGTCGCCGCCCAGGTCCAGCGCGGCGACACGGTGGCCGTGGTCGGCGACGGCGCGGTCGGTCTGTGCGCGGTCATCGCCGCCAAGGAAGTCGGTGCCGAACGCGTCATCGCCATGTCCCGACACGCCTCACGCCAGGAATTGGCCCGCGGGTTCGGCGCCACCGACATCGTCGCCGAGCGCGGCGAAGAGGGCGCGGCCCGCATCAAGGAACTCACCGGCGGCATCGGCGCCGACCGGGTCCTGGAATGCGTCGGCAACAGCGAGTCCATGCGCCAGGCCCTGCACTCCACCCGACCCGGCGGCAACATCGGCTTCGTCGGCGTCCCGCACGACGTGGGGATCGATGGCCAGGAACTGTTCTTCTCCCACGTCGCGCTGCGCGGCGGCCCGGCCCCCGTGCGCGAGTTCCTGCCCGACCTCATCGACATGGTCCTGTCCGGCCGGATCGACCCCGGCAGGGTCTTCGACCTCGAACTGCCGCTGGCCGAGGTCGCCGAGGGCTACAAGGCCATGGACGAACGGCGCGCCATCAAGACCCTGCTGCGCCCCTGACCGGCGCGGTGCCGCCCGGGGCGGCGGGTGGTGCTTGCCGTGCAGGGCACGGTGTCTCCTTCTCAGCGCAGTTGTTCGGCCAGTCCGACGATGATGCCCTCCGGGCCGCGGACGTAGCAGAGCAGGTAGCTGTCCTCGAAGCGGGCGATCTCGCCGACGAGTTCGGTGCCGTGCGGGCGCAGGCGGGCCACAGTGTCCTTGAGGTCGTCGACGGCGAACATGACGCGGTGCGTGCCCAGGATGTTGTGCGGCTGGTTGCGGGGTCCGGCGCTGATCGCTTCGGGGCTGCGGTACTTCGCCAGCTCCAGCCGGCTGTGGCCGTCCGGGGTCTTCATCATCGCGATGTCACAGCGGACGCCGTCCAGTCCGGTGCACTGGTCGGCGACAAGGCCCTCGACCTGCGCCCTGCCCTCCAGTTCCAGTCCGAGTTCCACGAAGAACGCGACGGCGGTGTCCAGGTCCTCGACGACGATGCCGACGTTGTCCATCCGCTGAATCGCCATGCTGGTTTCTCCTTCTTCCTCGTACGGCCGGTGGTGACCGCTGATGTCCCTGGGACGGAGCCGGTGGTACGTTCTCGACATTCCTGGGCCGCCGAACCCGAAAAAGATTCTGGATCGCACTCCAGCACCGTTATTGCCACCCCGCGAATCAGGCGCGGCGCGCCACCACTGAGGGTGGGTGCGGAGCAGGTTGCGCCGCACCCATGAAGACGATCAGCCGCAGCGTGCCGTCCACGCCCTTCAGCCCCGACGCTGCGGCCGAGGTGCTCGGCAACACGTCCGCTGTCAGCCGCAAGCTCGCCTCTCGGGCGCGAGCACGGGTTGCCGGGACCGAGGAACCGCCCGGGACCTCCCGGGCCGAGGTCGCACGTGTGCTCGAGGCGTTCAAGGCGGCCGCCGATGCGGGGGACATCGCCGGGCGCAGGCCGGTTCACGGTGCGGAGACGATCGCGCTGCTGATGATCCGACAGGCCAGCATCAGGCGCCCCGGCGCGTTCCGGGTCATCGAGGTGAACGCGCGCCCGGCGCTGGCCACTTACCGCGGCGGCGAACTGGTCTGGCTCGACACCGTGGAGATCACCGATGGACGGATCACGACGTACAGGAGGTTGGCCAAGCCTGAGAAACTCGCCGGCCTGCGTCACATCTGAGCCTGCCGTCTTGTCTCCCTGTCGCCCCCTTCGCCACCCGGAGGGGGCGAGGCCGGGGAGAGGAAGACACGATGGCGCACGTAGTGATCGTCGGAGGCGGTTTCGCGGGTGTGCGGAGCGCGGCGGGAGCAGCACTGACGCGTGGGGATGCGGACCTGCGCATCACGCCCATAGGGCCGAACGAGCCCCTGGTGCTGCGGCCGTGCCCGTACGAGCCGGAGCCGGATTCGGCCAAGGTGGAGCTCAGAAGAATCATGGAGCCCATCGGCGCCGGGCATCTGCGTGTCGTGGTGGTCGGCGCCGGATTCGTCGGCTTGAAGGCCGCAACCGCAACCGCAACCGCACTCGCCGCCGGGCCCGGGGCCGGGTCCTGCTGGTGGACCGCTCCGAAGTGGTCGCAGACCAGCTTGACCCGGGACCACGCGGGGAGATCGAGGCGGCACTGGGGGAGTTGGGCGTGGAACGCCGCCTCGGGGCAACGGTGACGGAGGTCGGTGACGGATACGCCGTCCTCTCCGGCGGCGCCAGGATCGAGGCGGATGTCGTGGTCTGGTGCGCGGGGCTCGCGGCCAGTGACCTCACCCGGCAGCTCCGACGAACTCGACTCCCTGGGCCGGTTGCCGGTGGACCGGCGGCTGCGCGCGCTCCCCGACGTGTTCGTCGCCGGAGACACGGCTGCAGCGGCGTGCGACGCCGAACACACGGTCATGCGGGCCTGCCGGCACGCCGCTCCGCTCGGCAAGGTGGCCGGGTACAACGCGGCGGCCGACCTGCTCGACGTGCCGCTGCGCGACTTCACGCCCGGCCCGTACGTCACCTGCCTGGACCTGGGAGGTGCCGGTGCGGTCGTCACCCGGGAGGCTGAAGGGAGCGGTAGTGCACGGCACATGGTGGCTCCCACAGGGCGACACCCGGATCGGCGAGCTACGGCAGTATGCGATTGATCAGCCCACGTTCCTCTGCCACTTCATCCTGGGGCCCGAGTGGGAAGGGGTCCGTGCGCGACGAAGGTCGGCCGATGGGGCTCTGCAAAGATGCTTGCCCTTAGGCGGGTCGCTTGGCCATGAGAACCAGGCCCGGCCCGGCCTGCTCATCCGCTGCGAGCCGGAGTTCGGCGACCGGCTGCAGTCCGGCCTGCTCGATCAGGTCCACGAACTGCTCCGGCCGCCACTTGTGCGTGGTCCAGCGGACAGGAACTCCTCCGTACGCCTCGGTGCGTACTGCGTCTTCGTCGCCGACGTGTGTGGCGGTGATGAAGTGCCCGCCCGGCTTCAGGGCGTACGCGAAATGGGCGAGGACCTGAGGGAGGACATCACGGGGAAGGTTGAACAGCGACCACCATCCGAGCACGCCGCCCAAGGACGCTTCATCGAGGTCGAGCTCGGTGGCGGAGGCGACGCTGAAACGGCATTGCGGATGAAGACGGCGCGCGTTCTCGATCATGCGGGGTGAAAGGTCCACCCCGGCTACGTCGAGTCCGCGTTCGGCGAGGTAGCCGGTCACTGTGCCGGGTCCGCAGCCGACGTCGAGGACGGGCCCGAGCCCGCCCACGGTGTCGGCGAAGGCGTCGATCGACGCCTTGAGCCAGGGGTGGCGGCGGATGTCACCCATGCCCGTCGTCATCACCATGTGGGCGTAGTTGTCCGCTACCTGGTCATAGGATTCCCGGACCACGTCGAGATCGGCCGGCCGGTCAATGTGGTGTGCGCGCATCGGCTCACAGTAGAGCGCTGGTCCTGCGGTCGGCAGCGTTGCCACCGTAACCGTAACCGACAACCGCACATCAGCTGCGACCAGACCGAGTTGACGAGTTGATGAATCAACGTGACGAGTCCGGGCACCGCCTCGTCGTGCGCAACGGCTACCACCAGCCGCGGTCGGTGACGACCGTGGCCGGGGCGGGCGAAGTGAGAACGCCGCGGGTGAACGATAAGCGCGTCGATGAGGCGACGGGTGAGCGCAGGCCACGTGCTCGCGGGCTTCGGCGTTGCAGATGTCCTGGATGGCCTTCTTCGCCGCATGGGCCGACTTCGGGACGCTGTCGAGGCAGTTGGCCGTTCTGTGAACCCAGCATCTTTGGTGGCGGGTCTGGGGGAAGACCTCGTTCAGTGCGTTCCAGAAGCCGAGCGCGCCGTCGCCGACGGCGAGGACGGGAGCGCGCATGCCTCGCCGCTGGCAGCCCCGCGACAGGCCGTGCAGGTAGAGCAGCGGCAGCACTTCGCTGATCACCAAGGCCGTCAAGAAGATCGTCGATGACGAGGCCGAGCTGCTGGCGTTCCACGACTTCCCGGCCGAGCACTGGATCCACCTGCGGACCACGAGCCCGATCGAGTCGACCTTCGCGACCGTCCGGCTGCGACGAAGGTCACCAGAGGGGCCGGCTCCCGAGCGGCCGCCCTGGCCATGGTTTTCAAGCTCGTCGAGTCCGCCCAGCAGTGGTGGCGAACAGTGAACGCACCCCACCTCGTCGCCCTCGTCCGTGCCGGAGCCCGCTTCGAACGAGGACAACTCGTCGAACGAACCGCCGCCCTCGTGTCATGAGTGACGCACTGATGCCACTGAGCCAGCGGTTTGCGAGTTGGCGTTCGTCGGGGCAGCTCGTGCGCCCGGTCCGCCTGGGTGACGAGATCGTATCCGCCGTCCGACGGAGGCGAAGGCTTCCCGCGGCGGACGTACACGCGCGGGGCATGTCCGAGGCTGGAGTTCCTGCTGAGGAAGGGGTATCCAGGTGGAACGCTGGGACCGGGTTGGACGGTGCGCGGGATACGGGGCGGTACTGGCACTGTCGCCCTACTTGTTGATCAAGGTGTTGTGGGTCGTCGGCTCGCTGCTGGGACTGGCGCCGATCGGGGAGGGCTTCAACCTGGCCGGTTGGGTCGTGCTCAATACAGTGACCATCGGCATGGCGGGGATCGGGATCGCCCTGGCGCTTGCCCTGGTGCGGCCCTGGGGCATGCGGATACCGGGGTGGCTGGTGGTCTTCTGCGCCTGGACGGGAGCAGGGTTCCTCGTGTCGATCCTGCCGTATGCCGTGCTCAGCACGGTGCTGGATGCCATGCGCGGCGGCATGGCAGACAGCGGGGGCGACGACTCTGCCCTGCCCGGCTGGGAAGGCGCTCTGATCCAGTTCAGCTTCATCGGAATGGGGCTGGGGCTGGCCCTCGCGCTCCCCGCCTACCTGCGGCGACGTTGGCCGGAAGCTTTTACCGCGCGAGTCAAGGACGGTACCCCTACCGCTGGGCCATGGGCCGCTGCCGTCGCAGCCGTCGTCGGTCTTGTCTGGCTGTACTGGGCAGTTGGCGGCGCCCTCGGAGTCGCACGCCCGGCGGAGAGGGACGCCTATGGGTGCCTGCTGACGGGTGTGGGTGCGTTCTGGGCACTGGCTGGATCCGCCGCCATCTGGGCGCTCGCCCGACGACGTCCCGCGCGAGTACCCTATCACCTCCTGCTCACGCTCGGCTGGCTCGGGTCGGGCTCGCTCTTCGCGTGGAGCGGATGGAAACTGCCTCTCACCCTGTTCGTTGCCTTCGCCCGCCCGACCGACGTCACCCTGCCGGAGAACCTCGCCGTTGCTGCAGTGCTGCACCTCGCTGCCGTCGTGGCGGGGGTCGGCATGCTGAGATCACTTGTCGGCTCACACCAACGCGCCCCGCTGGCACCAGCCCGACACCCCTGCACACATAAGAGCTGAGTTGATACGGATGGCGAAACCCGCCAATGGAGGCGTTCAGTGCTCCGTCGACCGGTCACAGCCGGCTAAAACTGGCGAAGTACCACAGGCCCACAGGCTCACAGGCCCACAGCGATGAGCGCCGGGCCGGGCCCCGTAACCGGCCGCACCACATCCTGATCCTGGGCCCTCACCGCATCACGACTGTTTTCTGAAACGAGGTCCGGGCACCCGAGCGAGCATGAATCGCGCCGCGGTCATCCAAGCCGCCTCTGACGGTGACAGCAGCCCCGCCCTCATCCCGATCCTGTGTCTCTTCCTGATCATGGGGCTGGTGCAAGTCATACGACCCCAGCTGCTCTGGAAGGTGAACAGAAGCATGCAGAGAGGGTGGGTGAAGAACCCGGACGCGACCGAGCCAACCGGCAAGGGGTACGCGATGGCGCGAGCGACCGGGGCGCTTGTCCTGGCATTCGCCACGTGGATGCTGGTGCAGCAGATCTGACCGCGAGGTACGGCAGGGCTGGGAGAGCAGTCTTCGAGGGAGGACCGTTGCGCAGTCCGCCGGGGCGGCAGGTGAGCCATGTGTGGTTGCTTGGCACACCGAGGCAAAGAGATAGACACCCGGGAGCTACGCCGACTTCGACGTATGCCCTGAGTTGTTGCGCATAAGTACCTGCCGGCGAGATGACGAGGTGGATGGCGAGTGCGGTGATCAGGCTGCTGGAGATCATGGTGGTAATGAGCCGGCCACGGCTGCCGGTCAACGTTCGGCCCAGCAGGGATCCGCCGCCGGCGAGCAGCAACTGCCAGCTGGCGGACGCCGCGAACGCAGCGAAGACGAAAACGGCCTGCTCCACGTGAGTGGCAGCGGTTGCGATGTTGCTGCCGAGCAGAAGCGCCGCGAAATAGATCACGGTCAAGGGGTTCATCATCGTGATCGCCAGTAATCCCATATAGGCCCGAACAGGCGTGAGGGGCGTCATATCGGTGCGGGTCGCCGTCTGCTGCCCCCGGAATTGGCGGACAGCCGTGACGCCACTCCAGAGGGCCAGCATGATGAGCACCGAGGCGGAAGCCCATCGCAGGGGAACCAGGACTGGTTCGATGAGGGGAGTAACTGTGGAGCCCCCGGTCACGGCGATCAATGCGTAAAGGCCGTCAGCGGTTGCGACACCCAGTGCGGCGAACACACCGATTCTCAGAGACGTCCGAGCCGTTAGGGCCACCAGATATGTGGCGACCGCTCCCACGGGCATGGCAATGCCATAACCTGCGAGGAGTCCGGCGATCAGAACGGCGATCAGAACGGCGATCATGAGCGAGGGAAGCCAGGCCTTCGCGGTCGGCCCGGCTGCTGCTGGACTCGCACCGAGCAGGCGGTGGAAGTCAGCGGCAGGAAGGCGATAGGCGCAGTCATGGGGCGGATCCTGTCGACAACGCCGGCTCGCGGGCAAACTATTTTTCGGATGCGGACCGGACCATGCTCACCGCGAATGTGCACCGCGGCGGATGTTGACTCCATCTCGCCGGTCACCGAGGACCCGGCCAGCGAGGACCCGGCCGCTGATGCCCGCCCCGGGTGCTTCTCCGGGTCCCGCCGACCACGATGTCGCAGACCGGGATGGGCAACAGCGGTACGGTCAGGGCCCGTTCGGTGCCGGTGGTGCCGGTGGTGCCGGTGGGACAGCGGCGAAGGCGCATGACAACAGCAGCCTCCAAGCATGGGTGCGGGGGCCCGGAAAGTGTCCTCGTTGGCCGCTCGCGAACCGGCGGAACCAGCGCTGTTACCAGTACTGGATCATCACCTTGGTGAGGATGATGACCCCCACCCCGAGGATGCCGAGGCCTAGGACCGTCCCGAACATGTCCTTGCCCGGCTGGGGTTCGGAGGCGGTGGCCTTGTCGGGCTCTTCGTCCGCATAGTACACACGTGTCTCGTCGCCCGCCTCCCGGCCCGGTGGGCCGCCCGGCTCCTTGAACCGGACGGCCATGCCGTCCGCCGTCGTGAAGTCGTATTCGTGCCACTGGGTGCGCCGCGCCACGTCGTTGACCATCTGGACGGTGATCCAGGCGCGCACAACGCGGGCTTGCGCGGTGAGTCCGCTTTCCCAGGCCGCGCGTCGTTCCCGCGTCCGGCGCACGATCGCGTAGGCGGCCCAGAACGCCAGCACGATGAACAGTGGGAAGAGTATGTGGAAGACGAAGTCCATGTGGTACGTACCCCCGTACGTGAGGAAAGGGAACCACGCGCGCCGCGACGGTTGTGCCGATCACGGCACACGCGGACCCTATACGAGCGTCCGGGCCAGGAAACCTGGACGTGGATCGAAGGAAAGCCGGGGTTCACCGACGTAGAGCGGTTCCGGGCCTGGGACGCCGATCAGTGGCTCGGCCGGCGGGCTCCGGTCACGGCCCTCCTATTGAGCTCGGGTTCGGCAGCGTGGAGCTGGCTACGATGGCGGACATGGGGCGCAACTGGATTTCTGGTGGTGTGCGGGGTCCGGTGGTACAGGCGCAAATCGTGCAGAACGTGACGATCGCACCGCCGTTCGGGTCGGCGCCCCATCGGCCGGGGGAGGACCCGGCCGACTGGCCTGTGGCCGGGGCGTGGGAGCCGCTGGCGGCGGGGGTGCATCCGTCTCTCCCGGACGCCGGTAACCACCGGGTCCCGCCCTATGTGGCCCGCGACGTCGACGAACGGATCCGCGGATGTGTCGAGGAGACGGCCCGGCGGGGCGGGCTCGTGGTGTTGGTGGGGGACTCCGCGGCGGGCAAGACCCGAGCCCTGTTCGAAGCGGTGCGGACGGTGCTGCCGAACCACCGCGTGTGCGCGCCGCCCCCGGACGAGGACATGTCCTATGCCGTCACGTCCGTGGAGAACCATGACGGACCGTGCGTGGTATGGCTGGACGATCTGGAGAGGTTCCTGCGGCCCGGTGGCCTGGGGGCCGGCCTGCTGGCCGCCCTGGAGCGGCGACGCGTGCCCGTGGTCGCGACGATGCGGTTGAAGCCGTTCGAGGCGTTCGGCGCCGAGCGTGACCGGGGCCCCTGGACGCACCTGCTGAGAGCCGCTCAGGTCGTCGACCTGCACCGGTTATGGAGCGAACGGGAACTCGCGCGCGCCGGGCAGTACGAGGACGCTCGCGTGCTGGAGGCGGTCGCCCACCATGGCCCTTACGGAGTCGCCGAGTATCTTGCCGCTGGGCCCGCGCTCCTGCTGGAGTGGCGCCGCGCAGGAGCGGGGAACGGTCACGCGCGCGGAGCGGCACTGGTCCGGGTGGCCGTCGACCTCACTCGCTCGGGCCTGCAAGGCCCTTATTCCCAAGGCCAGTTGGAAGAACTGCACGAGCGGTGTCTGACCGCGGACGGTGTGCTGCGGCCAGAACCCTTGGAGGCCGCCTTTGCCTGGGCGTCGGAGGTACGTCACGGCGTCACCAGTCTGCTGGTGCCGGCACGGGACGGAAGGTGGGCCGCTTTCGACTACCTCGTCGACCACACGGATGCGCCGCTGCCGGAATGGCTCTGGCACGCCGCGCTCGCCCACTCCGCCACCGAGGCGGACCGGTTGATCGTCGCACGCAACGCTCGTAGCGCCGCACCGCGGGTCGCCGAGCAGGCCTGGCGACAGCTGGCCGACCGCGGAAACCCTTACGCCGCGTACGATCTCGCCCAGTTGTTGACCGCGGCGGAGCACGTGCAGGAGGCGGAGTCCCGCTACCGGCAAGCCCTCGGGAAAGGCCACCCCGACGCCGCGAACGACCTCGCCATCCTCTTGGAGGACCAAGGCCGTCTCGACGAGGCAGAAGCCCTCTACCGCCGCGCGCTTGCGACTGGCGACCCCTATGCGGCAGGCAACCTCGGCGAACTCCTCGTCGGCGCGGGGCGCCACGCGGAGGCTCTCGCGCTGTACCGGCGCATGTTCACAGGGGGCTTCCGCCAGGTGGCACAACCCCTCGCTGCCCTGCTGCGCAAGATGGGGCGGCACAGCGAAGCGGAACCCTTCTACCGAGTCGCCGTGGAACTCGGCCACCCGGGCGCCGTCGAGGACTTCGTCAGCATGCTCATGTGGCTCGGCCGCGGAGGTGAAGCCGAAGCGCTCCGGCGGGAGTACGTTCGAGAGTAGACCGGGGACTTGCGATGTCTTCCGCCGTCTTCCGCTTGCCACCGGCGCCGATCAGCGGTCCGGGGATGGCGATCACCGCCGCCCCTGCCCTGCTTGCCGCGGGCGCCGAGCACGTCAAGCTCGCCGAGTACGTTGAGTGCGGCGAGTACGTTGAGTGCGGCGAGTACGTTGAGTCGTCCCGGGCGGCACGGACGACGCCGTGGGCAACTGCTGCCAGGTACAGCCCCACGTAGCCACGAATGAAATAGCCGCCAGTTTCTCAGCAGGGAAGCCGCCCACACCAAGGGCCCAAGCCGAGGCCGGCTGAGCAACGTGGCCAGCGGCTTCCGATCAACCTGGCTTCTCTTCTACTCTCAGAGCAGGTGAAGTCGGGCTCTGGCCCACACCGAAGGCTCCCGGTCCCCGAGCCGTGACAGGCTGCACGTTCACGAAGATCGGTTGGAGCCGCATCACCGACTACGCAGCTCCAGCCGCCGCCCGCCAGAGGGTGGCGGTCGACAGGGCTATTCCCGCAGCCCAGGCCACCCACTGAGGGTGTTCCGCGTGAGGAGCGATCGAGGGGGAGCCTCGGGGGTCCTCGCGCCCGGCCGCTGCCGCTCCCGCGCGGCGGCGGCCGGCTATTTCCAGCGTCCCACCAGAGAGACGTCATGTCCGCAGACCTGGCATATTCCACCGTCGGTTCCCACCGCGCAGCCACCAACGCATGAGCCGCACCGAACGAGCCCTTCGCCGGCTCACCGCCGTACCCGTCGGTCAACCGTCTGACCGGCTGGACCTGGAACATACATCCTGCCTCGGTCCAGGGAGGCCCTGCCTGCCGCGTACCTCTGCGCCTTGCCAGCTGTACGACGACCGCACATTCAGTCTGTCGGTGACGGCGCGGTGCAGGCGTCGGCGACAGCCTGCGTGTCCCAGTAGAACGGACGGACCTCGGTGATCCGCCCGTCCTTGACCGTGAGCGTCTGCAGGATCGGGAAGCTGAGTTCACGGCCGGTCGTACGAGCGCGGGCACGGACCTGTGTGAGCACGACCGCGGTCTCACCGGTGGCAAGAAACTCCTGCGCCACCATGTCGAACGACTCCCACACCTGCCCCATCGCGAGGAAGAACTGCGCCATGCCTATGTGCCCGCGCCAAGTGCCCCCGTAGGGCAGCGCGTCTGCTTGGTGCAGTTCTACATCCGGCGCGAAGAAGGGGGCGAGCACATCGAACGAAGCCTCGCCAGGGCCTCCGGCCGCCAAGTACTCCGCCTCAGCCGCATACATGCCGGTGAGAACTGCTATTGAGTCCGTAGTGGATGATGTCGTCATACCGCCAGCATGAGCATCACGCACGGATTCTGCTGGCGGCAATCAGACATCGTTGTGCGGCGTCGGCCCGCACTCCCGCGACAGGCCCTAGCTCCGCCCAGTGCGCGCGGCCCTTGGTGACCAGGCCGATGTGGACAGTCCAGGAGGACGCCGCTCGGCGGATGTCCCGTGGTCCAAGCACAGTGGCCGGGCGGGGGCGTGTCGCGGAGGTGTCATGCGTCGGCTGGTGCGGCCTGCTCCTTGGTCTGCTCCTTGGCCTGTTCCTCGGCCTGCGCCGGTGTCGTCGGCTGTGGCACCGACGCCGAAGCAGCGGTGTAGAAGACGGATGAGCCCTGCTTGCTGCGCTGGGCCTGGCTCTTGGCCACCAGCCCTTCGAGCGTGGTGCGCACCACGGTCGTCTTGACACTGCGCTTGGGATGGGCCTGGCCCAGGGCCGTGGCGATCTCTGCCGCCGAGCGCGGCTCGCTCTGATCGGCGAGGTGGCCGCGGATCAGTTCGACCAGTGTCGGCTGCGCCGCTTTCGCGGATCCGGTCGTGCCTGTGCCTGTGCCCGTGCCTGTGCCTGTGCCCGTGCCCGTGCCCGAGCTCTTGCCCTTTCCGCCGGCCGCCTTGTCGGCAGTCGCCTTTCCGGCTGTGGCACGGCGGGGCTGGGGAGCGGTCTTCTTCGAACGTTCCTGCTTGTTTGCGCCGGACCCTGAGGTCTTCTTCCCGCTGCGGGGGGCGGGCACCGCGGCCTGGTCCGGCCGGGTGGTGGGCGGTGTGGAAGCCGGCGCCTCACCGAGCGCCTGCTGGATGCTCACCAGCACCGCGTGGTCGCGTTGGTGAGCCGCCAACTGCTCCTGCAACGCGGCGATTTCCGCACTGAGGCGGTGCTGTTCCTTGGCGTTGCGTTCGAGGTCGGCACGTACTTGAGCGGCGTACTGCGAGGTCAGTTCGGTCGTGGAAGTGTTCTCGGACATGGGACGCACATCCCTTCCCGGTCCTGAGACCGGAGTTGAGGAGCCTGCTGCACATGTGTGCCTTACGAGACCGGGGTTGGGGCCGAGGTCTGCGGGGCGGCAGCAATATTCAGTACACAGATGCCCTGACACGGCGATAGTACGGGCAACCGGAGTGGCCCATTCTCCTTGCACATGCTGGGGACTGCCTAGCGTGTCTGACAAATAATCACCGAGCGGGGCTCGGGCGACGCCGACAATGCGAATGTTCGACCCGATCGCCCTGCCGCCTTGCCGCCGGTCAGTGAGTCTGGGCTGATGCCAGGACGAGGGAAGAGAAGGCGGCGGCAGGAGGCGGAGAATCAGCGCCTTGCCGCTCGCACCGCACCGGGCGCGGGTCAGTGGGAAGTGATCGTTGAGACTCGGGAGCAAGGGGAGGTACGTGCGCAGTTGCGCCGCCTCGGGGAGGCAGGAGTCGACGGGTCGATGATCCGGATCGACACACTGTGTGGGCGCTTGGCGCTGCCGACCACCTACCGGCTGAGCCGGTTCGTAACGAACTCGCCGCTGCGTGGAAGTTGACGAAGCTGATGAAGTTGACGAAGCCGGCCGAACCGCAGCCGGCTGCGCAAACGGCCCGATGGGTAGTTCACTGTCCGTCCGTGACCGGCCCGCACGGAGGGCCAGGCGTGACCAAGGTGCCCCCGGCGGCTGTGCCGGTGGCAACGACGTCTCCGACACCACCATCCGGCGCCGGCGCCGGATCGAGACGAGCTGATCACCTTGCTGGCTGCCAGGGCCCCACGACTGGGCCGCGCCCTGAAGGAGATCACCGGTGCGGGGCGGCGAGACAGTCCTGAGCGATGGCCCCTGCCCCCCACTCAGCGCCGCACCACCGCACCGGGACGGCGACCGGCCGAACTACTCCGGCAAACACAACTGCCACGGCCTGCACGTCCTCGCCCTGGCCGACGAACGGGGCCGGATGATCTGGTTCTCCGCGGCTCTGCCCGGCCGCACTCACGACATCACCGCCGCCCGCAGTGCCGTGACCGCATCCTGCCCCACCTACGCGCCGCGCGCCGCCGGCCTCGCCGCCCTGGCCGATCTCGGCCTCCTGGGCCCGGACAACGACCCGGATAACCCCATGGTCGTCACCGGCTAAAAGGCCGGCCACGCCCGCAAGCTCGCAGCCCAGCCACGGAGCATCACGGCGTCCACGTAGATCCCCGAAGCTCGATCGTCGGTCACCGGAAAGTCATGTTCGGCGCGGTACGGCTCCGTCCTGGCAGCGGTAGAGGTCGCGCAGCAGGGAAATCTCGGCGCCGTGATGGATCAGCTCCCTGTTGACGTGCAGGACGATGCCCTCCATGGGAAACCGCTCGGGACCCACCGTGGGTGGATTCTCCAGGTCAGCGTCCGAGAGCTCGCGGACCCCCGCGTTCCATCTCCCGTACATCTCATCGAGCTGTTTCAGCGCCTCGTCAGCGGTCCCCGCGTAGGCGAATGTCTCGGAGTCGACGTCCTGGCCGCCGAAGTGCCATCCGACCCGATAGCCCAGGCAGGACACGATGATGTGCGCCAGCCGCCAGGCAATCGTGGTCACCGGTGCCGGCGTTGGCACCAGGTCGGGGGACGCGGAGTCCATCGTCCATTGGCCCGAACCTTCCGACATCGGTGCGGCCGACGTGCCACTTGGGCGGATGCTCCAGCAGCCGCGCACCGGCTCCCAGAAGTACTCCTCGTCGGCAAGACCGTGCAGCCGCGGCCGCAGGTTCTTCTGCCAGTGCCGGTCCAGCTGGTCCGCGATTCGCTCGCTTCTTGTCATTTCCGCACACTACATATAATGGAGACCTGGCTGCGGTCCGCGCCGGGGGATGCCGCTGGGGGCTGATGTGCCCTTCGGCCCGCGCCGCCGCGAGCGGCTGTTTCACATGCACAACCGGTTGGCCTCCGGGGCGCGGCCTTCGCGGATCGTGGCAACGATGCCCACGCGCCGCAGCAGGAGGCGAATCGCCCGCCTGGAATACGCCTTGTCGCCCAGCGTCCGCGTCGGCGACGTCCAAGGCGGAGCCGCAACGGCGCAGTGACCGCAGCGCGGTTGAACGGTGCTGGCTCTGAGCGTGTCGCTCCGCGAACCTGCCGGACGGTCAGCGAGCAGACGGCCTCCAGGGCCCGTCGTTTGGGTCATCCGGCAGTGAGCGATGCTGCCGTTGGAGAGTCGGGGCGGACGTGGAGTTGCAGGTTGTTGCCGCCGGCGATGTCGATCCGGGTGAAGTTGCCGTCCCGCGCGCCCAGGGGAGGCGGGCCCGGGATCGTCCGTCCCTCCTCAGGGATCCAGGTCTCGCTGCCGCCGCCCCGTTCCGAGGAGGCGATGGTGAGGAGCGGGACCGTCGCGGTGCCGCACTCGGGCACGGGCGGTCTGCGGGGTCGGTGACGGCCCAGTCGGTCCAGCCGCCGGCGCCGCCGGTCGTCGAGCTCGACTACTACCTCCCGAAGCCGTGCCTGCTCCCACCGGAGAAGGTCACCGAATTCCCCAACCCCCGGGAGCTGGACAAGGAGCTTCGTGACCAGCTGGAGGATATGAGCTGCTGGAAGACGGTCGACCCTGCGCTGTACAGCTCGTACGCGTATGACCCGCAGGAGCTCTACTTGACCAACCTCTGCACCAGAACAGTGCGGTGCGGGGGTGGGGGCGTTCCGCGTGGTCGAAGCGGCACCACAGGACCTGGCGGAGGTCGGCGTCGGGTGGGTGGGGGAGGGGACTTTGCGGGCGTAGAGCTGGGCAACGGGGAGGAGAGGGACCAGGCCGTCGAACCTCGGGCGGCCCGCGCTGATCCGCTTCAAGACCTCCAACTCCTCGGGGCCCACTGGGCCGCCTCGGGGTCGAGGTGCAGCCGCTCGGCCATGCGGCACGGACGCGGCGGAGGAGCTGGATGTCTTCCGGCGAGTGGACCACAGGCGCCGCGCGACTGTCGTGCGGCTCGTCGCAGTACGGCCACGGCTCGTCGGCGGGCCAGCGCAGCGGGCCGCCGACGGAGCTGTCGCGCACGGTCGGGGCGCCGGGGCACCGGGGCGCGGGTGGAGTCGAGTCGCCGTACGCGCCGGCGGGGCCAGTCGAGGGGAGAGCGCGGTCACGTCGACCGGCCGCGGTGGGGTGGCATGCACGGCGTTCATGGCGGTGATGCTGCCAGCAACGTCTGACAGTGGGCGTACCGCGCCGCGTCAGCTGGCATCACACAACTTCCCTGAGTCAGCAGGCGGATTAGAGGGAGTTCCCAGCGATCGATTAGGAAGTTCGGCCAGGTAGATGGTGGCGGTCTGCTCA
Organism: Streptomyces sp. NPDC093510; assembly: GCF_040683555.1. Classification (NCBI taxonomy): domain Bacteria; kingdom Bacillati; phylum Actinomycetota; class Actinomycetes; order Kitasatosporales; family Streptomycetaceae; genus Streptomyces; species Streptomyces sp. NPDC093510. The sequence continues at coordinate 183,558 of NZ_JBFBEE010000006.1, forward strand.
GAGCGTGTGGCAGTGCCGCGCCGCTGCTCGGTCGAACGCAGGCGGTCTTCCGTCCCGGCTGCCCCGCCGCAGCCGACGGCCAGGTCCATCTTCCGCGACGGAGATCACCGCGCGGATGCGGCGCTTGCTCAGCTGATCGCCGATCGCGGATCGCGGATCGCACGGGAGGCAGACATCCTGCTGGCCATGCCGCCCATGCCGCCCATGCCGCCCATGACGCCCATGAAGGCGGCGTCGAACAGCACCGCGAAGTGCGCCGTCACTACGCAACGGAGTAGCTGAGATCGGTCGCGGTGAGTGAGGCAGGCATCAAACGCAGCCACATCGTGCCTCGTTCGCCCGGATCATCGTGCAGGTAACGCACAAAACGCACGTCCCACAAAGCCTCGTCCGCACCCAGATAGCGGGCAAGTTTGCGCCGCCCCCGCGGTATATCGAAGGGCACAAGCTCGGCCTGGCCCCGAGCGATCACCTGCCGGACACATCCCGTCGTGAGATCGCACTCGTCCACTACGAGGGCGACGTTCGGGTCATCCTTCACGCGGTCGAACAATCGGGCCCACGGACCGGTCAAGGTCCAGAAGGCCCCCTCCTCCCAGAGGAACCAGACAGGACGTACCGTCGGCCCGCTCGTCGCGATACGAGCGGTGAGCGGCTGCTTCAGGAAATCGTCCACATCAAAATCAAGAGAGTCCACGCCTCCAATCCTGCGGCGCCGCCGATCACTTCACCACCGACCTACGACCTACGCCCAAAGCCTCAGCTACCCGAGCCCGCGGGAGGAAAGGATCGAAGAGCCCCCAGGGGTTTGGCGCAGCCGCTTCCCGAGGCCGATTGAAGATGTCCAAGAGACAAAGGACTTAGCACAACGGGGGCCGCTGCAACGTGCCGATTGTGCGAGTTGCCCTCTTCACCCATGGCGACACCGAAGCAGCAACTCACGCGGTCCTCACAGTTGATGGTGCCTTCAAAGCCCTTTGCACAGCCGGGACGCGGCGTGTGGCACGCCCGTTAGTCAGTGGGTGGTGCCCCCATGGCGGAGCGGAAGACACGGGTGGCGCCGGCGGGGCGCCGGAAGCGCGTGTGTCGGGCGGCCCGGATGTAGAACAGGGACCCGCCCCACCGGGGCTGATGAGTGTGTGTGGGGTTTATTTGCGGAACGTGTGGTGCGAGGGATGTGCGCCGCAGTGCTCGAGGATCGGATCCAGACTTGAGGCACGGTGAAGTTCTGGCTGGGCGGGTAAGTCTTGCCGTCCACAGCACACTGCGTGGCGTACACCGTCGGCTCGTCGTCAGGCTCTCGGGTGGGTTCGAGGGTCCATGCCCCACGGCGATCACCACGGCAACGCATCACGACAAGGCGCACATTGCCTGATACGGCACTAGGGTCTGTTGCGAAAGTGCTGGTCACAGCGCTCGTTGAGGACTGCGACCAGCATGGCTGCCACATGATGCACGGCAAGTTCCTCGTATCTCATGGCGGCAGCGCCACCGCGCAGGAGCTTCTGACGGTTGCGGACCCGGTCCGCCGGAACCGGGATCGTTGCCTTGATCCCGCCGGAAGTGCGAACGACTCGCGGCCGAACGGAAAGCCATCGCGAAAATGCAGGGCCCCCGGCGATACTCCCGCATGTTCACCCACCGGCGCTGCGCCGTCGCAGCCATGATGATCTCAACCAGTCTTGACTTCAACCACACTTGAGGTCCTAGCTTAGCGATCATGACGACCGTAAGCACCCCACAGAACGGCACCACCACACTCGGCCAGCGGCCCGTCGCCCTGGTCGCCTGGGGCGCCACCGAGGCGATCCTGCGGCACTCGCAGGCCGCCCTGGCACGCATCGACGTGACCCAGCCCCAGTGGTGGGCGCTCAACAACATCGTCCGGGCTGAGCACGGCCTCACCAGGGAGGAGATCCGCGCCTTGGCCGTGCCCTACGGCATGGGCACCCAGGTGATGGTCCACGCCTCCGACGCCCTCGTGCACCGGGGCTGGCTCGGCGTCGGCACGGACGGCCGGCTGACCCTCACGGAGCAGGGCCGCGAGGGCCTGGCGACGGCGAAGGAACACATGGACCAGGTGCGCGCGGAGCTCCTCGGCGACATCACGGAGGAGGAGTACGCGACTGCAGTCTCCGTGCTCCAGCGCGTCACCGACAACCTCGCCCAGGGGCTGTTGTGAAGGTGCCGGTCACAGCCATTCGTTGATGGCCGCGACCAGCACGGTCGCCTCGTAGCGAACGGCAAGCTTGTCGTATCTCGTTGCCACGGCGCGGTGGCGCTTGAGTCGATTGATCCCGCATTCAACCGCATGGCGCTCTTTGTGGTCGGCCTTGTCGAACTTGGGCGGGCGACCGCTGCGGAAGCCGAGTTCCTTGCGGTTGCGGATCTGGTCGGCCTTCTCCGGGATGGTGCAGCGGATGCCGCGTCTGCGCAGGTAGGCGCGGTTCGCGCGGGAGCCGTACGCCTTGTCGGCGCGGACCTTGTCCGGCTTGTTGCGCGGCCGACCCGGGCCGATACGGGGCACGCGGATGCCCTCCAGGACCGGCTGGAACTGCGGGCTGTCGTGCCGCTGACCGGCGGTGACGAGCAGGGGCAGCGGCTTCTGCCCCTGCTCGACCGCCAGGTCAAGCTTCGTTGTCAGCCCACCGCGCGAGCGCCCGAGGCCGTGGTCGTCGGGTTCGCTGCCGACGCCACCGGGAGGCTCCTTCTGCAGATCCCCCTTTTACGCGCCCCAGCGGCGTGCTGGTGAGCCCGGGCGATCGTGGAGTCCACGCTCACGTCCCATGTGATCAGGCCTTTCGCATCGGCTTCGGCTTGAAGCCGCTCGAAGATCCGCTGCCAGGTGCCATCGCGCTGCCAGCGCCGGAACAGGCCGTAGGCCCGGTCCCACGGGCCGTATCGCTCCGGGAGATCGCGCCACGGCGCGTCGGTCCTGGTCCGCCACCGTATGCCGTCGATCAGCTGCCGCCGCGTCCACACCGGCGCTCGGCCCGGCTTCTTGCCATCGGCAACAGCGACTCAAGCCGGGCCCACTGGCCGTTCGTCAGATCACCTCTCCCCACGGGCAGTGATCATCCACGGCCTTGATCCACTTTCGCAACAGACCCTAGACGGCATCGATATCGTTTCCGTGGGGCGGGGGGACTGGGTCGCAGAAGCATCGAGATGAACGTCATGCACGGCCATCGAGCCATTCCACCCAGGCCCGTGTGCGTATCGTGTCCGGGTGGGTTTCGCCCAGCTGTTTGCGGCGTAGGGCGAGGATGGCCGCGAACTCCGTGCGGGCCACGTGCAACTCACCTTGCCGGCTGAGCACCGAGGCAAGCGCATGCCGGGCGCTCAGAGTGTACGGATGGGTGTTGGTCAGGTGCTTGCGGTCCAGGGCGAGGATGGCCTCGAACTCGGTGCGGGCCGCGTCCAGCTCCCCCTGCTGGCTCAGCACCGAAGCAAGGCTGTGCCGGGTGGCCAGAGTGTCCGGGTGGGTTTCGCCCAGGTCCTTGCGGCGTGGGGCGAGGACGGCCTCGAACTCGGTGCGGGCTAAGTTCAGTTCTCCCTGCTGACTCAGAGCCAGAGCAAGGCTGTGCCGGGTGGCCAGAGTCTGAGGGTGGGTCTCACCCAGCTGTTCGCGACGTACGGAGAGGACAGCCTCCAGGCCCGTGCGGGCCTGGTGATACAGGCCGCGGACCCGGAGATATCGGGCTGCAAGTCCAGCCGCCCCGGCAGCCTTCATCGTGATGGGGCCAGACGGAGCGGCGGTGCGGGCGCTGTGGAACAGGTACTGGGCATGAGGCTGAAGCAGCCTCCAGGAGTCCCAGGAGGCCGGCTCCTCCGGGATTTCTGTCCCGTTGGCGAATACGGCACTATGCAGTGCGGTGACGGCTGTTCCGAGCAACGTTTGACTGCGGGTGGCATCGCGGACAAGGGGATGCACTCGCGCCGTCGGAGGGGCACCGGCCGTCGCATTGGACTCGGTGAGGTCGAGTAGGCCGAAGCTCGCGAGGGCCGTCAACAACTTCCAGAGCCCGGGGCCGTCCAGCCCGGCGAGTTCTCCCGCTTCGGCCAGGGTGGTCGGGGTGAGGAGCAGGGTGTAGGGCAGTGGGGCGTCGGCGAACGTGGTGATCAGTTCCAGCAGGGGCAGGGCGAGGAAGTCCCCGCGCTTCTCCAGCAGGCCCATGGACATGGCCCATGTCCGATGGATCACATTCCTGGGGTCGACTCGGCGCAGGTCTTCGTCGAGGGCTCTGAGGTAGGACGAGAAGTCGGTGGGGGTACTGGGGCTGCGGTAGGCGGGCGGCATCTGATTGGCTTCGGCCAGATACGTGCCGGCCAGACGGAGGGCCAGTGGAAGGCCGCCGAGGCGAGTAGCCAGCCGGTGGGCATCCTCTGCCGTGCCGACGGAGGCTGACGCGTGGTCCAGCAGGATCTGTACCGCGTCGGCGATCTTGTCGTCACCGGACAGCGGGCGCACGGGGTGCAGAGCACACATGCTGCCCCAGATTCCGGCGCTGCTGTCGCGGGTGGTGATCAGAACGCTCCCGACCGGACTCACATGGGGCCGGAGCCAGCCGGTACCGGCCCGTAGGCTGCCGGGGCCGTCCAGCAGTGCGGGGTCATCGGCGTTGTCCACCACGAGCAGCCAGGGTGTCGCCAGCTGGGACAGACGCGCCCACAACACGTCCACGGCATCGCCGGCACTCAACTGATCGTCCGTGGCCCCGGCGTGACGGGCCACAGCACGGAACCCGCCCTCCAAAGTGGTGTCCTGGCGAGCGTCGATCCACCACACCCGTTGCCCCGCGCTGGTGTGGTGGTGGGCTACTTCGAGGGCCAGGGAAGTTTTGCCGCATCCACCCATGCCGCACAGCACCTGTATCTGCCGCTTGCTCCCGGTCCTGAGTGCCGACTCCAAGTGCTGAAGCAGTACGTCGCGGCCCCGCAGGGGGCGAGAGGGGTCGCGCAGCCCCAGCGGCGGTACCACCGTGACCCGCTCCGGCGCCGACACCGGCCCCGCGCCACCGACGTAGACAGTGTCGGCATACAGGGAGTTGGCAGCCAGCCCTCCGTTGTGAGCCATCACGCCGGAGGCTGACCCCGCCATGCTCCCGGGTGCGGTCAGGGCTGATCCGCACCCGGCTGTGGAGGGTTTCCCAACCGCACGCCGCCCTCGACGTTGGCCGTCCCCGCCCCGAACGAACCGCGGTCAGCCTGGATGTTCATGTCCCGTCCGACGGCGGCACTGCCGGCCCCGGCCGATACCGCGCCGGCCTTCTCGGCTTCCTCAAGTACAGCTCGTAGCGCGGCGGCTGCTCCTTCTCGTTCCTCGTCCGAAAGCTCCTCGAGGAAGTCCTCAATGCGGGTCTGCCAGACCGTCTCCTGGCGCAGGCGTGCCCGCTCGGTGTCCTCGCCGGCTCCAGCGAGCTCGGCCGCGCTGCGGTCCAGCCGTTCCAGCTCTGTCCGCTCACGCGGCTGGTTGCCGCGTCCGAACCATGCGGCAACCTTGCTGCGTAGCTCGGTCCACGCGTCCGTGCCCGCGGCTTGCACTACCGCGGCACCACCCGTTGCGGCCAGCACCGTCAAAGACTCCGGCAACATCCCGCCACCCCCTGAGATGAAGATGAACGACCGACCTGAAGAAGAACGACCGTACCGATGCGCCAGGCAGCACACTCCGCTTTCCCTCTAACACACTGCGTGAGGCGCCAAGGTTCCAGACTGTTCGGACGTGCTGGCCGGGCGGCCGCCCCGCAACGTCGCAGCCCCGGCTTGGTTCGTCAGAAGCCGTGCAAGAACCCAACGGCCTGGGCTGGGGTGGTCAGCGGGCATTCACCACAAATCGAGCCCCGTCGGGATCGCTCAGGATCGCCTCCGCCGCACCCTCCGCCCGCTGGATGACGCGACCGCCGTTGGCCACTGCGGCCTGGGCGCACGCCTCTACGTCGTCGACAGTGAAGTGGATCTGCCAGCGCGGTCGGATCGCGGGGTCGGGTGCGGATTCCACCGCGCCCGAGTGAATGCGTGCCACGACCTCGCCCTGGCTGCGCAGCACGACCTTCTCGTCCTCGTAGTGGACCTCGCAGCAGCCCGCGACCGTGGACGCCCAGCCGAGGACCTCCGCGTAGAAGATGGCAGCGTCGAAGGCGTTCCGGGTGTGGAGCTGTACGGAGACCGGAGCCGCGCGGCGCCATTCCTCCCAGTTGGACACCAGCTCGCCCTCCCAGATGCCGAAGACCGCTCCGTCGCGATCGGCCAGGAGTGCCGCCCGCCCCGGAGGGAACGAGATGGGCCCCACGGCGGTGGTCCCGCCCCGCTCCTGGCTGCGGGCCACGGTCTCGTTCGCGTCGGACGCGGCGAAGAAGGGGGTCCAGGCGACGGCCGCCCGACCCATGGCCTCCACGACGGATACGCCCGCCACCGGAAGTTCGCCCACATGGGCGAACCGGTACTGGTCGCCCAGCTTGCCGATGCGCCAGTCCCACCCCAACACGGCGTGGTAGAAACTCTCCGCAGACCGCAGGTCGCGCGTGGTCAGGTTGACCCAGCAGGGGGCGCCGAACACCGAGCTGCTGGTTACGTGCTCGCTCGCAGGAGTCTTAGAGCTGTTCATCTCAGTACCGTTCCGAGGTCGATGGACGCCCCCGTGGCGGCGTCGGCCTTGCTCCATCATCTCCACCGTCGGGCCCCGCGTCGCGCTATGGCACTGGTGTGACTTAACGGTGCCCCCGCGTCGCCGGGGGCATGGTGGTGGGCGGCGGCCGGGCACGGCTGCCCAGCGGATCACGGCTGCGCCGCTCGTTGTGTCGCTCGTTGCGCCGCTCGTATGGATCACCGTTGCGCCGCGTGCGTAGGGTCACCGGCATGACACTGCGACCTGTCCAAGTGAACATGAAGGCTCTTGACAGCTCGGCAGTCGGCCGGTTCTGGGCGGAGGCACTCGGCTGGAGCGCTCACAGCCCCGGCGTGACCACCTACGTTTGCCCCGCTGGCGACCTCGCTGGCGACCTCGCCGGTGGCCCTGCCGGCGGCCCTGTCTGGCCGGACCCGGTCTACGTCTGCATCGACGTCGTTCCCGTCCCGGAGGAGCACAAGCGGACGGCGAAGAACCGTACGCACATCGACCTCGCCACCACCTCCGCAGCCCAGCAGGCGGAGTTGGTCGCACGCCTCCAGGCCCTCGGCGCGACACCCGCCGACGTGGGGCAGGGCGAGGTGCCATGGACGGTCCTCGCCGACCCGGAGGGCAACGAGTTCTGCGTGCTGGAGCCCCGGGAGATCTACCGGGACACCGGACCGATCGCCGCGGTGGTCGTCGACTGCGAGGATCCGCGCGCCATGGCACGGTTCTGGGGCGAGGCGATCGACTGGACCCTGCACGAAGTGACCGACGACCAGGCGGTGCTGCGTTCTGCCGAGGGCGTCGGCCCGTATCTCGAGTTCCTCCGTACTCCCGGCGTGAAGACCGAGCCGGACCGCGTCCATCTCGATCTGTTGCCGTACCCCGGTGCCGACAGAGCGGGGGAGGTGGCCCGGCTGCGAGCCCTCGGCGCCGCCGATCTCGACGTTGGCCAGGGCGACGTCCCGTGGACGTGCCTGACCGACCCGGAGGGCCACGAGTTCTGCGTTCTCGACCCCTCCTGACCTCCTTATCTCTTTGGCAGCCCCCGGTCGCCGGGCGCTGGCTCACCCGGATGCCGTGATCCGCGGGCGCACGGGACGCCTCAGGGGGTAGACGTACGGGGCACCGAACGAGCCCCGGTACGCACCGAACGACCCCCGGTACGCACCGAACGAGCCCCGGCACGCACTGGACCGGGTCGCACGCCCCCGCACGGCAGAAAGGCGGACCCATGAACGCATCGGCCCATTCGCACCCGGCCCCCGGCACGGGACGTGAGCCGCGCAGGTCGATGGTGGTGTGCGGCCTGGTCGGGGTGGCGGTCATGGCCGCGGTCGACGAGATCGTCTTCCATCAGATCCTCCACTGGCACCACTTCTACGACCGGTCCACCCTCGGCATCGGTCTGATGTCGGACGGGCTGCTGCACACCGGCGAACTGCTGGCCCTGGTCGCCGGATTCTTCCTGTACGCCGATCTGCGCCGCCGCCGTGCCCTGGCCGCGGACTACGCCTGGGCCGGGTTCTTCCTGGGGCTGGGGGTCTTCCAGTTGTTCGACGGGATCGTGGACCACAAATTGCTGCGCCTGCACCAGGTCCGCTACGGCGTCGATGTCACCCCGTACGAGTGGGCGTGGAACATCGCCGGCCTGCTGTTGCTGCTGGTGGGTGTTGTGCTGACCTTCCGCGCCGCACGCCGCGGCAGCGTGGGGTCGGGGTCGGGGTCGGGACTGGGGCCTGGGTCGGGGGCTGAGTCCAGGCCGGGATCGGGATCGGGGTCGCTGTCGTGATCCTCGCGCATGTCCATCCACACCCGGGCGGGGGACCCGGTCACGGCCCCGGCATCGGCCCCGGCATCGGCCCCGGCGCTGGCCCCGGCGCCGGTCCCGGTTTGGCCGAGCTCGCCACTGCGGTGGCCGCGCTGCTTGCGGCCGCCGTCTACCTGCTGGCCGCGGGCCGTCTGCGGCGGCGCGGGGACGGGTGGCCCTGGTGGCGGGATGCCTCGTTCTCCCTCGGCAGTTCCGGTGTGGCCTGGGCGGCGGTGGGCCCGCTGCCGGGCGGGCCGTTCACCGTCCACATGGTCCAGCACCTGATCGTCGGCATGGCGGCCCCGCTGCTGCTCGTCCTGGCCCGCCCCCTCACCCTCGCCCTGCGCACCCTGGCGCCCGGCCCCGCGCGTCGGGGACTGCTGGCCCTCTCCCGCTCCCGTCCCGCCGGGTGGCTCGTCTTTCCCCCGCTGGCCGCCCTGCTCGACATCGGAGGCCTCTGGCTGCTGTATCGCACGGAGCTGTTCGCTGCCGTGCGGCACGAGCCGTGGCTGCACGCCGTCGTACACACGCACGTCCTCGCGGCCGGACTGCTGTTCGCCTTCGCCGTCTGCCGGCTCGACCCGGTGCGGCACCGTTGGAGCCTCGGCGTGCGCGGGGCGACCCTGCTGGCCGCCGGTGCCGCGCACGCCGTGCTGGCCAAGACGCTGTATGCGACGGCGCCGCCCGGCACCTCGTTCATCGCCGCCGACCTGCACATGGGTGCGCAGGTCATGTACTACGGCGGTGACCTGGTCGAAGTCGCGCTCGCCACCGTCGTGGCCGCCTCCTCGTACCGGGCCACCGGCCGCGCCCAGCTGCGCCGCCGCCGAGCGGCCCGGGGTGCGGTGCGGACCCCGGTCCGGGGCGAGGCACGCGATCCGTACGCGGCGAGGCCCGGTGCCGCCGGCCGGGTCGCCTGAGCACCGGTGCCGCCGGCCGGGTCGCTTGAGCACCGGTGCCGCCGGCCCGGTCGCCTGAGCACCGGCGTACGCGGCCGTACGGCTGCACGAACACCGGGCCCCCGCCCATCAGCCGGTGGGCCTGCCGAACCAGCGGGCGAGGTGCTCGTCCAGGTCCTGTTGCTCGTCACCGATCCAGGCGACGTGGCCGTCGGGGCGTAGCAGGACGCACGGAGCATCCAGTTCCGCGGTGGGATCCGCGAGGTGCTCGACCCGGTCCGACCAGCCGCCGACGGTCAGGCGTTCGGTGCGGTCGAGGAGCAGGCCGCGGCCGCGGTGCAGCAGGCCGTAGAGGTGGCCCTGCTTCACGTCGATGTCGCGCAGGCGGCGACCGAGCAGGTGGTGCCCTTCGCCGAAGTCGTAGCGGATGCCGGTCGCGGTGATCTTCTCGATCAGGTAGCGGTTCACCTCGTCGAAGTCCATCAGTTCCGTGAGCAGCCTGCGCACGGCCTGCGGGCCCGGTTCGGCGGACAGCAGTTCCATCTGCGCGCGGGTGTTGTCGAGCACGTCCTCGGCGACCGGGTGGCGTTCGGCCTGATAGGTGTCAAGGAGGGTTTCCGGCGCCCATCCACGGACCTGTGCGGCCAGTTTCCAGCCGAGGTTGAACGCGTCCTGAACGCCCAGGTTGAGGCCTTGCCCGCCGGTGGGCGGATGGATGTGTGCCGCATCGCCGGCCAGCAGCACGCGCCCGACCCGATAACGGTCGGCAAGCCGGGTGGCGTCCCCGAAGCGGGACAACCAGCGCGGGGAGTGCACGCCGAAATCCGTTCCGGCGACGGCGCGCAGCTGTTGCCTGAAATCCTCGAGAGTGGGAGGTTCCGTCCGGTCGCTGACGTTCGCGGCGGGGACCACGACGCTGTAGGCCCCTTCACCGAACGGCCGGAGCCAGAACCGCTGATGGGTCCAGCGGCTCCCGTGAGTCTCTTGGACCGCGGCCGTCTTGGCGGCGATCTCCTCCTGCGACACCCCCACTTCCATCTCACCCATCAGCGTCTCGGTGCGCGAGGGTTCACCGGGGAAGCCGACGCCGAGCAGCTTGCGCACCGTACTGCGCCCGCCGTCACAGCCGACGAGATAGCGCGAGCGCAGCTGTTCACCGTCGGCCAGCTCGACGGTCACACCCTCGTCGTCCTGCTTGAGACCGGCCACCGCACAACCGTGCCGGACCTGCGCACCCAGTGCGATCGCGTGCTCTTCGAGGAGGCGAACGACGACCGGCTGCGGAATGCCGAGCAGATAGGCGTGCGCGGAATCCAGGCTGGGCACGGGTTTGGCGATGGCGGCGAAGAAACCGGCGGCCGGACGCCGTCTGCCGTGTTCGAGGAGGCGATCCAGCAGCCCGCGCATGGCCATCAGTTCGAGACTGCGGATGTGCAGACCGACGATGCGGACGAACGATACGGGCTGGGTCTCCCGCTCCAGAACGAGTACCCGCACATCGTGCAGACGCAGTTCGGCGGCCAGCATCGCGCCGGTCGGCCCACACCCGGCAATGATCACGTCGTATTCGAGGGGCATGCGATCGGCGCCGGGGGCCGACGACGGCTCGGCGGCGGATCGCGGAGAGTTCAAGCGCATAGGTGTTGCCTTTCAGGAGAGCCTTGTTGGCGAGGCGCTCCCGGCGACACCTACGTCAATCGCCCGGCCGTGACGGGAAAAGGGGGGAGCACCCACATCGCACAGCGTTCATGGGTCTCACCTCCTCAAGCGGTGTCACGGTCCACTCCACGCTACAAGCCCGAGCATCTCCTCGGCCAACCCTTTCCCGGCCCCCGACCCGCCCCCGACCCGCCCCCGACCCGGCCCCGCGTCGCGTTAAGGCAGACGTTCGCCGACCGGCTCGGCCAGGGCGTCCCGCAGCCTGAAGCGGGCCGTCGGATCCGCCCACGGAGCGTGCGACGGGCCGTCCGCGGACGGGAGATAGGTCACGGTGGGCAGAGGCCCTTCCGGCGGCGTCACCTGCCTCGTGCGGCCCCGGCCCACCCGCTGGATGCGCGCGTGCAACATGGACGACTCGCCGTGGACGGGGACGATGTGGGCGGCCTCGAGCGGCGCTTTTGAGGAGCTGCGGCCGCAGAGCACGCAGGCCGGCTCGGTGTGGCCCGCCTGCGATGCCTGCGCCGTTTGCTCCGCCTGCCGATGCAGCAGAGCGTTGTGCTCGTCCGGCGTCAGCCCTGTGACGTCCATCCGCCGGTGGCACGTGGTGCACAACACCGTCGCCAGGGGCGCCCACCCGGCGGCGCTTTCACGCAGCCTCGGTGCGCGCCCCCGCCTGCCGACCCACTGCGACCAGGTGTCCGAGGCCGCGGCGAGCCGCCGCGCCAGGTCACGGTCACCGCGCCGCAGGCCCCACAGCACGACGGCTCCGACGATGCCCGCGACCGTCGTGACCACCGTGACGGTCCAGTTCTGGGACCACCACTGGCCCGGCGGCAGCGTCGCTTCGCCGCCCGGGTCGTCGGCGGGTGTGGTGTGTTCGAGCCCGCCTCCCGCCGCGAAACCGAGGACGGTCAGGACGCCCACGACCACGGCGGCGATGCTCGCGCGCAAGAGTGCCAGGGCGCGTCTGCTGTGCTGGGCCACGGTGCCGGGGTGCTTCCCCATGAGGACGGCCGTCTCGTTGCGGGTGTGGTCCAGGGCGTGGGTCGCCCACACCGCGGTGCGCTGCGGCACCGACAGTTCCCGTACCGCCCGGTGCACCGCTTCGCGGTTGTCGACCAGCGCGCTGAAGTCGGCGACCACCGGCGCGGGGCGGCACAGCGGGTCGGCGGCGTGCTTCTCGTCCAGGCGGCGGTGCTCCGCGCAGCGTGCCGCGAGGTGCACGACCTCGGTGCGGATCAGTTTGTACAGGTACGCGCGCGGCTGCCGTACGGCCCCCGGGTCCCGCAGTGCCGTGGCGAGAGCACTGCTGACGATGTCGTCCGCGTCCGCCACCGACGCCGGAACGCCGGCGTCCCGCAGCAGTTGGGCCGCCTTCCCCGTCATCTCGCCCCGGAACTCCACGAACACCCTGCCCAGCGACTCGGCGGTCACCGCCTCCGGCTCAACCACCCGCCTGCTCCTCCCCCCGCTTCGTCTTCTTCCGCACGCCCCGCGTCACCCGCGGAACCTGCGACACCTGTGTCACCTGTGGCGGGGCGCCGGTGCCGCGCTCGGCGCGGATGATCTCGGCCCTGCCCCGGGCCCGGTTGCGGTACGCCACGCTGTCCAGCAGCTTCTTCAGGCTCGGGACCAGCAGCAGGACCACCACCGCCACAATGCCAAAGAGCTCCACGGCCCAACCTCTCCTTCAGTGTGCGGCCATTGAGCGCTCCGGTACCGAGCGGCGGCCGATCACCCTGAAGAGCCGCGAGCCCGGCGTTCTGATGACACCCGTCCCGGGATTTTTTCGGGAGGCGGTCACCGCCCGGTGAGCAACCGCGACAGCTCGACGCGGGAACGTACACCCAGCGCGGCGAACACATTGCGCAGGTGGTGGTCGACGGTGCGGTGGCTCACCGAGAGACGCACCGCCACCTCCCGATTGGTGGCGCCCTCCGCCACGTGCCGGGCGATGCGCTGCTGCTGAGGAGTCAGTGCCGCCAGCGGTCCAGGCCCAGGCTCGCCCGCCACCGCCTCGCCGGCGGCGCGCAGTTCACCGCGACTGCGGTCCGCCCACGCCCGCGCCCCGCACCGCTCGAAGGCGACCAGCGCGTCACGCAGCGGGCCGCGTGCCTCGCGGGTGCGGCGTCTGCGGCGCAGCCACTGGCCGTACAGCAGCAGCGTACGACCCCGCTCGAACTCGCCCGGCAGCCGGTCGTGATGCGCGAGCGCCCTCTCGTAGGTCGCGGCAGCCTGCTGCGGCGGTGCCAACAGGGCCTGGCAGCGGGCCAGTTGGGCCGGTGCGAGCGGGTCGGCCGTGGCCTCGGTCCAGCGTGTGAACTCCGCTGTGGCGTACCGGGCCTCCGCCGTCCGCCCGGCCTGGACGGCCGCCTCCACGAAGCAGGGGACGGCCAGCATCCTGACGGCGAAGTGGCCGCGTCGTGGTCCCGGGGCCACCAGCGGGGCGAGCCGCGCCGCCGCGTCGGCCGGGCGCCCCGCCGACAGATCCGTGCGGGCGACGGCCCAGACGGCGAGGGTGGCGGCCTGCACGAGCCCGTGCGGGCCCGCACCCGCCGCCGCGGCGGCCGCGTGCATGGCACAGGCTTCGGCGTCGCCCTCCATGGACGCGGCGAGCGCGAGGACGGCGTGCAGGGAGACCGCGGCATTGGGCTGCGCGAGGCGGTGCGCGGCCCTGAGACCTTCGAGGGCGTGTGCCCGTGCGGCGGTGTGGCGGCCCGCGCGCAGCTCTCCGTAGGCCAGGCGCTCCAGGGCGCGTGGGAGAAGGACTTCGGGGCCGTAGGCCCGTACGGCCGCGAGCGCTCTGCCCCCGGCCTCGCAGGCGGTCTCGACCTCGCCGACGACCAGGGCGGCGACCCCGGCGCGCATCAGTGCGCCCGGTTCGTTCGTGCCGGGCAGCGCGTCCAGGCAGCGGCGCAGCAGTCCGTGGCCCTCGGTGATGCGGCCCGCGAGGACCGCGCACATTCCGGCGCGGTACGCCTCCAGGACCGGGTCGTCGGCGCAAACGGGCCATCGCGTCAGCGCCTCCCGATAGGCGGTGGCGTCGCCCATCGCCCAGGCCGCTTCCGCCGCACCGATCAGCGCGTCGCGGGCCCGGTCGGGCGGGAGCAGCGCGGCGGCGGTGAGCAGGGACTCCCTGGCGTCGTCGGCCGGTCCGTCGGCGAGGGCGAGCAGGCCGCGCACCCGGTGGACGCCGCCGTGGGCGGGGACGGCTTCGGTGCGTGCCAGCAGGGCACGGGCTCGTACCGGATCTCCGGCCAGCCGGGCCGCTTCCGCCGCTTCGGCGAGCCGGTCGGTGCGCGACTCCGTGTCGGCGGTGAGTTCGGCGGCGCGGGCCAGAGCGGCGGATCGCTCGGCGTGCGGCCGGTCCGCGGTCGCCTCCGCGGCGAGGCGGCCGGCGAGCCGCGCATCGTGGTCCCCGGCGCCGCAGGCGAGTTGGACCAGGCGGGAGAGGCGGTCCCGGCAGGCGTCGGCGAGGCGCGTGTGTGCGGCTCTTCGGTCGGCCGGCGAGGCGCGGCGCAGCACCGCTCGGCGCAGCAGCGGGTGGGTGAAGTGGAGCCTGCCGCCCGCTCCGACGACGGCACCGGCGGCCTCGGCTGCCGCGAGCCCCGAGGAGTCGCCGCCGGCCCGCAGCACCAGGGCGAGGTCCGCGCCCGCCCCGTCGGGTTCGTGTTCCCCGGCCGCCGCGGCGAGCAGCAGCAGGGTGCGAGCGGCGCTGGGCAGTTCGTCGACTCGGGTCGTGGCCGCGTAGTCGTCGAGGACGTCCTGCCCGCCGGGGAGGGGGTCGGGCAGCCGGGTGCGTCCGGCCAGCTGGTCGGGGGTGAGGGCCGTGACGAGCGCGGTGAGCAGCCGGGGGTTGCCCACGGCCTCGCGGATCAGCCAGGCTCCGACGACCGGGTCGACGGCGCCCCGGGTGATCCGGTCGAGCAGGGCGGCGGCCGCACTGTCTTCCAGCGGTCCCAGGCGCAGGGTCGGCAACCCGGTGAACTCGCCCGCGCCCTCTCGGTGTTCGGTGAGAGTGAGGAGTACGCCCACGGGGCCGGCGGAGGGCAGTCGGTGCAGCTGCGCCGCGAGGGCGGCCCGCGCGACGGGGTCCCAACGGTGCGCGTCATCGACGCAGACCAGCCGAGGCCCCTCCCATTCGAACGCCGTCGGCGCGGGCTCCGGTGCGGCCGACTGTACGGACAGAGCCGGCTGTACCGAGGGAACCGTTTGTGCCGAGGGAACCGGTTGTGCCGACGGGATCGGCTGAACGGACGGGATCGGCTGAACGGACGGGATCGGGTCGCAGATCGCCCGCGCGTACTCCACCAGGGCGGTACGGCCGAGACCGGGCGGCGCGGTCAGGACGAGCACACCGCCTCGACCGGCTCGTACGCCTTCCACCAGGGATTCCACGGCGGCCACTTCCTCGCGGCGACCGTGGAGCTCGGGGGCCCTGAGCGCGCTGGATACGGACGTGGAAAGGGTCACGCCCGCACGTTACTTCCGCGTAACACCGCCCGGAAGCCCCGGGTCCGCCGCGCTGGGCACGCCACCAGCCGCGCCCCCGTCCGGATGTGCGCGTGCACAATCGAGGGTGCCGGAGCGGGGGAGAGGCACGTCGTCCGCCGCACCGGGAGCCGGTGGGGCGGACGACGTCACGTACCGCAGGTGATGGCCGGTCAAGGTCAGCCGGAGTGCGGGCAGTTGCCCCGGTACTCCTCGATCGTGAGGCTCGGCCTCGGCAGCGGGCAGAGGAACTGCTCGTAGCGGGTGTCGTCGTCGATGAACCGCTTCAGCCAGGAGACGCTGTACTTCGCGATCGTCGTGTTGGACGAGTTCGGTGTGAAGTGGGTGGCGTTGTTGAGCTCCAGGTACGCCTTGTCCAGAGAGCCCGGCAGCGACTCGTAGAACGGTTCGGAGTGACTGGATACGGGAGCCACGGAGTCACCGTCCGCGCCCACGACCAGCGTCGGGGTCCGCAGCTCGGGCCAGGTCTTGTCGGTGTTCCAGCCGGTCAGCGGAATCGCGGCCTTCAGCGAGGTGCGGCTCTTGGCCGCCTCCAGACTGCCGCCGCCGCCCATCGAGTGACCCATCACGCCGAGCCGGGACGCGTCGACCCGGCCGCGCACCGAGCTCGACTTCGTCAAGTAGTCCAGCGCGGCGAGGAGTTGACGGCCCCGGCTGTCGGGCTGGTCGAGGGTGGTGTTGGTGTCGATCGTGAAGACCACGAAGCCCTGGGAGGCGAGGCGCGGCCCGAGCCAGGCGATGCTCGACTGATAGGCGGTGAAGCCCGGCGAGATGACGACCGCGCCGAACGTGCCGTCGGCGGTCGACGTCGGGTAGTAGATGGTGCCGCCGCCGAAACCGGACACGCCGAGCGAGGAGACGTCGGTCTGCGAGACGGCGTAATGGCCGCGCGTGGCCTCGATGCTGGAGACGGTCGGTGCGGGACCGCGTTCGTACGGATTGTCCGCGGCGGCCTGGGCGCCGGGTGCGAGGCCGGTGCCGAGGAGACCGGCGGTGGCGAGTGCGGCGGCCAGACAGGCCCGTACCACGGGGCGGGAGAAGGCGTGCAGTTGCACGGAGGGGGTCCTCTCGGTCGTGGCGGCCGGCTGGGGGCGGGAGGCCGGCGGAGACGAGTGCGCTCCGGTTCCCGTTGAAGGCCGCCGTGTTCGTTCGTTGGCGGTCTCACCGTGGCGCCGCCGACCGCGTGCCGACATCGGCGAAATCACCGGTGTCGTGCACCCGGAACCCACGGGTACGCGGCCCGCCGATCAGCACCGATGGTTGCCCATTCCGTAGGAGTACGGCACAAAAGTCCGTCGAACCGCCCTGCTCCGCTGATGCAACCGGCGCATCCGCACCGGTCGGGCCACGCGACGCATTGACCTCCGAAGCCCCACGGTGTTCGCTCGGCCTGCGCAGCGTCCACGCCCGCCCCGCGAAGGAGAAACCGATGACCGTTCACCAGCGCGTGACGGCAGCCGGCGCCGCGCTCACCGCCCTCTGCGCCGTGACCGTGCTGTCGCCCGCGGGCGCGTCCGCGGCCCACACCGCCGCGCCGCGCACCGAGCGGGTGAGCGTCGGCCCGCAGGGTGCCCAGGGCAACGCCGCTTCCACGAGCCCCGCCCTCAGCGCCGACGGCCGCTACGTCGCGTTCGTCTCCGCTTCCCGGAACCTGGTCGCGAACGACACCAACGGCACGCCCGACGCCTTCGTCCGGGACCTGCGCACCGGCACGACGGAACGCGTCAGCGTCAAGAGCAACGGAAAGGCGAGCCACGGCGTCGTACGGGAGGTCTCGCTCAGCCCCGACGGCCGGTACGTGGTCTTCACCTCCACGGCCGACGATCTCGTACGCGACGACCCCAACGACCTGGACGACGTCTTCCTGCACGACCGGGACACCGGCAGGACCCAGCGGATCAGCCCCACCGGCGCGTCCTACGACGGGCTGCGCACCCACCTGACGTACGACCCCGCGGTCAGCGGAGACGGCCGCTACATCGCGTACGCGTCCGGTGCGGAGGACCTCGTCGCGGGGGACACCAACAAGCGGGACGACGTCTTCCTCTACGACCGCAAGAAGAAGACCACGGAGCTGGCACAGCTCACCGACGACGGCCGGCACGGCGAAGGCGACGCGTTCGCCCCCGCGTTCGCGGGCGACTCCGGCGGCCGGTACCTCGCCTTCACCTCCAACGCCTCCGGCCTGACCGACGTCGAGGACCACGCCTTGGCGACGGACGTCTTCCTGCGCGACCGTGAGAAGAACACGACCGAACTCGTCTCCGTCCCGCACGCCTACAACCGCAAGACCCCGTCCTGGGACGCCGCCCTCAGCGGCGACGCCCGCTACGTGGCGTTCACCTCGGCCTCCCGGGTGCTCCGGCCCGAAGGACCGGCCCCGACCAGCCCGCACAACGTCTTCCTCTACGACCGCGAGACGAAACGCATGCGGCTGGTCAGCGCCGCCCAGGACGGCACACCGGCCGACCAGAACAGCGGCGACGTCTCACTGAGCCGCGACGGGCGCTACGCCGCGTTCACCTCCGCCGCCTCCAACCTCACAGCCGACGGCGACGACAGCAGCGCGGACGTCTTCCTGCGCGACATGCTGACCGGGGAGGTGCGCCTCGTCAGCGTCGAGAGCGAGCCGGTGTCCGAGGACACGAAGCCGGGCCCACGGACCGGCGTCAGCGAAGACGGCGGCACGGTGGTGTTCGACTCCCCGGCCGGAAACCTCGTCCCCGACGACACGAACGCCACGACCGACGTCTTCCTACGCCACCTGCGCTGACGCCCGGCCGTCCCCGTGTGCGAAGCACCGCCTCCTCACACCGGACCCAGCGCGCCGCGGAGCCGGCCGACGACCACCGCCAGACGGCCCGCCTCGCCCCCTACGGCCCGTTGCAGGTCCGCCAGGTCCGCCAAGTCCTCCAGGGCTTCCGCGATCTGATGCCGTGAGGGGGCGTGCGACAGGAAGCGGTGCAACTGCTCCTCGGCACGTGCCCAGTCGGGGAGCGCGCACAGCACCACGAGCAGATTGCTGCGCCCGAGGTCCGTGCCGCCGGGGCCGGCCACTCCCTGTGCCTCATAGATGTCGAGGGCACGCTGCCAGCGGTCGGCCTCGTCGCGGGAGCCGGTCAGTCTCATGGTCAGAGCACTCTGGTACGGGAACCAGCCGCAGGCGGGCCCGAGTTCGACGGCCTTGTCGAAGTCGGCCAGGGCCTCCTCGTAACGGCCCAGAGCACGGTAGACCTCTGCGCGCCAGCAGTGTGGCCAGGGGGAGTGAGGATCCAGGGTGAGGGAGCGGTCGAGATCCGCGAGGGCGTCCTCGTCGTGGCCCAGGGTGTGACGGACGTCGCCGCGCACGGCATATGCCCACGCGTATCCCGAATCGACGGTGATGGCGTGGGTGAGGTCCTCGAGTGCCTGCTCGTGACGGTGCATGCGGTGACGGATCATGCCGCGGTACATCATCGCCGCGGAGTCGTGCGGATCAAGGCCGAGAACGCGGTCGGCGTCCGCGAGGGCTTCCTCGTAGCGGCGCAGGTTGTAGTAGGCGGAGATGCGGTGAATGAGATGCCTCGGGACGTGCGGATCGAGGCGGACGGCGTGGTCGTAGTCCGTCAGGGCCTGCTCGTAGAGGCGCATCATCTGGTGCGTGCGGCCCCGGCCTGTGTGGGCGCGGGCAAGATTCGGTTCCAGCGCCAGGGCGGCGTCGTAGTCGGCGATCGCCAGGTCGTACCGGCCGTCGAGCAGGTGTCGGCGGCCACGCAGGGCGTAGGCGAGGGCCCGGCCGTCCGTCCCGAGTCCCGGTGTGCTCAACAGGACCGCCAGTGCGGACACGCCGCTCCTCCCGCTGGGAGCGGCTTGACCGGTGCATTCCAGGAGGCGGCTGCCTACCAGGATCAGGTCGTCGGTGGCGGTGTTGTCGGTGTCCTGCCCGGCCTGGACGAACAGCCGGGCCCAGCGGCGCAGGGACTCGACGCTGTGCCCGCAGGCACGCACCGCGTCGTGCAGGGCATCGGGCAGCGCGGAGCGGCCCCTCGCGCAGAGAAGGTGATACGTCTCGTCGAGCCGGTGCTCCCGCCAGCCGGCGTCGTCCCAGAACTCGTCGGCGGACCGGCCTTCCTCACGGTCACGGCGCCAGGCGCCGAAGACCGACGCGAGGTGGGCGTGGTCCCGGCACCAGCGAGCGGGGGAACGGGAGCGCTGGACGCGCAGCATCGGGGCGCGGATGACGTCGTGGTAGCGGTACTGCCCCGCCTGGTCGGTGAGGAAGGGGAGCGCGCGCAGCCACCGAAGGCCGTCCGCCTCGGAGGCCGGCGCGATGGCCCGGCAGATGTCCTCGTCAACGCGGCGCGGCAAGGCGCAGGCGAGAATCGTGTCGCGGCGGACCGGGTCCGTCTCCCACTTGAGGAATCGGTCGACGGCCGTGTCGGACGGGTCGCCCACCGCGTCCACGTCCTGCGGGCGACTCCTCGCGAGAGCGTCAAGCAGCACCGGCAGCCGCCCGGACAGGCGCAGGATCACCTGCACCACGCGCTCGTCCGTCACCGCGCGCGCCGCGAGCAGCGCGCGGGCCTCGTCCTCGGCGAACGGCTCCAACGCGACCTCGGTGACCAGGTCGAGGCTGTCGCCCCAGCAGGCGGGGTTCAGCGCGCCCTGCCCGGACAGCACCGCTTGGACGTTCAGCGGCACCGTGCCGTACGCCTCGGCGATCAGCATGTCCCGCAGCCAGACGTCGAGCAACGACGCCGTGCGCTCGTAGGTGTCGAAGAACAGCACCACCTGCGGCCGGCGTCCGGCCACCTCGGCAAGATCCGTCAGGAACCGCGGCGTGAGCACCTTGAGCGGTGACAGCACCAACCGCACGTCGTCGTGGCTGCGCAGCAGGGCGC
Organism: Streptomyces sp. NPDC093510; assembly: GCF_040683555.1. Taxonomy (NCBI): domain Bacteria; kingdom Bacillati; phylum Actinomycetota; class Actinomycetes; order Kitasatosporales; family Streptomycetaceae; genus Streptomyces; species Streptomyces sp. NPDC093510. The sequence continues at coordinate 203,931 of NZ_JBFBEE010000006.1, forward strand.
CGAGCGTCGCACGCGCCCGATCGAGACCTGCGGCCATCTGTTCCGGACGGACCGCGCCGCTGAAAGCGCCGACCCCCGGCACCAGTCCGAGACCGGCCACTCCGGCCTGCGCCACGAGCACGCTGGAGGAGGAGGGCTCGGCCCGCCGCGCAGACGACCCGGGCCCTCCGGGCGCAACCGGACCGCCTTCGTTGTCGCCCGCCCCACGGACGGCCAGGGCGGCATCGGCTTCGTGGCGCTTCTGCCGGTAGACGACCAGGTGCTTGTCGAACGACTTCAGCGCGCAGCCCTGGCGTCCCAACTGGCCGCTGATCGCCTCCATCACCTCCACCGCGCTCTGGACGTCGTCGCCGACGACAGCGGTGGCCGCGCCCGCTTCCCGCGCCACCTCCTCCCACCGCCGCGTCAGCGTCGACTTGCCGACGCCGGCGAGACCGTGGATGTGGAAGAGGAACTGATAGGTGTCGGCCCCCGGGGCCCGAGCCAGGTTTTCCCGGAACACCGCCAGCTCACGCCGCCGCCCCACGAAACCACCGCCGCGCCGTCGCCGGATCAGCTCTTGCCGCGACACCGGTTCCTCAGCCATTCCGGCCTCCTCCGCGCCCGGCTCCCAGCATGTCGGAGCGTCGGCTGCCGGGCTCGTCAACTCCCGTAATGGGGCCGGGCGTTGATGTCCGGCGTGGTATTCATCGGCCCAGCAGATCGCGCAGCGCCCCGCTGACCACCGCGGGGTCCTCCTCCGCCATGAAGTGGCCGCAGGAGACGGTGCGGTGGTCCAGGTCGGGGGCCCAGGCGCGCCACAGGGCGGCGGCGTCGAAGCCGAGGGCCTTGCCCCAGTCCTGCTGGAGCACGGACACCGGCATGACGAGGCGGTTGCCCGCGTCACGGTCCGCCCGGTCGTGCTCGACGTCGATGTGGGCGGAGGCGCGGTAGTCGGCGACGATGGACGGCACGGCCTCGCGGGACGCGTCGAGGTAGGCGGTGCGTACGTCGGCGGGGATCGCCGCCGCGTCGCGCGTCCAGATGTCGAGGAAGTGACCGAAGAACGCGTCCGGGGCGGCGCCGATCAACTGCTCCGGCAGGCCCGGCGGCTGGGCCATCAGGTACAGGTGGAAGCCCACGGCGGCCGTCGTGCCGCGCATGACGTCCCACATGTCCAGGGTCGGCAGTACATCAAGGGACAAGAAGTGCGTGACCGCATGCGGGTGGTCGAGCGCGGCGCGCAGGGCGACCAGGGCGCCGCGGTCGTGCCCGGCCAGGGCGAACCGGTCGTGGCCGAGGGCACGGGCGAGCGCGACCACGTCGGCCGCCATCGTGCGCTTGGAGTACGTGGCTCCGTCGACGTCGGCCGGTTTGTCGCTGGCGCCGTACCCGCGCAGGTCCGGGCAGATCACGGTGTGCTCTTTCGCGAGGTCGGTGGCGACGTGCCGCCACATCAGGTGCGTCTGCGGGAAGCCGTGCAGCAGCACGACGGGGCTGCCGGAGCCGCCGACGGCCACGTGGAGGCGTACGCCGTCGGCGACGTTGACGTGGTGGTGATCGAAGCCGGGGACGGTCGGTGTCATGGTGTGCTCTCCGGGAAGATGGGGCGAGCCCGCCGGGCGGCGGACGACTTCAGCCTCCCGCCGGTGAATCAGCAAGTGATCAGTAGCGATCAGTAGTGGTCAGTAGTGGTCAGTACGGAGAGAGCGCGGTGGTCCGCACGTGTCGGACATGACGGGGACGGGGACGAGGACGGAAACGGCGCCAGGAGCGGAGCGCGTCGAATTCGGGGTGCTCGGGCCGGTGGCCGCCTGGCGCGCGGACGAGCCGCTCGCCCTCCAGGGGCCGCGCCAGCGAGCCGTCCTGGCTCGCCTGATCGTGGCCCGCCGCCACGTCGTGCCCGTCACGCGCCTCATCGACGACCTGTGGGAAGACCCACCGGAACGAGCCCTGGGGACGGTACGGACCTTCGTCGCCGCGCTGCGCAAGGTCCTGGAACCCGACCGTCCGCGCCGGGCCCCCGCCCGGCTGCTCGTGACCGAGGGCCCCGGTTACGTGCTGCGGGCCGGGCCGGACGCGGTGGACGCCTGGCGCTTCGAGACGGCCGTGGCCGAGGCCGGACACCTGCCGCCACCGGACGCGCTGCACCGCCTCGACCAGGCACTGACCCTGTGGCGGGGCCCCGCCTACGTCGAGTACGCGGACGAGGACTGGGCCCGCACCGAACGTTCCCGGCTCGCCGAACTGCGCGCACTGGCCGTCGAGCGACGCGCCGAGGCATCACTCGCACTGGGCCGGGCCGCCGACGCCGTGCCCGACCTCGACGCGCACGTGGCCCGCCACCCGTGGCGAGAGGACGCCTGGCGGCTGCTGGCCCTCGCGCTGTACCGGACCGGACGGCAGGGCGACGCCCTCGCGACGCTGCGCCGGGCCCGCGCCACGCTGGCCGAGGAGCTGGGGCTCGACCCCGGACCGGGGCTGCGCCGCCTGGAGGCGGACATCCTCGCGCAGGACGCGACCCTGGACCCGCCCGCTCCCTCCGCCCTGTCCGCTTCTTCCGCCCTGTCTGCTTTCTCCGCCCTGTCCGTTCCCTTCGCACCGTCTGCCCGCTCCGGCCCGTCCGCTACGGCGTCCCGGCTCTGGAGCGAGGCGGCCGCATCGTACGACCGCACCGTCCGAGCCGGGGCCCGCGCCCGCCTGGAGTCGACGGTCGGCCTCATCCGCAGCCTCGCCGTGACCGGAGCCGGTGGCCTGGAGGCGGCCCGGAGCCACCGCATGGCGGCCGTCGAGGCGGCCGAGGAGTACGGCGACACGGAACTGACGGCCCGTGTGATCGGCGCGTTCGACGTCCCCGCGATCTGGACGCGTGGCGACGACCCGGAGCTCGCCCGGCAGATCGTCGCGGCCGCCGAACGGACCCTCGCGAGGCTGCCGGACGACGCGTCCGACGCGACACGCTGCCGCCTGCTCGCCACCGTCGCGGTGGAGACGCGCGGCGCCGGAACACCGCGCGGACCCGATGCCGCACGCGAAGCGGAGCGGCTCGCGCGCCACCTCGACGACCCGGCGCTGCTCGCGTTCGCGCTCAACGGCACGTTCATGCAGTCCTTCACCCGCGCGGGCCTGGCCCCGCGGCGCGACACCATCGGCGCGGAACTCGTCGGGCTCTCCGCCCGGCACGGCCTGGTCACCTTCGCAGTGCTCGGCCACCTCATCCGTCTGCAAGCCCGCGCCGCACTCGACGACTTCTCGGCCGCCGACGCGCACGCCGCCGCCGCGACACGGCTCTCCCAGCGGCACGAACTGCCGCTGGTGGGCGTCTTCACGCAGTGGTACGACGCCCTGCGCCTGGCCGCGTCGGGCGAGATGGAACGGGCCGAGTCCGCGTCTCGCGCCGCCGCCGCGAGCCTGGACGGCGCCGGCATGCCGGGCATGCGCACGGGCCTCCTGCCGCTGGCACTGGTGTCCCTGCGCCTGGCACAGCTCCTGCCGCCCCACGTCGACCTGAACGCGGACTGGGGCCCGTACCGCCCCTGGGCCGAAGCGCTCGCCCTCGCGGAGACCGGCCGCCACGACCAGGCACACGCGGCACTGCGCGCCTTGCCCGAACCGCCCCCGGACCTGCTGTACGAGGCACTCTGCTGCGTGGAGGCCGAGGCGGCCCTGCGATCGGACGACCGGAGCACACTCGCGAGGGTCCGGTCACGCCTGCTGCCCGCCGCGGGGCAGGTGGCCGGTGCCGGCAGCGGCGTACTCACCACCGGCCCCGTGGACCGCTGGCTCGCCCGCATCACGGACGCGCTCGACTGGTGACAAGGCGTCATGACCCGTCACAACAGGGGTACTCGGCGTCCCATGAATCTGTCCAAGCCGCTGAAGACCGCGTTGGCCCTGTTGCTGATGTACGCGTTCTGCGTGCTCCTCTTCCGCTTCCGGCGCGACGGGATGGACTGGGGCCCCGCCCTGCTGATCGGGTTGGTGGCCGCCCCGCTGGCTCTAATGCTCTCCTGGGTCAGCGAACGGCTGAACGGCAAGGGGCAACGAGCAGGGCTGCGTTGGCGGGAGCGTCGACGGAGTGGCAGCTCAGGCTGACGCCGACGTGAGGTGGCGCGCCCGCCCGGCGCGACGGCGAGGAGGGGCGGGAGGGCGATGCGCGCGCCGACGGCCGAGGCACCGGAGCGGAGCGTCAGGTGCTTTCTTGCCGAAAAGAGCCTTCGTGCCGACACTGAGCCCATGATCAGCGATCCCATGATCAGCGCGACGCGTGAACCACTGCCCGGGGGAGGACTCGTCCTCGCCGTCCCGGACGGCGACCGGGGCCTGCCCCCACTGCGCTTCGAGGGGGCTGCGGACCGCGGGTGGAACCTCCTCCAGGGCGAACAGCCGCTGATCCAGGCCCGGTCGGAGGGCGACGGCTGCTGCCGCGACCTCCACCTCCGCCGCCTGCCGGGCCACCGCTCCCCGCTGCCGCCCCTGACCGCCGCGGCGATGCGCGCCGGCACCGACTGGCCTCACCGGTACGCGCGATGGCTGCTGGCAGAGGAGAGCCCCAGTCCGCTCCACCACGGCCGCTGGCGCCTGACCACGCGCACGGCCTTCGCTCCGGGCATCTGGAGCTGCGACCTCGTCCGCGACTGGCCCGACGCGACCCTCGAGCTGCTCTGCGGGGGCGGCTGGCACGGAGTCCTGCCGCTGCGCCCGCTCCCGGCGCCGGACGCCCCACGGGTGAAGGCCTACCGTAAATACGTCCGCGAGAAGACCCTCGCCCCGGTCCTGCTGTGGTGGGTGTCCTTCTTGGACGGCTGGCTGCTCCTCGACGGCCACGACAGGGCTGCGGCGGCGCTGGCGGAGGGCGTACAGCCGGACTGTGTGGAACTGGCCCGCGTACCGGACGACGCCGACTGGCGGAGGACCGCCGACCAGATCACCGAGGCACACGAGGAACGGATGGCGCGCTTGGCCGCGCGCCCCGCGGGCCCGCACACCGCACGGCAGCGGCAGGCCCTGGAACGGGGCTACGCCGACGTACTCTCCACCCTCCCGTACGACGCGGGGGCGACCCCGGTGACGGGACCGGAGACGGTCTAGTACGGACCGTTCACGTTGTCGATCGAGCCGTACCGGTCGGCCGCGTAGTTGCAGGCGGCGGTGATGTTGGCGACCGGGTCGAAGCTGTCCGTCGACGTGCCGGGCACGTGGTAGGCGGAGAACGTGGGGCCGATGACCTGGAGGAGCCCCTTCGAGGGGATGCCGGCCGCGGCGTTGGAGTCCCAGTTGTTGATGGCCAGCGGGTTGCCGGAGGACTCGCGCATGATGTTGCGGTGGATGCCCTCGTACGTGCCGGGGATGCCGCGCTCGGCCATGATGTCGAGCGACTCCTTGATCCAGCCGTCGAGGTTGTCGGCGTAGGACTTCGGCGCCGTGGCAGCGGCGGGCTCGGCGGCGGCCGTGCGCTCGGACCGGTCCGCCCGCTCGGCGGCCGGCTTCTCGGCCGGGGCCTGCTCACCAAGGGTGAGCTCGAGGCCGGGGTGGATCAGCTTCGGGTCGTTGCCGAGGGCGCCGCGGTTGACCTCGTACAGCTTCTGCCAGCCGCCGCTCACGGAGTGGTCCTGGGCGATCTTGGCGAGGGAGTCGCCCGCGACGACGACGTAGGTCTTCGGGGCCGCGGCGGGCTTGGCGGCCGCGACGGGCTCCGCCGCACCGGCGGAGGTCGCGCCGAGCACCGGGAGAACGAGCACGGCTCCGCCCGTGCCCGCGGCGGCGACGCTCCGGGAGAGCGGGCTGGACTTGGGACGGCGGTGCTTTCCCTTTGCGGGCATGACGAATTCCTCTCCGTCGCCTGCGAGGTGAGCTGTCGGGTTCGGACGGGAGCTGTCCGGTCACACGGTGGGCGTGACTTCACCCCGAGCCGTTCCGGAATCCGGATCGGCGGCTTACCTGGGTCCCCCGCTCCTGCCGTGCGTAAGTGAGTGGGTGGTGGGAGAGTTTCCGGACAGCGGCAGGATTCGGCGTTCCGTCCGGATTGACATTGACGTTAAGCGAGAAAGCCCGGACGGAACAAGGCGCGAATTCGAATGGAGAATGCGCGGCCCTCTTTGATCGAATAGCCCAACTCTCTTTGCGTGGAACGGAAGCGCGCTCGATGCTCGGTGGGGAGGGAGGCTATGGCGTGACTCATTTCACTTGCGCACTCCGCAAGGAGGGCGAAAGTCCCGCACACGCAGCCAAAGGTCTAGATGGTTGCGTTCTGCGCAAATATGGACATATGGATGCCTGATGACTGCTCAGTTGAGGAATGGCTGCTCAGTCGAGGAATGTGGGAGTGGGGCGATCCGGCACCGAAAACCTGTCGCCCCGTCAATATCGGTTTGCCTCGACTCCGCGTCGGCGTCATCACTCGGAAAGAGGGTGGCGCTTCGGCGGAACGGGTGTCAGTCGGTAGGAATCGCCGTGGGATATCACGCGGCCGGCGGTCGGCTCGGGGAAGTGGGTGCCCAGAATAAGGGTTTCGGTATCGGCGAGAGAGGCGAACAGGTTTCGGCGCGACACTTCGGCCTGTTCCGGGTCGATGTCGACGCAACTGCCGATGTGCGGGTGGGGGAGTTGGACAGGGTGGTGGACCAAGTCGCCGGATATAAGCGCTGTTTCTCCGCGGCTGCTCACCTGTACGGCGATGTGGCCCGGAGTGTGACCGGGCGTGGGCGTGAGGCGTAGGCCGGGGGCGACGTCGACGCCGCCGTCCGGGACGTCGACGAGGTCGAGCAGTCCGGCGTCCGCGATCGGGTGCACGGAGTCGCGGAACATCTGCCGCCGCGGTTCGTCCATGTCGTACCCGGCCCAGAAGTCCCACTCGGTCCGGGAGGTGAGGTAGCGGGCGTTGGGGAAGGTCGGGGCCCAAGTGCCCTCCATCTCCCGGGTGTTCCAGCCGACGTGGTCCGTGTGCAGATGGGTCAGGACGACCAGGTCGACCGATTCCGGTGGGAAGCCGGCGTCGGTCAGGCGCCGCAGGTAGTCGGTGCGAAGGTCGTGCCATGCCGGGTTGGCCCGCGTCTTGCCGTTGCCGATACCGGTGTCGACCAGCACCCGCAGGGTGCCCAAGGTGAACGCGAAGCTGTGGCTGTCGAGGTGCAGGACGCCCTCGTCGTCGGCGAATTCGGGGCGCAGCCAGGGCTGCTGTGCAATCACGTCGGCCGTGGCGTCGGGCAGGAGCCAGGGGCCGGTCGAGGGTGGCAGGGGAATCTCGTCGATGCGGTGTACGGCGATGTCGCCAACGGTCCAGTAGGGGGTCGTGACGGACGGCCTGGCCTGGTGGGCGGTCGAGGTCGGCATGTCTGGTCCTTCCTTCATCCGATTTAAAAGCTAAGCGTTTGCGTTAAGTGAGCGTAGGGCCTACGGTCGTCCTAACGCAAACGCTTAGCTTTTAGTCGTCTGCTGCTCCGCACGACAAGGAAAGGCATCGCCATGCCCACCACCGCCGAACGACTCTCACCGCTGGAGGCCGCCCGATGGGCCGCGCGCTCCGGGCTTCCGCTGGGAAGTGACCGCCACCAGGCGGTCGCGGCCACGGCCGATCACATCCACTCCGTTGTCGCCGTCCTGCGGGAACTGGACTTCGCCGACACCCCGCCCACCGCCCACCGCACCGGAGAGGAGGGCCGCCATGCAGCCGTATGAGCTGTCCGTCACCGCCGCCGCGGCCGAGATGGAGGCACGGCGCCTCTCACCCGTAGAGCTCGTGGACTCCGTGCTGGACCGGATCGAGCAGACGGAGCCCCGCCTCCAGGCCTATGTCACGGTGACCGCGGAGCGGGCCCGCGAGGCGGCGCGCAAGGCGGCGCACGAAGCCGAACGTGACATCCGACGCGGTGCCGGTGCCGGTGCCGGTGTCAGAGCCGGAGCCGGAGACGCGAGAGGCCCGCTGCGCGGGATCCCCGTGGCGCTGAAGGACCTGATCGACGTCGCCGGTGTGGCGACCACGGCCAGCTCCCGGGTCCGGGCGGACCATCGGGCGGACACCGACAGCACCGTCGCGGCGCGCCTGGCCGCGGCCGGCACCGCCCTGGTGGGCAAGACCCACACGCACGAGTTCGCCTACGGACTGACGACGCCGCAGACCAACAACGCCTGGGACGCGGACCGGGTGGCCGGCGGCTCCAGCGGAGGGTCGGCCGTCGCCGTGGCGGCAGGCGCGGCGACCTTCGCCCTGGGGACCGACACGGGCGGATCGATCCGCGTGCCTGCCGCGTTGAACGGTGTCGTCGGCCTCAAGCCCACGTACGGCCTCGTTCCCCGGCACGGCGTCACGTCCCTGTCCTGGTCACTGGACCACGTCGGCCCCCTGACCCGTACCGTCGAGGACGCGGCGCTGGTGATGTCCGTCCTCGCGGGACACGACCCGCGCGACCCCGCCAGCCTGTCCCTGCCTCCCGCGGACTACCGGCCCTCTCCCGGCGCGGACCTGACGGGGCTACGGGTCGGCGTCCCCCGCAACTACTACTTCGACCACGTCGACCCCGAGGTCGAGACCGCGGTGCGGACCGCCGTCGCCCACCTGGAAGCCCTCGGCGCGACTCTCGTCGACGTCGAGATCCCGATGACCCGCTATGTCCAGGCCACCCAGTGGGGCCTGATGGTCCCGGAGGCCACCGCCTATCACGAGCAGACCCTGCGATCGGCCCCCGAACGGTACGGAGCCGACATCAGGATCCTCCTGGAAGCCGGCGCACTCATGCCCGCCGGCGACTATCTGCGCGCCCAACGGGCCCGCACGCTCATGCGGCAGGCCTGGTTGGACATGCTGGACGAGGTCGACGTGATCGCCGCCCCGACGGTTCCCGCGACCGCGGTGCGCTCGGACCAGGAGACCATCACGTGGCCCGACGGCACGACGGAGAGCGTCTCCGACGCCTATGTACGTCTGTCGGCCCCCGCCGACATCACCGGCGTACCGGCGCTGTCCGTACCGGTCGGCCACGACCGCGCGGGCCTGCCCATCGGCATGCAACTGATGGGCCGTCCTCTCGCCGAGGCTGTGGTCCTACGGGTCGGGCACGCCTACGAGCAGACAGCCCCCGCCCATCCGTTCACCCCGGCGGCCCTCGCCCTCTGAGGTTCGGCGGGCGTGGGCGCAGGCGCCCGACGGCTTCGTTCTAAGGTGATGTCGTGAGTCGTAGACCGATGGCGCGCCCCGGCGGGCGCAGCGCCCGAGTACAGGAAGCGGTGCACACCGCCGTGCGCGAACTCGCGGCCGAGGTGGGCCGCGACGCGTTGACGGTTCCGCTGATCGCAGCCCGTGCCGAAGTCACCCCCTCGACGGTCTACCGTCGCTGGGGTGACCTTCAGGCTCTCCTGTCGGACGTGGCGGTCGAACGCCTGCGGCCCGAGGCGCCGCCGGAGGACCACGGGGACCTGCGATCCGATCTCCAGGCCTGGGCGGAGCAGTTCCTCGACGAGATGTCCTCCCCGGCGGGCCGCGCCTACATTCGCGACGCCCTGCTCGGCGACCCGGACGGCAGCAACGCGGGCCAGTGCTCGGCCTACGCGGCCGAGCAGGTCGACGTCATCCTCGCCCGCGCGGCCGACCGCGGCGAGACCGGCCCCGACGTAGAGACGGTGCTGGACCACGTCGTCGCCCCGATGATGTACCGCATCCTCTTCAGGCCGACCGGCCACGACGCCGCGTACGCGCGCCTCTTGGTGACCGGAGTGCTCAGAGCCTGTCCTTGAACCCCCGCGTCGTCAGCGCGTCCATGAAGAGGTCGACGAGCGGACGGGTCTGCTCTTTGGTGCCGTGCCGCACGGAATAGGCGATGCCGCCCATGAGGAGCAGGACATTGTCCGGGGTCACGTCCGTTCGCAGGCTTCCGTCTCGGGCGCCGGCCGTGAGGAGGGTGGCGACGGCGTCGGTGAGGAGCGCGCGGCTGTCGGAGTTCCGCTTAGCTTTAACCGGAATGGGTTCCGGTATCACTCTACTTCAGGAGACTTCCATGCCCGCTCCCTCCGACAAGGCCTCACGTCACTGGTTCGTCACCGGAGCCTCCGGTGGGCTGGGCCGCCATCTCACCGCGCACGCCCTCCGGAACGGCGACCGCGTCACGGCGACGGTCCGCCGCCCGGCCGCTCTGGACGACCTGCGCGCGACGTACGGCGACCGGCTGACGGTCGAGATCCTCGACCTCACGCAGCCGGCCGACGTGGGCAAGGTGGTCGGCAGGACCCTCCGGTCCGGGCCGGTGGACATTGTGGTCAACAACGCGGGATACGCGGTGGTGGGCGCCGCCGAGGAAATGACCGTCGAGCAGATTCGCGACCAGATCGAGGTCCTCCTGCTCGCGCCGATGGTGATCACCCGTGCCTTCCTGCAGCCGATGCGTGAGCAGGGCGGTGGCCGGATCATCCAGATCTCCAGCGTGGGCGGCCAGGTCGCTGTCCCCACTCACAGCTCCTATCACGCGGGCAAGTGGGGACTGGAAGGCTTCACCGAGAGCGTCAGCCGCGAGGTCCGCGACTTCGACATCCACCTCACCCTGGTCGAGCCCGGAGCCACCCGCACCGGCTTCGCTTCGGCCCTGCAATACACCACCGAAACGACTGTCTACCGCGACAATGCCGTCGGCCGGACCCGGCACTACCTGGAAACCGCGGACGAGAGCGTCTTCACCGGTGACCCGGCCAAGCTCGCCGCCGCCATCTACGACACCACCCGCCACCCGAGCCCGCCCCTGCGCCTGACTCTCGGCTCCGACACCTATGGGGCGATCCACGCGGCACTCACCGAACGTCTCGCCGCACTCGAGACCCAGAAGGATCTCGCTGAATCCGTCGCCTTCACACCCGGGCCGCCGAGTCAGTGCTCTCGCTCGCTCCCTGACTGATCACGCAGGCTCAGGACCAGGTCGCGCGGCAGCCCGTGCGTGTCGTGGAGGTAGTGCAAGTGCTCCTCGTCGAGCGGCCCCTGGAAGCGGGGCTGGGCGAGGAGCCGCCGGCCGCGCTCCAGAAGCCGACGGAACCGGCGTTCCTCGTCGAGCAGGACGGCGCGGACGCCGGCGACGTCCATGTCCTGACGGAAGTGGTCCAGGGTGTGCTGGATGAGGTCACCCGGCAGATCGACGAGCCCGCGCGTCGGGTCGTCGCGCCACAGGACGGTGAGCAGGCGCCGGACCAGACGGCGCAGGACGTAGCCGCGACCGGTGTTGCCCGGTCGTACGCCGTCGCCGATCACCACCACGGCCGAACGCAGGTGATCGCAGACGATGCGCAGCGACGTCCCGTCGAGCTGCCACAGTCCCGGCACGAGCAGCCGCCAGGGGGCGAAGACATCGCACTCGAACACCGAGGACTTGCCTTGGAGCCGTGAGACCAGCCGCTCCAGTCCCATTCCCGTGTCGACATTGCGCTGGGGGAGCGGCACGAGCGAACCGTCGGCGAGCCTGCGGTAGCGCATCGTGACGTGGTTCCACACCTCCACCCAGCGGTCGTCGCGCGTGGGCGTCGACCGCGGCGGGGTGTCGCCGGTCCACAGGAAGAACTCGGAATCGGGACCGCACGGGCCGGTGGGCCCGTTGGACCACCAGTTGTCCTCGATGGTCGGTTCCACCGGAATCCCGAGTTCCTCCCACACTTCCAAGGCAGCGGTGTCGGGGCCGGTCCGGTCGTCGCCGCCGAAGACCGTGGCGTGCATCATGCGGGGATCGATGCCGAGGCCCTCAGTGAACAGCTCATACCCCCAGCGGAGACTTTGCGGCCCTTCGTAGTCGCCGAGCGACCAGGTGCCGAGCATCTCGAAGACGGTCAGATGCGTGGGATCGCCGACTTCGTCGAGGTCCGTGGTGCGCAGACAGCGCTGCACATTGACGAGCCGGCGGCCGAGAGGGTGGGGCCGCCCCTCCAGATAAGGGGTGAGGGGGTGCATGCCTGAGGTGGTGAACAGCACGGGGTCCCCGGGCGGCGGCAGCAGCGTCGAACCGGTGATCCGGCGGTGGCCGCGGTCCTCGAAATAGTCGACGAACGTGCGGACTACGTCGTCGGTGTTCATGAGGTGGCTCCTTCGCGTGTACGAGCGGAAGAGGCACCGGACAACGGGTCCGCGCGGAGACGCGGGTCGCGGCGAGAGCGTCAGAGCTGAAACCAGAGCTGAAGAGGGCATCTGGATCCGGGACTGGAGCCGCGGGTGCATCGGCGGGCCGTTTCCGGTCGCCGATGGAATGGACGGAAGGACGTCAGGCGGCGGCAACAGGCGAGCTGGTCGCTCGCGCGGTCGCGGTGATGCTGAGGCCGGTGACGTTCATGAGACCGACGATAACGCGCTCGGTCCGCGAGGTCACACGAATTTCCACCGAGGCGTTCGACTCTCCCCCCCCCAGGCGTCCGACGGCGGGGCGCTGCGCGGAGCGCGCGGTCCAGGCAGTCGACACCACCTGGACCACGCACCCCACACCACACATGCGGCTCCCCACATCGCACATACCGCTCCCCACACCACGCATGCCGCGTCACGCGCTGCACAAGAGTGGCGGGCGCGCCCTACCTGGTGAGTTCGGCCGGCTCGTCCAGACGCGTCAGTTTCCGCGGGTTCGCCATCGCGTAGATCCGGACGATCCGCCCGTTCTCCACCACGAAGCTCACCGCGGCCACCCGGCCGTCGACCTCCGTCCGGCCGGCGGGCGCTCCGTTGAGTATCACGGTCGACACCACCCGGTCGGGACGGGCGAGCGCGTTCGCGACCAGCTCGGCTCCGCGGACGGGAACGCGGACGGCGTTGGCGATGCCGCCGCCGTCGGCGATCAGGACCACGTCCGGAGCCATGACCTCCAACAGCTCCTGCACCCTGCCGGTGCGCAGCGCGGCCAGGAACCGCTCCACCACGGCCTGCTGCTCGGACCTGCTCACCTCCACCCGCGGCCGCCGGGCCGCCACATGCTCGCGCGCCCGACGAGCGGTCTGCCGCACGGCCGCCGCGGACTTGCCGACGGCCTCGGCGATCTCGCCGTACGGCATGTCGAACACCTCGCGGAGCACGAACACCGCACGCTCCGTCGGCCCGAGCGTTTCGAGGACGGTGAGCATCGCGATGGAGACGCTCTCCGCGAGTTCGACGTCCTCGGCGACATCGGGACTTGTCAGCAACGGCTCCGGCAGCCACTCGCCCACATAGTCCTCGCGGCGGCGCGACAACGTGCGCATGCGGTTGAGCGCTTGCCGTGTGACGACCCTGACGAGGTACGCGCGCGGGTCGCTCACCTGCGCCTGGTCGACGTCGGCCCACCGCAGCCAGGAGTCCTGCAGCACGTCCTCCGCGTCGGCCGCCGAGCCGAGCATCTCGTAGGCGACCGTGAACAGCAGGCTGCGGTGGGCGACGAACGGATCCGCGTTCATACCGTCGACGCCGCGCCGGACCGCTCAGCGACGTCCGGGCGGCCGGCCAACGGAATCTCGCAGGAGTCGGAGAAGCCCTGCGACGTGATCCCGTGTGCGGTGTTGTTCCTCGTCGACATGTTGGTGAAGGCGATGAACGCGGTGAGTTCGACCAGCGCCGCCGCGCCGAGCCGGTCGAGCAGGCTCGCGTGCAGTTCGTCGGTGACGGTCGTCGGCGTGTTCGTCATGGCCTCCGCGTACTCCAGGACGTCCCGCTCCAGCGGCGTGAACACGTCCGACTCCCTCCAGCGCGGCACCTGACTCGCCTTGGTCAGGTCGAGGTCCTGATTCTGCGCGTGGAAGTAGTTGACGTCGAGGCACCAGCTGCAGCCGACCTGGGCCGCGACTGCCATGTGTGCGAACGTCTTGAGGCTTGCGTCGGCCGTGTCCCACGCGCCCACCTTGCCGCCGAACTCCAAGGTGTCCGCACCGGCCGCGGGGTTGTGCCACACCACCTCGACGGGCTCGGGGACGGCACCGAACTGCTTGATCATGTTCTCGCTGAGCTCGGCGGGGAGTTCGGCCTTCGTCATACGTAGCGCCATGGTGTCCTAAGTCCTCCTTGTGCGTCTGCTTGTTCGCCATGAAGACACCGACCGGCCCACGTGTGTGACACACCCACCAAGTGGGAGTGCTGTCCGGGCGTGCTCACCACCAGTAGGCGGGGTAGCGCGGAGCGCTCGGGCGGGCGTACGAGGCGGCCCAGCCCACAAGGACGAGCAGCGCGGCGGAACCCGCGAGCAGAGGCACGAAGGTCGCGGGCCGCGGTGTGTTGAGGACGATGACAACGGCGGTCGCACACGCGGGGGAGTGCGGGGTACGGGCCACAGTCATCACGGCCAGGCTGATCCCGGCGGCCAACGCCGCCGCCCACGGTGAGCTGCCGGAAGCGGCGACGACCGCGTATCCGACGGCGGCGCACAGCAGATGCCCGGCGATCACGCTGCGCGGCTGCGCCAGCGGCAGCCTCGGCGCACCGTGAATGATCGCGGCGGACGCGGCCAGCGGCGGTATGAGGACGGGCTCGTGGATGAGGGACCCGATGGCCACCAAGGCCAGCAGGACGGCGGTGGCGACGCTGACGTTGTGCAGCGCGGCCCCGGGCGAGGGCGGCGCGGGCGCGCGACCGGCGAGACGCGTGCGGATCCGGGAGCGCCGGGGGGAGGGGACGGGTGCGAGGGACTCGGCGGGTGCGGCGGATCGGGCAGGAGCGGGCATGTCGACAGCGGGCATGTCGATGACGTCGTCGGTGCTCAAGACAGTGGGATTCCGGGGCTGGGCCGACGGGAGACCCGGACGGCGGAGACAGTGGGCAGGAGACGGCCCGGCTTCCCTCGCGGTCGGCAGGGACGTGGGCACCGGCGGCGGTCCGGGGTCGGGATATCCGCGTACTCGCCCGCAATTCTAAGAGGCGATGTCTCGTCACTGCAGGTCAGGGTCTTGTTGATCGCAAGATGCGGCATGCCGACGTCGTCGTCGTACGTGTCTGCCACCAGGTCGCCGATCCGTCGAGAGGCAGACGACGCAAAGCAATTGACGCTGCGGTGCCGTACGTGAGCCAATCCGAACCGTGACGACTGACACCGCCGATCAAGACGAGCCCACCCACCGACAAGGGCCTCCTCCGGCCGGCCGCCCGCTCGCCTTGATCACCGGGGTGGGCCGTACCGTCGGAATCGGGGCGGGCATCGCCCGCCGGCTAGCCGCGTCGGGCTGGGACATCGCATTCACCTACTGGACGCCTTATGACGAACGCATGAGCTGGGGCGGCGAGCCCGGCGCGACCGAAGCGATCAGCCGGGCTCTGGCCGAACAGGGCGCCTCCACCACCGCGGTAGAGGCGGACCTCGCCGACCCGGAGACCCCGTCACGCGTCTTCGACGAGGTGGAACAACGGCTCGGTGGCGTCACCGCGCTGGTGATGAGCCACTGCGAGTCCGTCGACTCCGGGCTGCTCGACACCACCGTCGAGAGTTTCGACCGGCACTTCGCCGTCAACGCGCGCGCCACCTGGCTGCTCATCCGCGAGTTCGGCCGCCGCTTCGCCGCGGAACGTGGAACCGGCCGGATCATCAGCCTCACCAGCGATCACACCGTCGGCAACCTGCCCTATGGGGCGAGCAAGGGCGCCCTCGACCGCGTCACCCTGGCCGCCGCCCAGGAACTCGCCCACCTCGGCGTGACCGCCAACGCGATCAATCCCGGGCCGGTCGACACCGGCTGGATGCCCGAGGAAGTCCGGGAGCACTGCGTCCGCAGCACCCCGCTCGGCCGGCTGGGCACTCCGCAGGACACCGCGCACCTCGTCGACTTCCTGTGCTCCAAGGAAGGCGAGTGGATCAACGGTCAACTGCTGATGAGCAACGGCGGGCTTGCGTAGGCGTCGGCCGTTCCGTGCGGGCGAGTACGTCATCTGGCACTGCATCGCGGCGACTTCGGTGCGCCTGCGCGAGCATCAAGGCGTAGCGGCGGCGAGGGATTCCGTCGGTTCGTGCCACACGGAATCGATTGCCGCTGAGTGTTGCTGTGGGGCCTTGGTGCCCGGCGTGGGGGGTGGCTGCGTCTCCGAAGTCGGTGGGGCCGCGATGGGGGTGGGGGGACACGTCGTGGCTGTGGACCTACGCGGGCGGGTGGGTGGTCGTGTGGGTGAGAGTGGTGGTGTGGGTGGGGTGGTTGTTCTGGTGGCTGGTGATGGTGTGGGTGGTGGTGTAACCGGTTGCGGTGGGTGTGGTGACGGGCGCGGTGGAGGTGACGTGGCACGGGGTGATGAGTTCGACGTAGTGGTGGAACTCGGTGTGGGTGTGGGTGAGATGGGTGTTGGCGGGGTCCGGGTGCGGGTGGGTGGCTTGGCGGGCGGCCTCGATGAGGACCATGCCGGGAATGTGGTCGCCGTCGTGGTCGAAGAGGATCGGATGCGCCGGGTCGGGGTTGAGGCGGTAGAGGTGGGGCTGGTGGGTGGGCGCCAGGACGAGGTCGCGGGGGTGGACGCGGCCGTACGTGGTCGGGTCCTGGTGGGTGGGTATGTGGCGCAGGGCGTCGAGGGTGTGGGCGGTGGGGTCGGTGGGGTGGGGATTCGTGGGGTTGGCTGCGCGTAGCCGCTGGTAGGCCGCGGGGGAGATGCAGGTGAAGTGCCCGTAGCCCGTGGAGAGCGTGTCCCCGTGCTCGTTGGTGATGGTGAGGCTGATGGTGAAATTCGGGCTGCGACGGGTGCGGGTGAGCGTCGTGTTCAGCGTGAGTCGAGTGGGGGCGGTGCCGATGGCGAGGTGCTCGGGCCGCGTGGTGACGGTCATGTCCTGCATGACGAAGTGGTGGCCCAGAGGTATGCCGAACTCGGCGTGGGCGAGGTAGATGCCGGTCTGGCGGAGGGTCTCGCAGGCCTGGAGGTGGTCGTGGTGGCGTCCGTCCGGAGTGCTGAAAAAGGTGTGGGCGCGAGGCCACTGGCCGGTCAGGACGAAGGTGCTCTCGCCGGTCTTCTCGCAGTCGGTGAGGAACACCTCGGCGAGGGCGGCGCGGTGGACGTATTCCGCGGGGACGGTGGTGGTGAGCCGGGGTAGCTGGGCCGGCGATCCGTCGGTGCGGGTGGTGTCGTTGCTGCGGGTGCCCTGGGCGTCTTTCGACTGGGGCAGTACAAGACTGCTGCTCATGAACCTCTCCCCCGGAGGTGAATGAAAGTGACGCCATAACATACATACCCACCGGTTTCCTTTTCAAGGTTCGATGGTGATTACACGGGCCGAGTGGAGGGAAAAGGATCTCTGTGGGGATTCGGTTTCTGTGACGCTGAGTAGCGTCCGGGAGTTGCGTTCCTGGTGGGAGGCGGTTCCGGATCTGCGGGGAAAAGGGAATTCTTCCGTCCGTTTATCGAAGGAAAACCGGCCGACCGGTTCTCTTGTTATGCTTTCGCGTTGCCTGGGCCGTCCCTACGTCACCCCTGCGCCCGTTTCATCCGTTGCTTCCACTTATGGTTCTGGTCGACTTTGCCGGTTTGCCGTTTGCTGGTGAGTCGATTCGCCCGGGCCCTTGTTGCGATGGTTGCACGTGAGCAGGGTAAGGAAGGCGGGTGAGGTGGTTGCGGGAATGAGGGGATTGTTTCGCTCCGGTTTGCTCGGGCCGTGTTGGTTCACTGGATGAAGGGCTGGCTGGGCGGCCGGCTGGGAACCGGGGCATGCCGGGTCGGAGTGGCGTGGTTTGGGTTTGTTGTTGATCGTCTGATTTTGGGGGTTGTCGTGGTGAGTCGTGAGGCATCGGGCGAGGCGAGTTCGGGCTTTCTCGTTGCGGGCTCGGGTGTTCAAGAGGAAGGACGTGAAGTGGGGTTGCAGCACCTGAGTCTGGTGGCGGTGAATATCGACGGAGTATTGTTGAACGATACTTTCGGCCCGGTGATCCGTCGGCTGGTGGAGTCGCGGGGCGGCCGATACGGACCGGAGTTGGAACAGGCGCTGTTGTCGCAGTCGCAGCGCGTGGCGGCGCAGGCGGCGGCGGAGGTTTTGGGAGGCACCGCGGAGGAGCTCCTGTCGGCGTATTTCCAGGAGCGGGACCGGTATCTGCTGGAGCATCCGGTACGAGTGCTTCCGGGGGCGGAGCGGCTGCTGGAAAGGCTGCGGTCTCTTGGCGTGCGTACGGTGTGTTACGGCGGGTTGGAGCGTGTGCACTTCGACCGTCATCTGGGCGATTTGGCAGGCTACTTCGACGAGCCGGTATATGTGTGTACCAATGATTTCCGTCCGGGTATCCGGGAGATCACCGAGGACGTGTTCCGGCTCCGTTTCGACCAGGTCCTGTTCATCGACGACGTGGCGCGGGTCGCGCAGGCGGCGCGGGCGTTGGGCGTGGCGTACATCGGACACCCAAGTGACTACGAGCACGGGTACCAGCGGCCGTTGATGGAGCAGGCCGGGGTGCGGCATGTGGTCCGTTCGCTGGACGAGATCGATGAGGGCCTGCTGCGCAGGGTGGACGCGGAGGCGGCGGCCGGACGCAACTGGCCGGACGAAGACCCACGGGCCTGACTGCCTGTCCAACCCGCCACCTTGGACGGTTGGGCACGTGGTGGGGCCCGGTGGCCCGTTCGGCGCGGGCCGGGGGAGTGCTGACGTGGTCATTCTCGTGAACTGCTTGACGTCCCCTCAAGAGTTGATTGACTGCTGCCCCTGCGTGCGGCTTGACGCGTGGCCCGCTGAGGCGAACGTTCCCTGGGAGGAATCCACTGCTTTGCGTGGGCTGCTCCGCGAGGTGCTGACCCGCTGATGAGGTGGCCGGCGAGCCCTCGTGCCGCGGGCTGACCGGCGGGCGCGGGTGGGGTCTTCCGCTGAGCTGGACCTTCCCTCTGGACCGTCGCCGATGGGTGCCGCGCAGGTGGGCGTCATGCGCCGACGGCCCGAATAAGCAGGCGCTTTCCCGTAGTTGCGTTGCCCTGACTGCTGTTGCCGTCGGCGGCGGGGGCGTATCGCGAACCGGGACCGTGGGGAACGAGGGGGGCGAGGGAGAGCCGGTGGCCCCGGGCATGGGTCTGCGCCGAAGGGGTGGTGTGTGAGTGCGGTGATGGGGGTGAGGGGAGTTGTAGCCGTGGGAGGGAAGCTTGGTGGGTTGGGCGGGGGTTTGTCGGGTCAGCGGGGCTGGTGAGCGCGCTGGGACAAGATCCTTCCCGGGGTCCGAAGGGGGCGTTGTGGGTAAGGTACTGCCACGACGGTTTCTTTTCGGGTCCGCTGCATACCCGATACGGCACGGAGTGCAGGGGAGGTCACATGGCGCAGCAGGAGCGTGCTGTCAGAACACGCCGCGCGGTGTTGGAGGCGGCTGCGGCTGTCTTTGCGGAGCATGGGTATTCGGCGGCAACGGTGTCGGACATCCTCCAGGTGGCCGGAGTGACCAAGGGCGCCTTGTACTTCCACTTCGACTCCAAGGAAGCCTTGGCGCGAGGGGTGCTGCAGGCGCAGGTCGCGTTCGCGGGGCCGCCGCAGGATCTCAAGGTCCAGGAGTGGGTGGACGCAGGGCTGTTGCTCGCGCACCGGCTGCCGCGTGATCCGGTGGTGCGGGCCGGGGCGGTGCTCTCTTCCGACCCGCAGGGCCGCGAACACTATGGCAGTGCCTGGCCGGCCTGGATAGAGCTGTCCGCCCAGACGCTCGCCGAGGCCAAGGACCGCGGCGAGATTCTCTCCCACGTGGTGCCGCGCCAGACCGCGGAGCTCATCGTCAGCTGTTTTCACGGGGTGCAGCTCTTCTCCCAGCTCGAGTGCGGACTGGCGGACGTCGAGCGGCGCATCTCGGTTCTCTACGACCACGTGATACCGGCGATCACGGTGCCCGCGGTGCTGGCCCGTCTCGACCTGGCCCCCGACCGGGGAGCACGTCTGTATGCACAGGCGGTTTCTGTCCCTCATCCCGCCCTGGTGCCCACCAGCAGCTGAACCTGCTCGCCTGCTCCGCCCCGCCCGGTCCTGCGTTGCGCCGCGTCCGTCCCGTAGCGGGACGGACGCGTGCCGCGTCGGGACTCGGGCTACCAGGTGGTGGCGCCGCCGTCGACGGGCATGGTCGCGCCGGTGACGAAGGAGGCGCGGTCGCTGCACAGCCAGGCGGCGGCTTCGGCGATCTCCTCGGGTTCGGCCATGCGGTTCTGCGGGGAGGAGGCTTTGCTCTTGGCCTCCTGCCCGGGGAAGCGGGCGAACCAGTCCTCGACCATTTCCGAGCGGGCCAGGCCCGGGGCGATGGCGTTGACACGGATGTTGCTGGGCGCGTACTCGACCGCGGCGACCTTGGTCAGCCCGACGACGGCGTGCTTGGAGGCGATGTAGGGAGCTGCGACGGAGGTCGCGACCAGACCGGCCACACTGCTCGTGTTCACGATGGCCCCGCCACCGGTCTCGAGCATCGCCCCGATCTCGGAGCGCAGACAGTTCCACACCCCGCGGACGTTGGTGTCCATGATCAGGTCGTAGGCCGCGTCGTCCATCAGGTGCAGCGGGCTTTTCTCCACGGCCGCTCCCGCGTTGTTGAACGCCACGTCCAGACGTCCGTAGGTGTCCACCGCGAAGGCGACGGCCCGCCGCGTGTCGGCGGCGACCTGGACGTCCGCGGTGCAGTAGGAGGCCTCCGCCCCGTCGGCGCTCAACTCCTTGACCAGACCCTGGAGTCGGTCCTCGCGCCGGGATATGAGCACCACCCGCGCGCCCTCACGGGTGAACACCCGGGCCGCTGCCGCGCCGATCCCACTGCTCGCCCCGGTGATGAGGGCGACCTTCCCCTCGAGCGAACCCTGACGCTGCGTCATCTGGCGCGTTCTCCTTGCATCGTGCGGCACACGTCACGGGGTGCCGCTCCCGCCCGGGTATGGCGGCTTGTCGGTAGCTTAGCGTGCCTGTTCGATAACTAGGGCCGAGTTCCCAGATCTTGAGCGCCACCCTTTCTGGCCTGCGCTGTTGCGGCCGTGCGCCCAGATTTGAGCGGGGTCGAGCGAGGGCGAGCAGGGTCGGACATGGGTCGCGCGGCGGGGCGGCGGGTTTGCGGGTATGGCTGGAATTGCCTGCGGGCGTGGGTGAGTGATGGCCGGGTTCGGGGGCGCTGGTGGGTGTGATTGAGGGATATCCGAGTCTGTTTTGAGGCGGGCGTTTCACGGTGGGGCGTAATGAGGGGGTGGGATCGTGGACGCTACCGGCGGCGAGGCTGTCGTGTTCAGGGTCGTGCGGGGCTGCGCCAGTGAGGCGGAGCTTGCGGCGGTGACCGTGACGTTGTTGTCGCTGGCCTCCGGTGGGCGGGCCGAAGGCCGGGTTGTGGGTGGGAAGGGTCAGGGTTCCCGTGCCGGGTGGCGTCCGTCGGTGCCGGCTGGGGTGTACCGGGCTCCGTTGAGCTGGCGGTGAGCTGTGGGGCTGCGCCGCCGGGCCGGACCGGGCCGGGCCGCCGGAAGTCGGCGGTCGGTGGTCGGTGATTGACGGTGAAGTGGGGCAGCAACAAAACCGCTGCAGCGGTTTGTGTGACGACTGGGTTCTGACGCCTCCTGCGGCCTGCCGGTCCGGGTCGTAGGGGCTGGTTGGGCTTGAGTACCGCACTTACCACGTACCTCGTACCGCACGTACCTCGTACCGCACGTACCTCGTACTGCTCGCACCGGTCGGGTGGCCCGGCCGGTGAGGTTGTTCGCGTCGGTGGCAGCGCTGGGCGGACTGCCCGAGCTGGCTGGGCCGGCCGGGTTGTTTCAGGCGGCTGGACTGACCGGCCGTACCGGCTGTGCTGCATTGAGTTGTTGGTCTTGTCCGGGTTTGGGACTGAGAGGCGGGGGTTGTCATGGTGAGGGTGGGGGAGTCTGCTGTGGCGGATGTGGGGCCGGCCGGGGTGCAGGGGCGGGTGGCCGAGTTGGCGGCGATCCGTGGGGTGGCGGTGGCAGGGCCGGGAGAGGCGGCGACGGCTGCGCAGTACGCGCGGGGGAAGTTGACGGCGCGGGAGCGGATCGCGCTGTTGCTGGATGAGGGGTCGTTCTGTGAGGTCGAGCAGTTGCGCCGACACCGGGCGACGGGATTCGGGATGGAGGCGCGCAGGCCCTACACGGACGGGGTGGTGACGGGCTGGGGGACGGTGGAGGGCCGGACCGTCTTCGTGTACGCGCATGACTTCCGGATCTTCGGCGGTGCGCTGGGTGAGGCGCATGCGGCGAAGATCCATAAGGTGATGGACATGGCACTGGCGGCGGGTGCGCCGCTGGTGTCGCTGAACGACGGAGCAGGAGCGCGGATCCAGGAGGGTGTGGCGGCGCTTGCCGGTTACGGGGGGATCTTCCAGCGCAATACCAAGGCGTCCGGAGTCATCCCGCAGATCAGCGTGATGCTGGGCCCGTGTGCGGGGGGCGCTGCTTACAGCCCGGCGTTGACGGATTTCGTGTTCATGGTGCGCCAGACGTCGCAGATGTTCATCACGGGTCCTGATGTGGTGCGGGCGGTCACGGGCGAAGAGGTGTCCCAGGACGGGCTGGGGGGCGCGGACGTGCACGCCGAGACGTCGGGGGTGTGTCACTTCGCGTACGACGACGAGGAGACGTGCCTGGCGGAGGTGCGGTATCTGATCTCGATGCTGCCCTCGAACAACCGCGAGGCACCACCGGCGGTGGTGGCGGGTGATCCGGCCGAGCGGCCCACCGAAGGGTTGCTGGAGGTGGTGCCGGGGGACGGGAACCGCCCGTACGACATGGCCGCGGTCATCGAGGAGCTGGTGGACGACGGGGAGATGCTGGAGGTCCACGAGCGGTGGGCGCGCAACATCATCTGCGCGCTGGCCAGGATGGACGGCCAGGTGGTGGGGATCGTCGCGAACCAACCGCAGGTCCTGGCGGGCGTGCTGGACATCGAGGCGTCGGAGAAGGCCGCACGGTTCGTGCAGTTCTGCGACGCCTTCAACATTCCGCTTGTGACACTGCTGGACGTGCCGGGCTTCCTGCCCGGAGTGGACCAGGAGCACGGCGGGATCATCCGACACGGGGCGAAGCTGCTGTATGCGTACTGCAACGCGAGTGTGCCGCGGATCTCGCTGGTGCTGCGCAAAGCGTACGGCGGCGCCTACATCGTCATGGACAGCCAGTCGATCGGGGCGGACCTGACGTATGCCTGGCCGACCAACGAGATCGCGGTGATGGGCGCGGAAGGCGCCGCCAATGTCATCTTCCGCAAGCAGATCGCGGCGGCGGAGGATCCCGAGGCAGTGCGTGCGAGGGTCGCCAAGGAGTACCGGGCCGAGCTGATGCATCCCTACTACGCCGCCGAGCGCGGCCTGGTCGACGATGTCATCGATCCGGCCACCACCCGCACGGTTCTGATCCAGTCGTTGGCGATGTTGCGGACGAAGCATGCGGAGTTGCCGTCGCGCAAGCACGGGAATCCTCCGCAGTAGCCCTGCGGCTGCCCCCTCTCGGCGGCCTGCGCTCCGTGCCGTGCGCCAGGGCAGTTGCTCCGCTCCCATCCTTCGCCGGTCTCGCCCCCCTGTTTGGCGCTGCTGTCCTGTGCGTTGGGGGGGGGTGGGTGCGGGGGTTCTTGGGGCGGGCTTGCATATCAGGCTCGGTATGTCGGTATGTCGGTATGCCTATGTCCGTACGTCGGTATGTCGGAGGCCCGGGGTGCCGGGGTGGCCGTGGCTGGTGGCTGGTGGCTGGCGTGTTGCGCAGCGGCAGGCTCTGGGCGTCCACCCACGATTGTTCTGGGGGCCTCGTGCCGGCGCCGCTGTGCGTCGGGGGCCTTCGTGGCGGGGACGTGGTGGGTCTGCCGGTCACATGCTTCTGTCGCTCACCCCCGTACGCCCGGTGTCTGCTGCCACCCTTGCCTGGCCCGGGCGGGGCGACCCGGCGGCGTGGAGTGAGGCGGGACCTGGGCAGGGGGCCTGGGATGGGATGGGGTCGGCGGGGTGGGGCGGGGCAGGGCTGACGGGGTGGTTGATTGGGGCGTCCGGCGCGGGGGTGGCTGTACGCTCGGCCGCCGTCTCCCTGTGAGCTGTGAGCTGTGAGCTGTGAGCTGTGAGTTGTCCGGGCTGGGCGGGTGGCCTCGCGGCAGGCGGCAGAGTGCTGTGCAGGCTGCCCCCGGGAGGGCCTTGGGTCCGTGAGGGCCCTGGGGGAGGGCGGGGTTGCGGGCTTCTGGCCCCTCGACGGGCAGGCTCCGCCTACCCGTCGGGCAGGGGGACCAGTTCGGCAGGGCCTTTCCGTTCGGGCAGGGTTCCTCCCCTTCGGCAGGGCCCGATTCCGTTCACTGCTCTCTTCCCGTCCGGCTGGGCCCTTTTCCTCTAGGCGGGGCCGCCCTTCTGCGCGGCGGGGGCCCGTCGATCTGGTGGTGGGGATCATTTCGGTTCAGGCGTGTCACGGCAGTTCAGGAGGGCTGATGGTGCAGCAGGAACGGGCCGCGCGTACGCGGGAGGCGCTGATGCAGGCGGCGGCCGAGCTGTTCGCCGAGGAGGGCTTCGCGCCGGCCACGATCAGCGGTATCAGCCGCCGGGCCGGGGTCAGTCCAGGGGCGCTGCATTTCCACTTCGCGAACAAGCATGCTCTGGCCCGTGCGGTGGAGGCTGCCGCGCTTGCTGCCTTGCACCGGATCGTCCGTGACGCCGAGGAGGGTCACGCCGACGCGTTGCAGCGTCTCGTCGGGGCCGGGCATGCCCTGCTGCGCGCCGTGGAGGAGGACGCGGTGGTGCGGGCCGGTTTCCAGCTCGTGGGTCCCGCTGCCTGGCGTACCGGTCCGATGGACCTGCGTGGCGCCTGGCAGCGCTGGGTGGAGTCGCTGCTGCACACCGCCCGCCGTCAGGGCGCCCTCGCCCGTGAGGTCTCGCCCGCCCGGGCCTCGGCTGCCGTCGTCGCGGCCACCGTCGGCTTCGCCGCCCTCGGGCTCAAGGACCCCGTCTGGATCTCCCGCCCCACCCTGACCCAGTACTGGGACCTGATACTGCCCCGCCTCACTCCGGACGACGAGCCGCCCACCCTCACCTCAACTGTGTAGGCCCTTCCCTCGGGTGCCCCGCCCACGGACTTTCCCCCGGGGGCCCACTTCTACCACCCCCCGGGTCGGTCTGCGCTGCCTCAGCCCCGACTTGGGCCCTGCCGCCTCGGACCGTGTCCTGTGCTCCGGACCTGGCCCTGGACGTGGGTGCGTTCTTGTTCTGGGCTTGGGTGGGGTGTCTGGTGTGTCTGTGGTGGGTGGGTTGGGGTGGGTGTGGTTGCTTGAGGTTGGCTTGTGGGGTGGTGGGGGGTGGGTGTAGGGCGGGTAGAAACCAGCTGTGCGGTTTTGTATTGACAGGGTGGGGTGGATCTATTTGAATCTGGTTGCGGTAGGGGGCGTGTTCTGGTGAGTGGTGTGGGGGGTTTTGTGGTGTTGGATGTTGAGGTTTTGGGGTCGTTGGCGGTGCGGGTGGGTGGGCGGTCGGTGGTGCCGTCGGCTCCGAAGCCGCGGCAGGTGTTGGCGTTGTTGGCGTTGCATGCGGACCGGTTGGTGTCGGTGTCGGCGTTGGCGGAGGAGTTGTGGGGTGGGGCGCCGCCGCGTAGTGCGCGTACGACGTTGCAGACGTATGTGTTGCAGTTGCGGGAGTTGATTGGTGGGGCGCTGGCGGAGGGTGGGGGTGGGGGGTGTGGTGCCAAGGATGTGCTGGTGACGTTGCCGGGTGGGTATCTGCTGGCTGGTGGGGGTGGGGGCAGTGATGTGCGGGCTTTTGAGGAGTTGGCGGGTGCGGGGTATCGGGCGGTGGATGCGGGGGATTGTGTAGGGGGTGCGCGGCGTCTTCGTGAGGCGTTGGGGTTGTGGAGGGGGACGGCGTTTGCGGATGTGCAGGCGGGTCCGCAGTTGGAGATGGAGATCAAGCGGCTGGATGAGAGCCGGTTGTGTGCGTTGGACCGGCGGATCGAGGCGGATCTGCGGTTGGGCCGGCACCGGGAGTTGCTGGCGGAGTTGACGGTGCTGGTCAATGGGTATCGCACGCATGAGAGTCTGCATGCGCAGTTCATGCTGGCGTTGCACCGTTCGGGGCGGCGTGGGGAGGCGCTGGATGCTTATCAGCGGCTGCGGACGACGCTGGTGCGTGATCTGGGTTTGGAGCCTTCGGCGCGGTTGCGGCATCTGCAGCGTTCTATTTTGAGTGCCGGGCATGAGGTGGCTGCGCCGCGGCTGTCCGGGGCGGGTGGGGAGCGGCTGGCTCCCACCGGGTGACCCCCCATCTCCACCCCCACCCCCATGCCCTGCCCTGTGCTTCCGGGTGGGCCGGGTGGCCTGTGAGGGCCGGTGGCCGGCGGGAGATGCCGGGCGGGATGCCGGCGGCGGGCCGTTTTTGCGGCGGGGCGTCTTGGGCGGGGGGCTGTCTGCGGGAGCGTCTGCGGTGGGGTGCCTTTGGTGGGATGCCGTCGGCGGGCGCCTGGGGTGGGGTGTTCTTGGTGGGATGCCGTGGGCGGGGCGTCTGGGGTGGGGTGTCTTCGGCGGGAGGGGGGCGGGCCGGTGGCTGTGGGGGGTGTTGTGGGTGGTGGGTTGCCGGCTGGTCGCTGTGGTGGGCTGTTCGTTTGCTGCGCCGTGTGTGCGGGGGCGGCGGGATCGGGGTGGGCCGGTGGGTGCGTGTTCTTGTCCGGTGTCCTGGCGTGGTGCCTGCATGTGCAGGGTCGGGCGCCGGGGTCGTGTGCACGGTGTGTCATCTGTTTCGCCGGGTGTGGTGTGCTGCGGGGTGTCGGGCACTGTGCGGGCGGCGCAGGGCGTGTGCGCGGGGGGCGGGGCGCCGCCCGCGCGGGGCGCGTCGTGTCTTCTGCAGCACCGGGCGTCACGTACAGGTACTACGGGCACCGCCGGGCGCCGTGTATCGGCGGACGTCGCGCACGGTGCGCGCCAGGCGCGATGCGTCATCCGCGTCATCCGTGTCCTGCGCGCCGGGCACAATGGGGCGTCCGCGTCTTGTACTTCCCGCAGGAGCGGGTATCGGCTGCTCGCCTCGTCGGGCGTCCGCTGCTTGCGCCGGCGGGTGTCAACTGCCCGCCCGGGTGGGCGCCTGGTGCCGGTGAGTGTTGCGCGCGATGGGTGTCGGGTACGGGGCGCGCTGAGCGCGGTGTGTCCTGTGCACGATCGAGCACCTTGTACGGCCGGGCGTCCTGCCTCTTTCGCACCAGGTTCCATCCGCACTGCACCGGGCACCGTGTACCACCGGGCGTCCCGTTCATGCGCGCTGGGTATGGCGTGTTCCCCGCGCCGCGCACGATGCGTCACCCGCACCACCCGCACCACTCTCGTATCGCCGGTGGTGTTCGCGCCGGGTGTCGGGGGTTCGGTTCCGCGCCGCGCCGTGGCGCGGTCCACGGTCCACGGTCCACGGTCCACGGTCCACGGTCCACGGTCCACGGTCCACGGTCCACGGTCCACGGTCCACGGTCCGCGGACCGCGGACCGCGGACCGCGGACCGCGGTCCGTGGTGTCAGGCGGGGTGGGGAGTGTCTGCGTCAGTGGGGTTGGCGGTGGGGGTGGTGCCGTACCGCCTGTGCTGCCTGTGCTGCTTGTCCTGCCTGTACCGCCTGTACCGCTTTGTTGTGTGGGTGGTGGGAGTGGCTGGGAGGGGGGAGTTGAACATTTTCTCGTCTGCCGTGTGGACGTCACTCCCGTTGGTGTGTCTCTGGTGTGGGGTGTTTAGGGTGCGGCTCGTGCCGGGTGGCTGACGGGTTTTCAACTGGCTGTAGGGGGAGGGGGGATGCGTTTGGGGCGGGGTGGTGTCCGCGGCGACGGAGTGCAGTCAAGAGCAGGAACTCGACGATGTACGGAGGAAACCCATGAAGATTCAGGTTCTGGGTCCGTTGAGCGCCGAGGTCAACGGGGGATCGATTGTTCCGACGGCGAGTAAGCCGCGGCAGATTCTGTCCCTTTTTGCCCTCTACCCCGGACGGGTGATGCCCGTTCCCACGCTCATGGAGGAGTTGTGGGGTACGGAGCCGCCGCAGAGTGCGCTCACCACGTTGCAGACCTACATTCTGCAGTTGCGCCGGCATCTGGGGACGGCGTTGGGGCCGGATGCGCCTGGTTCGGCCAAGGAGGTGCTGGCGACCCGGCACGGCGGGTATCTGATGCAGATACCGGCCGAGAGTGTGGATGTGCATCTGTATCAGCGGCTGGCCACCGAGGGGCGTGCCGCTTTTGACAGTGGTGATGATGCCACCGCGGCCGACCGGTTCCGTCAGGCGCTGGCGCTGTGGCGGGGGCCGGCTCTGGTGGATGTGCGGGTGGGGCCGATCCTGGAGATCGAGGTGATGCGGCTGGAGGAGTCGCGGCTGGGCACGGTGGAGCGGCGTATCGATGCCGATCTGCGGCTGGGCCGGCATTCCGAACTGATCGCGGAGCTCACGGAGTTGACGGCCCGTTATCCGCAGCACGAGGGGCTGCATTCGCAGGCCATGGTGGCGTTGTACCGGTCGGGTCGGCAGGCGTCGGCGCTGGAGATCTACCGCAAGCTGCGGATCCGGATGATCGAGGGGCTGGGGGTGGAGCCCTCTCCGCAGGTGCAGCGTCTGCATCAGGCCATGCTGGCGGTGGATCCGCAGCTGGATGTGGTGGCCGGGCCGCGGCGCGGTTCGACCTTCGACCTCTACGCCGCCTGAACCACCCGCCCCGCACCACCGGGCCGCGCCGGGCATCCTCCGGCGCCCCGCCGCAGTCCCGTGCCCCGCACGGGACTGCGGCACGCTGCCGCCCTGCGCCAGCGCCACGCGTCGCAGCGCACCGCAGTCCCCGGGCACCGCACCGCCCGGGGGCTGCACTGCCTGGGCACCGCACCGCCCGGGGACTTGCGCTGCCTGGGCACTGCGTCGCCCGGGGACTTGCGCTGCCTGGGCACTGCACCGCCCGGGTACCGCGTCGCCGGGACTGCGTCGCCCGGGCACCGCACCGCCCGGGGACTGCGCTGCCTGGGAGCCTCCGTCAACGTGAAGTCGCGGTTCTAAGGGCTGGTGTGACTGATTCTCGGCATGCTCACGCTGGTCGTGGTCGGGAGCGGCGATGAAGATCATCTGTCAGTGGTTGACTTCGAGGTTCGTCAGCCACGGGCAGAGTTCGCAGAAGTCGGGTGGCGCGGGCGGGACCGGTACGGGGCTTGGTGAGGATCTGCCAGTTCTTGAGGTGGGCGAAGCCGTGCTCGACCGGTGCCCGTCCGATCGCGGGGAGGCGGTTGGCTTCCTTCTCGCCCGGGGTGAGCTGGTGAGTGCGGCTGGCGGTGTGGCCGGTGACAATCACGGTGTCGAGGATGTCGTTGTCCAGTCCGCGGAGGCCGAGGTCAGCCAGCGCCCCGGGGCCGGCGGCGCGCAGGTGGGCCAGGATGGGGTCGTGGCGGGCGGCGGTGTTGTGGTGGGTGTGGCCGGGCCGGGCGGCGGATCTCCGGATCAGGCGGCCCTTGTCGTGGGTCAGGGCGAGGAAGGGCAGGCCATGGCGGTGGTGCTTGCCGGAGTAGTTCCGCCGGTCGGCCTTCCCGGTGCGACGCTGGGTGCGGATGAGGGTGCCGTCGGTCAGGACCGCCTCTGCGGCCTGCCTGGCGAACCTTCTTCAGAGCGCGGTCCAGGCGCGGAGCCTGCGAGGCGAGCAGGGTGATCAGCTCGTCGCGCCAGCGGCGGACGGCGGACTCGGACACGTCGTTGCCGTCGGCCATGCCGGCCAGATCGGCCATGCCGGCCAGGCGCTGGTCGTGCCGCAGTACGGTCAGGGCGATCACCGTGGTCCTTCCGGGCGGCAGGATCCGCCGCCTGGAGCGGATCATCTTCAGAGGGCGTCGCAGTAGAGCGGCGGGGTGGCTGATGGTGCGCGTGGACAGAGGCAGACGGCACTGGTAGGCGGGTGCGCAGGCTTTCTCGGCAGGCTCTTTTGGTTTTCGTCACACAGCCCTCAACAGCCTCTGGAGGGCCCCCAGTTACGCCGCATCTCACCGTCTGCGACGTGGGAGGGTGGTCTTTGGCCCCCGTCCCGGTGTCTGCTGAAGCCGTTGAACAGGAGGCGGGGCACGGTTGGAGGCGTGAGTGAACGGCCCTGATATGTCCCGCGGTGCTCGTCTGGCCGCCCACGGCTCGGTTTCCACATCGCTGGCGCTGCGCAGTGACCGCAGTCTGCGCGAGTTCGTGGACGCCGGCGCACCGCTGGGGTCAGGCATCGGCGGGAAGAGGGTCCTGCTGGAGGTCGAGGGAACGCGGGTCTTCGTCAAGCAGGTGCGGCTGACCGATCTGGAGCGACGGCCGGAGCATGTTCACTCCACCGCGAATCTGTTCGGACTCCCGGCCTTTTGTCATTACGGCATCGGTACCATCGGCGCCCCGGGGTTCGGGGCCTGGCGGGAGCTGAGCGCGCACACCATGACGACGAACTGGGTGGTTGGGGGAGACTACGAGGGCTTCCCCCTGATGTACCACTGGCGGGTGATCCCAGACTCTGGCCGGCCGCTGCCCGAGGAACTGGCCGATGTGGATCGAGCTGTCGCCTACTGGGGAGGCGGACCGGCGGTACACCGACGGATCGAAGCTCTCCAGCAGTCCACGGCAAGCCTCGTGCTGTTCCTGGAGTACATCCCGCAGAACCTGCACGACTGGTTGGGCGTCCAGATCGGGGCTGGTGACGAGGTGGCCGAGCGGGCCTGCGCCATGGTCGACGACGAGCTGAAAGCCGGCATCTCGTTCCTGAACGCTCGCGGGCTTTTGCACTTCGACGCGCACTTCGAGAACATCCTCACCGACGGCCGGCAGCTCTTCTTCACCGACTACGGCCTCGCGGTCTCCTCACGCTTCGACCTCACACGGGATGAGGCCGACTTCTTCGAGGAGCACCGCACCTACGACCAGTGCTACGCCGTCACCCACCTGGTGAACTGGCTGGCCGTCGCTCTCTACGGATACACACCCGAAGAACGCAGGACGTTTGTGAAGGCGTGCGCCCAGGGGGTGCCCCCGCAGGGGGTTCCCGCGTCGGTCGCGGCGCTCCTTGTCCGTTACGCACCGGTCGCCGCGGTGATGGGCACCTTCTACCGCGAGTTTCAGCAGGAGAGCCGAGCAGTTCCCTATCCGCTGGCAACGATCTGCCGGATGGGGCGAAGCACGTGATGACCAGCAGCCGGTCACAGGCGGGTGGTGAACCGGCCGTCGGGTAGTTTCCGCAGCCGGCCGCGGTCGAGGAGTGTGACCAGCTTCCCGCGCCGCGGTTCCAGCTTGGGCCGGACGTTGATGTCCACTGCCGGCAACTCGCCGACCTGCCGGGCTGTGACCGGTCCTGCGGCCTGCCGCACGCTGGCGAGGATGCGCTGGTAGCCGGCGCGGAGCACGCTCTCCTCCACATCGGAGGTGCGGTGTAGGATCAGCATGACCGCCCGCCCGCCCACCTGCCCGCCCACCTGCGCGGGCACCGTCGAGGCCGAGACGCGCTCACCAGCGATCTGTTCGCTCACCCGCCCAAGGACTCGTTCGGCGACAGCGAGTTCGTCTCGCTCGGCCCGTACCTCCGTCAGCTGCTTGGCCAGCCGTTCTGCGAGTTCGTCCAGTTCCGCACGTCGCGCGGTGATCCGTTCCAGCAGTTCGGGATCATGCACGGATCGTAAACGGCCGCCTGACCCCAGCGAGCAGAAACCAGCGAAACGTCCGGCTCCGTCAGATGATCTACTCCGCAGACAACCGCCCACGACCAGTGTGCTCATTTCGAGAGCCGGTCACACCAGACCACTGACCTGCTTCTTCAGGGAGGCGGAGGCTCAGGGTCTCGCACCGTCTTGCACGGCAGGGCGGTGCGGTGTCTGGTACCGCGGTGCATGGCAGGGCGGTGCGGTGTTCGCGAGGCGGTGCCGTGTCGTGCTGCTGGAGAGGCTGTGTTCGAAGGGCTTGCTGGACTTTTCTCGGGCGGTGCTCGTCTCCTGGCGTGTCCGCGTGGCCTGGCGGGGTGTAAAAGTTTGCTCGTCGTCTCCTGGCGTGTCCGCGCGGTCCGGCGGGCCGGAAAGCGGGTTTGGCCCGCTCGGGCGTGTGTGTGCGGGCCGCGTACGCCGCCTCATGGCCGCGGGGCAGGGCATCGTGCTGGCGGGGTCGCTGCGCGGCGAAGAGCGCGGCGGCGTGTCCCCGTTCCTGCCGCTGTCCGGCAGGTTGCCGGTTGCCGGTTGTCGCGGGCCGGGTGGGCAGAGCGCGCCGGCGGCCGCAGCCGCTGCCGGCCGGCTGCGGGCACTGCCGGCGCCTGCCGGCGGTGCGGGCCCGCGCCCGGTGATCGCGGTGCGAGGCCGGGCCCGCGAGATCGGCCCGGGTGTCTTGGGCTGCGTGGTTGAGCGCACCCTCTTCCGGCTCAGCGGTTGGCGGCGCCGGCGCATCGGCGGGGGAGTGCCGCGATGACATCCACGAAGCCTTCCTCCCACCCGCCGCCCGCCTGATCACCGCACCCGCCGTCCGGCTGATCGCCGCACTTGCCGGCCGCGTGATCGCCGCGCTCGCCGTCCGCGTGATCGCTGGTCGCGGTGTGTACGGGGTGTGGCGGGTCTTTTTAGTCGGCGGCGGCGGTGGGCCAGCGTGCCGTCAGCAGGTGGTGTCCGGGGGGCGGTCCGGGCAGGTCGGTGGGCGGTGCGGCGGCCAGGCCGCCCAGGGCGATCGCGATCAGGCGGCGCCGGGCCGCCCGCGCCTCGGTGGTGAGCGCGTCCTGGCCCAGTTCCTCGATCTGTTCGACCAGGGGGGAGCGGCCCAGCTGTTCGATGAGGAGGAGGACGTCGGTGGCCGTCACGTCCCGGCGGAGTGCGCCACAGGCGTGCGCGCGGTCCACGAGCGCGGCGAAGTCCCGGTCCGCGGTGGAGGCGAGATCGGCTGTGGGCGGGGGCAGTGAGGTGAGTTTCCGCAGCGGAGCGAGGGTGCCCTGGCCGTACTCGACGCTCTCGGTCACCAGGTCCTGCAGCCCCTGCCAGGGGTCGGGGTGCTCGGCGGCGGTGCGCACGGCCGCGTTCCACTGCTGGTTGGACAGCACCAGCAGCCGCTCGTACAGGGCTGTCTTGCTGCTGTAGCGGCGGTAGAGCGTGCCCATGCCGACGCCGGCGGCCTCGGCGATCGCGTTGACCGAGGCGCGCTCGCCGTCGCGGGCGAAGACCGTGCGGGCGGCCCGCAGCAGGGCTTCGTCGTTGCGGGCGACCTCGGCCTGGCGGGCCAGCTGCCGTTTGGAGACGTTCATGCCCGCCATCCTAGACCTTGCGGAGCGATTTGCTCCGCAGTACTGTCATCGGTGTGCGGAGCAGATTGCTCCGCACTGAGGGGGTGGAGGATCCTGTGAACCCGAACAAGACGGTGCTGGTCGCCGGAGCGACCGGACACCAGGGCGGCGCCGCCGCCCGGGCGCTGCTGGCCGACGGCTGGAACGTGCGGGCCCTGGTGCGCGACACGGACGCGGCCCCGGCCCGCGCCCTGGCACGGGCCGGGGCGGTGCTGGTGCGCGGCGATCTCGATGACGCGGGCTCCCTTGCCCGGGCTGCCGCCGGCGTCCACGGCGTGTTCAGTGTCCAGCCGCTGGCCGTCACCGAGGAGGAACTGGCCACCGAGGTCCGCCGCGGCATCGCCATGGCGGACGCCGCCCGGGCCGCGGGGGCGGCGCACTTGGTCTACAGCTCCGTCGACGGGGCCGAACGGGCCACCGGCATCGGCCACTTCGAGTCCAAGGCCCGCATCGAGGAGCACCTCGCCGCCACCTTCCCGACGGCGACGGTCCTGCGGCCGGTGTTCTTCATGGACAACCTGCTGGGGTACGCCGAGGCCGGTGCCGCCGGTGAACGCGTCATGGAGCTGCCGGTGATCGCGGGCCGGCCCCTGCAGATGATCGCCGCGGCGGACATCGGCCGGATCGCCGCCGCGGTGTTCGCCAGACCCGGGACCTACCGCGGCGCCCGGCTGGCGATCGCCGCAGACGCGATCAGCTTCGAGCAGGTGGCGGCCATTTACGAACGGGTCACCGGTGTCCGCACGCGTGTGGTGGCCCAGCCGATCCAGGAGCGGATGTACGAATGGTTCGCCGAGGACGGCTACCGGGCCGACATCCCCGCCCTGCGCGCCGATTTCCCCTGGCTGCAGCGCTTCGACGCCTTTCTGGAAGAGGCCCTGGCCCCGGCTCATGCCCGCACCTGACTCGCCCTGACTCCCCCCTTTTCTCCCGCCTGCACGACCGGAGAGCGAGACCGCCGTGAACACCGAAGACGCTCCGTGCGCCGACGCCGGCGCCCTCGCGCAGGCCGTGACGGCCGTCGAGAGGGCCCGGCGGGCCAAGGACGCCGAGGGTTTTTTTGTCCCTGTTCCCTCCCGGCGCACTGTGGACGGCCGCCCACGGCAAGGTTCTGGCCGGTCTTGAGGCCATCGCCGCATTCACCCGCGCCGTGCTGGCGAAGGACGACTGGGACGCAGAGGTCACCTACGAGGTCCTCCACACCACATTCCTGCGACCGGACGTGGCAGCCGTCAAGGTCAGGCAGGTCTGCCACGCGCCCGACGGCGATGGGCAGGGCGCCCCGCTGTATGTCATGACCAAGCGGGCGACGGCACCTGGCTGCTGCACGCCTGCCAGAACACCCCGGTCCGATCCGGCTGAGCAACACCACCGCGCCGGGACACGGCGCGGCGGCAACGGGAACCGCAGCAATACCACTTGAGGAGTGCACTGTGTCCGCGCGCGTAAATCTTATGGGCGACAAGATCGCCGGCAAGGCCATGAAGGGCATCAACACGGCGAGCATGGCTGTGATCAACAGCGGCCTGCTGCCCCAAGCCACGATCGACCTGGTGCTGTTACGCGTGAGCCAGGTCAACGGTTGCGGATTTTGCACCGACATCCACGGCAAGGACCTGCTGCACGCCGGGCAGAGCGCCACCCGGGTGAACCTGGTCGCGGTCTGGCGCGAGGCCACGGTCTTCACCGAAGAGGAACGGGCGGCCCTTGAACTGGCCGAGCAGGGAACCCGGATCGCCGACGCCGCCGGCGGCGTGCCGGACGAGGTGTGGGCGAACGCCGCCAAGCACTACAACGCGGAACAGCTGGCCGCGCTGACCTGCCTGATCGCACTGATCAACGCCAGCAACCGGCTCGGTGTCATCGCCGCTGTGCCGGGCGGCAACTACACACCCGGCCAGTTCACCGGATAGAAGGAGGGCGCCGGCCGCCCGCGAAGGGGGCTGCGCCGATCGGCGCAGCCCCCTTTCGCGCCGATGCCGTACCTGCCCGCCCGGCTCCCCTGCCGATGCCGTACCTGCCGGGCCGGCACCCCGTTGCGGGCAGGAGCGTTGGAGTGGTGGTCGGCCGCCTGGCGCCGGGCTCGCGTCGAGCCGGGGGGGCCTCGTCGAGCTGGTGGTGGCTGATCTGGGCCTGGCCCTCGAAGCCGAGAACTGGGTGGCTGATCTGGGCCTCGCCCGAAGCCGAACAGGGCTGGGGGCCGGGCCGTCACCGGACCACTCCTCCTCCTGAGGGCCCCGGGCCGTCCACCCGCTCGTCGGCGTCCGCTCGCCAGGGTCCGGCCGGCAAGATGACGCAGGCGATGTGCATGCTCGCGCACCACGTCACCGCGGCGGTTCCGCCACAACGGCCGGCAGCCGCCGATGCCAGAAGCGAACCTCGCCTCCTCCCGGCCCACCTGCCCCGCGCCGGGGGCCCGACTTCGCCCTGCAGCGGCGTGCCGAGCAGCAGCAGCGTGTGAGGAGTGGCCGGGGGGAGGGGGGAGGGGGGAGGCCGGTATGCCCGTGGCGGGTGCTGGGCCGGCGTGGGGAGCAGCCCCGGGGTGTGTCCTGCGATCACGCCGGGCCCGCGGCTGCTGTGTGTGGGGGGCGGTCACCTCACGAGGTGGAAAGGCGTGGAGCCCGTGCTTGCCGGGGCGAGGGCATCGGGGAGCATGAAGCATGCTCCCCGATGGCTGGCACCTCACCCACGGCGTCGAAGACTTCCTGGCCCGGGCGGGAGACTTCCTGCGCTCACGCCCTGCCCTGCACAGCATGCCGCTGACGGACCTCGACAAGCTGCGAAGACACGGGGCGGCCGGACACGACGCCGGCGTCCCCGTCCTGGGCCGCCTGGAGGCAGGAGGCGAAGTCCGCGCGGTCTTCTGTCTCACCGCGCGCGGCCGCCTGGCCCTCACCCGCCTGTCTGCCGGGCAGGCCGACACCCTCGCCGCTCGCCTGGCCCGCCTTGGCCACCGGCCCTCCCACGTCATCGCGGATGACGCGACCGCCGACGCTTTTGCCGCGTCCTGGCAGCGGCACACGAGCGCAGCGCCGGTACCTTTCTGGCGGGCGCGTCTATATCGTCTCGGCACGCTCACCCCGCCGCAGCCGCGCCCGCAGGGCCAAGGACGCATCACGGGCGCGAGGGACCGTGAGCAAGTCGTGCGCTGGTGCCGTGAGTTCTGTGCCGACGTCGGGGAGCAGCCCTCCATCGACTTGATCGACGCCGGCTCCTGGGACGACTCACGTTTCGGCGACCGGCACTTCACGTTCTGGCAGACCCCGCACGCCACTCCTGTCTCGATGGTGGCTGCGACCTCGGTGGTCGGCGGTATGGTCCGGTTGGATCCCCTCTACACCCCGGCCCGTTTCCGGGGCCGCGGTTACGCGGGAGCCGTGACGGTCGCGGCGAGCCGGGCTGCGCTGACCGCGGGCGCGAGGGACGTCGTTCTGTTCGCGGACCCGGACAACCCCACCAGCAATGCCCTCTACCGGCGCATCGGATACGTCCCCGTTGCTCATTTCACCGGGTACACGTTCTCGTGAGCATGCGGAGATCCGGCCGGGGGCAGTTCGTGTCTCCCCGGGCAAGCTGAGGGCCCTGTCGCTCGCCCGCGTTGCTCATCCTCGGATCGAGGGTTCTCGCACCGCTCCTCCCGTTCACGCACCGCGCCGGGGCATGCGTGTGACGGTCTTGTTCGGGGGCGGCTTCTTGACGTCACAAGGACTGTGACGTCAGCGCCGCACCTGGCGCCACTCGCCAAGTGCGGCGCTCCCCCAGTCGGCAGCCGGCCGTGCAGGCGGCTCCAGCGCAGGCGGCTCCTGCGCAGGTGGCTCCCTGAGGTCTGAGGCGCTGAGTGCTTTCCCAGCCCGGAAGGCGTCAGCAGTCAGCAGTCAGCAGTCAGCAGCAGCGCGGCATCGTCGTCCGGCAGGACACGGCGGTGTTTCGCCCCGCGGTGCACGGCACGGCAGGGCAGGGCATCTGGCGGCGGTGCGCCGCCTCACCTTGTCTTGCCGGGCAGTTGAGGGGGGAGGGAGGGGGAGGGGGCCGTGTGCCGTCGCCTTGTGGTGCGGGTGCGGGGGCTGGTGCGGGTGGCGCAGGGGGCGCGGTGTAGGGGCATGAGCTCGGCCGGCGGCTGGTGCGAGGGGGTCTGCTGCGGGCAGCAGGAGGCCGACGGGTGCGGCGGGGTGGTGGCGGTGTTCGGCCCTTGCCGTGGCCGTGTCGTCGGTTCGCGGGCGCGGTGTTCGGCAGGGAGTTCGTTTTCGTGCCGGGTGCCGGGTGCCGGGTGCCGGGTGCCGGGTGCCGGGTGCCGGGAGTGGTGGGGTGTGCCGGCGGGAGTCCGCCTGTCCCGGTCTGCCGGGGCCCGGGCGGAGAGTGGAGTGGTGTCCGGGCGGCCGGCACCGTGTTCCGGGCGGGGGCTGCAGGTCGTGTTCCGGGCGGGGGCTCGCGTGGGCCCGGGTGGGCTGGGGCCGTGTTCCGCACGGAGGGTTGCGTGGTGTTTCGGGCGGGCTTGAGTGGTGTGCGGGTGGGGATCGAGCGGGCGGGGTGATGGTGGGCTGGTCCGCTGCCGGTTCTGGCGTGCGGGGGCGCCGTCGTCCACCGCCTTGCGGGGGTGGGGGTGTGGCTGGGTGGGGGGTGGGGGTTTTGGTGAGGGGTGTGGGTGTGCAGCGGCTGGTGCGGGGGGTGGAGGTGGCCGCGCCTGCGCAGGTCGTCTACGCGCTGATCGCTGATCCGGAGCGGTGGCCGTTGTTTTTGCCGCGCACCGTTTATGCCCAGCGGCTGGATGCCGACGGGGTGGATGAGCGGGTGCGGATGTGGGGGCTGGCCGAGGGGCAGGTGATGGCCTGGACGTCGGGGCGGGTCCTGGACGGTGCGGGCCGGCGGATCACGTTCCGTCAGGAGCTGCCGGTGGCACCGGCGGAGTCGATGGCCGGCTGCTGGCAGGTGCGGGAGGTGGCGGTCGGGCGTTGCCGGGTGGATCTGGAGCATGTGTTTGCTGTCGCGCCCGCCCGGCCGCAGGATGCGGCCTACCTGCGTGAGGTGGTGGAGGCCACCAGCCGTTCGGCGCTGGAGAGTCTGCGTTTTTGGGCCGAGCGGTGGTCCCGGCTGGGGGAGGTGTCGCTGTCCTTCGCCGAGACGGTGCGGGTCAAGGGGCCCGCCGAGCTGGTCTATGGCTTCTTGTATGAGGTGGCCGACTGGCCCGGGCAGGTTGCGCACGTGCGCCGGGCCGTCGTGGAGGAGGACTGCCTGGGCATCCAGAAGGTGGCCCTGGAACTGGCCGCGGCCGAGGGCGGCACGCCCACGGTGGCCGGCATCCGTATCTGTTTCCCGCACGCCGGGCGCATCGTGCACAAGGCGACCGTGCCCCGCCCGCTGCTCGCCGCGCACTGCGGCGAGTGGTCGGTGCTGCCCGACGAGTACGGGGTGAGCGTCGTGTGCCAGCACCACGTCCTGCTGCGCGAGGACACCATCGAGCAGGTCCTGGGCCCCGGCGCGGGCCTGGCCGAGGCCCGCCGCCAGGTCCGTGCCGCCCTCACCCACGAAAGCCGCCAGATCCTGCGAGCGGCCCGCCGCCACGCCGAATCCGCCATCCGCACCCTGTAACCCGCCCCGCCCCGCCCGGCCGCGGGCACCTCCTTCGGCCCGCCCCGCCCCGCACCCGGCCCACCCTCCGTTGCCCGCCCGGCTTGGCCGCGCCTCTTCGGTCCGTTGTGCACTCGCCCCCGTCCCGCACCCGGATGAACCACCCGCACCTGGCCCACCCTTGTTCCCCGCACCGCCACCCCCGCCCCACCCCGCCCTCCCCTGCCCGCCGGGCGAGCACGGGCCCCCGGCCTCCACCTCAACTAGCCGTTCGTGGCGCCAGCGGACCACGCGGGCCTCGGTCTTATAGGAGAGCTCAGGCGGCTCGCGCGTTGCGAGAGGTCACCACGCAGTGGGCTCGTACTACGAACACCAGCGAGGGATCACGCAGGAGGGTGGTGGCGTCCACGAAGACGCGAACGCCGCCGATCTTCTCAGGGGCATCGCGTGCCGGCTGTGTCATAGACATCCGCCCGGCGTCCACGAGACCGCCACCACCCCAACAGCACCAGACCGTGCGCCGATCTACGTTGAGGCGTTACTCGCCCGGCTGCCCTAGACGTCACGATCCGGTACTCGAACATCCCGAGGAACACTCGCTCCCTCGGAACGCCCTTAGCGACGGATTAGCTGTGTCATGGGCCAATGAGCCGGGCCGGAAACCGAAGCGGGAGCCGGCCCGAACCTCCACACCGCCCCCGCCCTGCACCGGCCGAGTCTTCGCGACCTTCCGCCGGCCTGGCCCCGCCTCCGCCTGCCGCGCCGCGGATGAAACCTCAACGAGGCCGAGCACACGGAACGCCTCAACCACCGTGTTCCAAGAGACTGTTGGGCATCCCTCGGGGGTTGCCGGTCCGCCCTCGCCGGTCCGCCCTGT
The DNA here is from genome assembly GCF_040683555.1 of Streptomyces sp. NPDC093510. Classification (NCBI taxonomy): domain Bacteria; kingdom Bacillati; phylum Actinomycetota; class Actinomycetes; order Kitasatosporales; family Streptomycetaceae; genus Streptomyces; species Streptomyces sp. NPDC093510. The sequence goes on from NZ_JBFBEE010000006.1 coordinate 243,433, forward strand.
CCTGTCCGGCCCGGCCCTGGTGCCACGCCGGACGCTGCCCCTGCCCCCCCCGGCGGCCGTATGCGGGTCGCACGGCGACGGGTGAAACAGCGCCGCCCTGACACCGGCGACCGGCCCGTCCCCGCTCCGGCGCGAGGCCACCACCTCCGCTCGCCCCCAACACCCCCGCTGCGGCAAGGCGTTGGGCCTTGGGGTGAAGGTGGACTGCGCCGCCCCCGGGCCCTGAGGGGTCCGCCGGCCGGTAGGGGCGCCGCGCCCCCAAGTGCCGCCCCGTGGTTCGGCCGCCGGCGGCCCGGCCGGGCAACTGGCCCGCGCCTGCCTCGATATGAGGACACCCCGCCCGCAGGCTGGGCCCGGGGTGTGAGGAGGGCCGGGTGACCCCATGCCGGAGAGGGGCCGGGCCGGCTGCCTGCCCTGCCAGCCCTGCAGCGGTTAGGTGAACCGCGCGGCCACGGCTAGGGCCAGGGTCAGGGCCCGGGTGGGGGGAGGAGGGGGGGCTCATGTTCCCTGGAGGGGCGGGCCGGTTGCCTGCCCGCCCGGGGTGAGGCGGTCGGCCGTGCGGTCGGCATCAAGGGCGAGGGCGGGAAAGGGGCGGGGCAGGGGAGTGGCCCCTGTGCGGGGCGGCGTGGGCCGGTTGCCGCACCCGGGGTGTTTCGGCCCCGGGCGCCCGCCGGTGGTGGCCCCGCCGTCCCGCCCGGCCTCACCCTCGGGGCGGGGCGGATGCGGACCCGCAGGCTCCGCGGGCCGCCTGGCGCCGCCCCCGTAATCCCGCCACCTACCCCACCCCGCTCCGTGACCTACGTCACTTTCGGAGGCCCTTGGTGCGAGGACGGCATCCGTGTCACTATTTCCGCACGACTTCCCTGCCCAAAGCCGGTTCTGAGGCGGTGGGTTGAGCGTCGTATCGCCGCCCTGTACGGGCTGTGCCGAGTCCAGGCCCCCGCGGCGCCGCACCCCCCGATCGCAAGGTTTGCGCCCGTATGCCGTGACGCCCGGTGTCTCGGCCCGCAGGTCGCGAGCCACGGTGGGAGCTTCCCCCGGCGCCTGGCGCCACCTGATCCGCACCCGGCGGGAGACGGGGTGCGCGCGGCCCGACCGCCTCCGCATCCAGCCGAATTACCCGGCGACCGCACAGTGCGACCCAGGCAGCCCCCGCTCCACCCCTCCTGCCCCTGCCCGCATCTTCCCCTTCCCCGCTTGCCGCTCGCCTCCTCCCGCTTGCCTCTTCCGTTTCCTTCTTCCCTTCTCCCCCCGGACGGCCCGCCAGGCCGGCCCGGAGCCGGGAAGAGGGGCGGAGCGGGGGCGAGGGGCGAGGGGTGAGTGAAGGGAGCGGGGCGCGGCCGAGGGGGAGTGGCATCGGGGCGGCCCGCACCGTCTGTTCCGGCCGCATGGCCGGCGCGCCGCACGGCCGGACACCGCCCGCCGGACACCGCCCGCCGGACACCGCCCGCCGGACACCGCCCGCCGGACACCGCCCGCCGGGCAGGCCCGCCCTGCGGGCATCCGGCCCCCCGGTTACCCGCACCCCCGGTTGCCCGGTTGCCCGGTCACCCGGTCACACCGATCCTGGCACGCACGACGGACCCCTTCCGTCTGGCCCCGTTACGCCGGCCTGTAGTGCCGGACCTGTTGCGCCCGGCCCCGTTACGCCGGCCTGTAGCCGGACCTGTTGCGCCCGGCCCCATTACGCCGGCCTGTAGTGCCGGACCCGTTGCGCCCGGCCCCATTGCGCCGGCCCGACGTGCCGGACCTGTTCCGTCCCGGCTCCATCACGCCGACCCGTACTGCCCGTCCCGTGAGCGCTGGACCTGTTCCGCCGGCCCCATCACGCCGGTCCGTAACCGGCCCGTACCACTGGATCTGTTCCGCTCGGTCCCCTCGCTCCGGGCCCGTTCTACGCGGCCTTGCCGCATCGGCCCGTAGCGCCGGATCCGTTCCTCCCGGCCCCGTCACGCGGGCCGGGCGCATCTGTACCCGTCACGCGGGCCGGCCGTAGGGGCCGGTCATCCAGGCCTGCTCCGCCGGTCCCCGGTCACCCGGGCCTACCTCGCCACCCCTGGCCGTTCCCGGCACCCTGCCGGGCCAACGGTCCGCCCCTGCCCGCCCGTTGTCCTTCGCCCGAGCCCTGATCGTCAACCAACTCCCGTACCCCGCCAGCCTGTTGCTCCTTCCGGAGCGGGGCCCGGGCAAGGGCCGGGAGAGGCGGCCGGTCGAAGGAGGCCGTAGCCGGCCCCGGCTCACCGGCCCCTAGCCCACCGACCCCCTGGCTCACCGATCTCACCGACCCACCGGCTCACCGACCCCGGCCCACCGGGCTCACCGACCCACCGGGCTCACCGACCCACCGGGCTCACCGACCCACCGACCCGGCTTACCGGGCCCACCGGGCCCACCGACCGGGCCCACCGGCCCACCGGGCCAGGGCCGGGCGGCCTGCGGCCGGGGGTGGGGTTTCCCAGTCGTTTTCTTCCGCGCCGCCTTCACCGCACCCGCCCGCACCAGCCCCCCTTCCGGGAAGGGGAGGGGGCTGGTGGGCGGGTGCGGTGAAGGCGGCGCGGCAGGCGCCGTCCCAGCTGCCCTTGCCGCTGCCCGACCGGGCGGCGCGGGGAGTGCGCGACATGCATCTTCACGTGCCAAAGGCAGACTCTAGAGAAAGTGGATTCCCGATATGCCCAGGCTATGCAAGCCGTCAGTGCGTGTGCCGGAATACGTCATCACGGCCGAGGAGACACTGGACTTCGCCGAGCGGGTCCATGCCGGAAAGCCGCAGCTTCCCCTGGCACTGCGCCTGATCCGCAACACGGGGGTGCTGAAGCGGCATATCGTGCAGCCCATCGAGCAGACGCTCAAGCACCCCGGCCTGACCGAACGCAACCGCATCTACGAGGCCGAGTCGAAAAAGCGCACCCCCGAGGTCGTCGAGGAGGCCCTGGCCAACGCCGAGGTCGCCGCGCGGGACATCGACGCGATCATCTACGTGTCGTGCACCGGGTTCCTCATGCCCTCGCTGACCGCCTGGCTCATCAACAAGATGGGCTTTCGCTCCGACACCCGCCAGATCCCCATCGCGCAGCTGGGCTGCGCGGCCGGCGGCGCCGCCATCAACCGGGCCCACGACTTCTGCCTGGCCCACCCCGGCAGCAACGTCCTGATCGTCTCCTGCGAGCTGTGCTCGCTGTGCTACCAGCCCGACATGGACGACATCGGCTCGCTGCTCTCCGACGGCCTGTTCGGCGACGCGGTCGCCGCCGCCGTGGTCCGCGGCAACGGCGGCACCGGCATCGAACTGGAGAGCAACTCCTCCTACCTCATCCCGAACACCGAGGACTGGATCTCCTACTCGGTGCGCGACACCGGCTTCCACTTCCAGCTGGACCGCCGGGTGCCCGGCACCATGGAGCCGCTCGCGCCGGTGCTGCGCGAGTTCGCCGCCGGCCACCAGTGGGACGCCTCCAACCTCGACTTCTACATCATCCACGCCGGCGGCCCGCGCATCCTCAACGACCTGGCCAAGTTCCTGGACGTGGACCGCAAGGTGTTCCGCCACAGCTGGTCGACGCTGACCGAATACGGCAACATCGCCAGCGCCGTCGTCCTGGACGCGGCGCTGCGCCTGTTCGAAGAGGACACCCCGATGCCCGACGCCACCGGGCTGATCGCCGGTTTCGGCCCCGGCATCACCGCCGAGATGGCCCTGGGCCGCTGGAACAGCGACACCCCGCCCGCCGCCGGCTGACCCGCACCCCCTCCGCAAGGGCCCTACGACAGCCCACCCACGCGAGGACGGTGCGACAGCCCGCTCCGCGAGGACGGTGCGACAGCCCACCCACGCGAGGACGGTGCGACAGCCCGCTCCCAGCGCGGTGCGGCAGGCCCGCACGGCAGGGCGCGGCAGGCGAGATGTCCGTACGAACGAAGGAAATCCACCACATGACTGGTTTGATCGTCCCGCCCGGTCAGGGACGCAAGCTGATCACCCCGGCGCAGGAAGTGACGTTCAAGGCCACCCAGGCGCAGGGCTCCTCCATCTCCATCTTCGAGGTCATCGTGCCGCCCGGCTTCGATGTCGGCGCGCACGTGCACCACGAGTCCCAGGAGTTCTTCTACGTCCTCGAGGGCGAGCTGGACCTGCTGTGCTTCGAGCCGACCGAACGTACCAAGGACACCTGGCACCACTGGAAGTCCGCGAGCGGCGAGCGGGTCATCAAGGCCGCCGAGGGCGGCTGCATGTTCGTGCCGCCCGGCACCCCGCACGCCTTTCGCAACGCCACCGACAAACCGGTCAAGATGCTCTTCCAGAGCTACCCCTCGCCCGACCACGAGCACTACTTCGAAGAGATCGCCGAGATCTGGTCGCGCGGCACCACGGTGGACCCCGCCGCCGTCGAGGAGATGCGCAAGCGCTACGACGTGGAGGAACTCACCCCCCTGCGCTACCAGCCGCCCACTGCGAACCCCGCGAACCCCGCTGCCCCCGCGACGGCCGCGGCCACCGCGGCTCCTGCGGACAACGCTGCCAACGCTGCCACCGCGGCCACCGCGGACAACGGGAAGTGAGCCCCATGAACAACCCCAACCCCAGCACCAGCACCAGCCCCGGCCCCGGCCCCGGTCCGGTCCCCGGCTCCGGCCCGGGTCCTGTGCCGCTGGTGCACGCCAGTCTGGGCGAGAAGGAACTGGCCGCCGTCGCCGAGGTGTTCGCCTCGGGCTGGCCGGCCGGCCAGGGACCCAAGGGCAAGGCCCTGGAAGCCCAGCTGGCCGCCCGCTACGACGCCCACGCGGTCGCCGTCAGCAACTGCGGGGCCGCCCTGCACCTGGCGCTGCTCGCGCTGGGCGTCAGCGCGGGCGATGAGGTCATCGTCGCCGACTACACCTTCCCCGCCCCCGCCCACGCGGTGCGCTACCTGGACGCCGTGCCGCTGTTCGCCGACGTGCGCCCCGACACCCACACCGTGGACCCGCAGGCGGTCGCCGACCTGATCGGCCCCAAGACCGTCGGGATCATCGCGGTGGACACCGTGGGCCTGCCCGCCGACTACAGCGAACTGCAGGCCCTGGCCGACCGGCACGGCCTGTTCCTCATCGAGGACGCCGCCTGCGCGGTCGGCGCCACCTACCAGGGCCGCCAGGCCGGCGCGCTGGCCGAGGTGGCCTGCCTGTCCTTCCACGGCCGCAAGGGCGCCACCAGCGGCGAGGGCGGCGCACTGATCGCCACCGATGCGGCCGTGGCCGCCGATGCCCGGCTGCGGTCCTCCTTCGGCATCGGCAGCATCTTCGACCAGTCCAAGATCGTGGGCCTGCCCGTCCCGGAATTCACCGAGATCGGCTACAACTTCAAGCTCTCCGACATCGCGGCTGCGATCCTGCAGGTGCAGATCGGCCGGATCGAGGAACTGCTGGCCCGCCGCGCGACGGTCGCCGACCACTACGCCCGCCTCCTGGCGGACGAGGAACTGCTGCGCCTGCCCCAGGTGCCGGCCGACCGCACCCATGCCTGGCAGTCCTACCTGGTCCGCCTGGACGAGCGGGTGGACCGCGCCGCCCTCGCCGCCGACCTGCGCGGCCAGGGCATCGGCTGCGGACACGGCACCTGGGCCAGCCACCTGCAGCCGGTCTTCGAGGCCAAGCAGACCTGCCCCGTCTCCGCCGACCTCTTTCACCGCCACCTGGCGATCCCCATGCACGCCGAACTCAGCACCGAGCAGGTCGAACGCGTCGTGGCGGCCCTGCGCACCGGGCTGCGCACCCACGCCGCGGCCAGGAGAGGAACAGCATGAACACCAGCGGGCCCACCCCGGACAGGATCCTGCAGCTCATCAACGGCTACTGGGCCACCGCCATCCTCGGCGCGGCGGCCGGCCACGCGCTGTTCACCCACCTGGAAGCCGGCGCCGACACCGCCGTGCAGCTGGCCGACCGCGCCCAGATCTCCGACCGGGGCGCCCAGACCCTCCTGGACGGCCTGCTGAGCATGGGCCTGGTCGAACTGCACGAGGGCCGCTACCGCAACACCCCCGAGGCCGCCGCCTTCCTGGTCCAGGGCCGGCCCGTGGACCTCACCGGCCTGGCCCGGCTCAAACTGACCCAGCTGGGCAGCCTGGCCGAACTGCCCGAGGTGGTCCGCGCCGGGGGACCGGTGCGCCAGGCCGCCGCCGAGGTGGCCGACAGCCCCCACTGGACCCACGTGGTGCCCGCCATCGCCGCCCAGTCGGTGCCCGCCGCCCAGGTCGCCGCCGACGCCCTGAACCTGGACGAGGCCGGCGAGATCTCCATCCTGGACGTGGGCGGCGGCTCGGGCATCTACACCTCCACCTGGCTGGCCCGCAACCCGGCCGCCCGCGCCACCCAGCTCGACTGGGCGCCGATCAACGAGATCGCCCGCCGGCTGCTGGCCGAACACCAGCTGGCCGACCGGTTCACCTGCATCGACGGCGACTTCCACACCACCCACCTGGGCACCGCCGCCTACGACGTGGCCATCTACTCCCACATCGCCCACCAGGAAGGACCCCAGGACAACGTGGCGGTCTTCACCCGCCTCAAGGACGCCCTCAAACCCGGCGGCGCCCTGGTCGTGTGCGACTACATCGTCCAGGACGACCGCAGCGGCCCCGCCTTCCCGCTGCTGTTCGCCGCGGAAATGCTCCTCAAGAGTAAACAGGGCGGCACCTGGCGCCAGAGCGACTACCACACCTGGCTCACCAAAGCCGGCTTCCAGGACGTCACCTTCCACGCGGCGCCTCCCGCCACCGTGGTCATCGCCCGCTAACCACCCCGTAAAGGACGTCAGTTGTGACATCTGTGAACGTCGCGATCGTTTATTACAGTTCGCTGGGCAATGTGCATGCGCTGGCGCATGCGGCGGCCGAGGGCGCGGAGAAGGCGGGCGCCCGGGTGCGGGTGCGCCGGGTGGCCGAGACGGCGCCGGCGGCGGCGGTGGCCTCCAACCCGGCCTGGGAGCAGTACCGCACAGACCACGCGGACATCCCCGAGCCCGTACACGAGGACCTGGTGTGGGCGGACGCGGTGCTGTGGGGCACCCCCACCCGGTTCGGCAACCCGGCCAGCCAGCTGCGGGCGTTCATAGAGACCACGGGTCCGCTGTGGGCGCAGGGCCAGCTGGCGGGCAAGGTGTACTCGGCGTTCACCTCCAGCAACACCGCCCACGGCGGGCAGGAGTCGACGATCCTGGCGCTGGCCAACACCTTCTACCACTGGGGCGGGGTGATCGTGCCGCCCGGCTACACCGACCCGGTGCAGTTCCAGACCGGCAACCCCTACGGCACCTCCCACGTGGTGGGGGGCCCGGTCAGCCCGTCCGCGCCCAGCGAGGTCACCCTCCAGGCGGCGGCCTACCAGGCCCAGCGAGTGGTCGAGGTGGCCCAGGCCCTCAAGAACGGCCGCCCCACCGGCTGACCCGTCCGCCCGCAGCCGCATCGCCCGCAGCCGGAATCCCCGGAGGCGGAATGCCCGGAGGCGGATCGTCTGCGGACGGGCTCCTCGGGGGTGGATCGTCTGCGGACGGGGCGTGTGCGGACGGGGCGTTTCGGGGTGTCCGGCCGCGCCTTCGGGACATCGTCGCGGCGGCCGGGACCCCATGTCCCGGCCGGGGGGCGGGGCGATCCGCCCGGGGGAGGGCAGCACACCGCCGGCGGCTGCCCGCTGCGTACGCCACGACTGGCCTGTGATCATCATGGTCGGCGCTGCCCTCCCTCCGGTCGCTGCGGCTGCTTCTCCTTCATATGACGACGTAGCCCCGCGCAATGTGAGGCCACCGGCCGGCCCTCGTCGAAGCCCTGTCCAACTCCCTGACCGCAGGGGAGGACCTCACCTACGATCCGTGCGCTCTGTTCTTCCAGGTCCAGGGGCGGAGCGAGGTGGGCCCGGCGGTGGGCCGCGCCTGCTTCGGCCACTTCGCGTACAAGGCCAGCGGGCGCTGTGTGGGCTGGCCATGCAGACACCCTCCAAGGACAGCTCCGGCTCCGTCGAGGTGGCCTGGGACGGTCTGGCGGGGGCCTGTTTCGCCGAGCAGGACCGCGACGGCATCCACCGCGACGGCGACTGGTGGTGCACCGGCGATGTCGGCTACCGCACCCGCTTCGGGTGCCTGCACATGCTCGACCGCGAGGTCGACATGATCGCCGCAGTACGCGGCTCCCTGGAGATGGAGGACATCGTTCCGGCCCGGCGGCGGCCCGGGCTGACCGAACTGGTCGTGGTGCCGGGCCCCGACGCCGAGCCGGTGCCGGTCATCTGCACCGTCGAGGACAAGCCGCTGGACCCCGCCCGCTGGCGGGGTGTCGCCGCCTTCCCCCAGCTCGCCGGCCCCGTCCAGCTCCCGCAGGCCGAACTGCCCCGCACCGCCCCGCTCAAAGCCTGGCGCCGCGCCTGGCCGAGCGGCTCGGACCACATCCCCGCCACCCGGACCTGACACCCCTTCCGGGGCCGGACAGGGGGCCGGGCCCCGGCCGCCGGGCCGCCCGCACAGCGCCGGACACGGCGCCGGATGCGGCGTCGGATGCGGCCCCGCCACGTATCCCGCACTGTGCCGCCCCGTACCGGAGCGGCCTTCCTTCACCGACGTACCCCCAGTGACGCGCCAAAGGGCGCTGCCCCCTCTTTTGCGGCCGAAGGCCCGGGCAGCCGTTCCGCGGCCGGACAAGGAGCGCTCGTGCCCCCTCTGGAACTTTCCTGCGTGGACGACGTCCTGGGCCCGCGAGCCGGCCGGTTCCTGGGCGAGGGCTTCAAGCGGGCCACGCACTCACTGAGCGGCATCACCATCGCCCCGCGGCCCCAGGCCGATGCGGGCATCACCGCCACGGCCCACCTCACCCCGCCCGCCGGCCGAACCCGCCAGGACGACAGGGACGACATCCCGGCCCGCCTGAGCGCCATCGACGCGATGCTCTTCGGCGCCCAGCTCACCGGCCTGTACGCGGCGCACACCCTGCAGCTGCCGCCCGATGCCCGCTTCGCCGTGCAGCACCTGGAGTTGCGGGCCAAGACCGGCCAGGGCCAGGACGAGCCGGCGAAGTTCCCGGTCAGCGGCCGGCCCGTGGACGGCCCGCACCCCGGCCCGCGCACGGCGACCACGCTGGAGTGCCGCATCGGCTCCCTGACGGCCCGGGTGCACGCCCGCCACAGCCCCGCCCCCACGGACAGCCCACCGGGCCCCGAGCAGGTCTACGACCTGCCGCAGGAACTGCCCGGACCCTGGAACGAGGCCCCGTACGGCATCGCGCACACCGCGCGGCAGCAACTGCTCACCCAGGTGAGCGCCAGCATCGCCCAGGGCCGGGCCTGCGCCCGCGCCACGCTGGCCCCGCACCGGGCCGCGGCCATCCCCGCCGGCAGCCCGGCCACCATGATCGACGCGCTGGTCGCCGTCCTCCAGCTCGGCCAGGTCCTGCTGTACGCGCTGGACGGCCTCGACCACGCCCACGGCGACGACCTGCGCATGCGGCGGATCCGTATCACCGCCGCCGGTGCACCCGCCGCGCGCCCCACCGACCAGGTGAGCGCCGCCCTGGCCCAGGCCCAACTGGTGCCCTCACCGGCCGGCATCTGGCGCACCGCCGAGGTCAGGGGAGCCCTGCACGGCATCCAGGTACAGGCCGGCGTCGCGCACCTGCTGCCCGCCGCCTGGCCCGGCCACGACCGGCCCGGCCCGTAGCCAACGACCCCCGCGCCGCGCCGCGCGGGGCCCTCGGCCGCCGGCACACCGGCATCCGGCAGCGGCACCGGGGCGCGCCCCCGTGAGCGCCGCTGTGCGTGCGGGCGGGCCGCCGGCCTGATCGGGGCCGCACGGCCCCCGAGGGGTCTGCCGCGCCGCGCGGGGTTCCAGACCGCCTGCCCGCACGGCGGCGCGGCTCTGCCCGCACCTCGGCATCCGGCGGCGCCGGGGATACGCACCCTCGCGAACGCCGCCCGTGCCGGCGGGCCACCGCGTGTTCCCTCGGCTCGGGGCGCCGGGGCTGCCGGTGCCTGGCCCGCGAGGGGTTCTCGGCCGTTGGCACGCCAGTGGCGGGGCTTGTTCGGCACGTCGGCATCCGGTATCCGGGGCACCCTCACGGACGGCTGCCGTCCGTGCCGGCGGGGCACCGTGTGTTCCCTCGGACGCGGGGCCCCGGGACTGCCGGTGCCTGGCCCGCGAGGGGTTCTCGGCCGCCCGCCTGGGCACCGGCGATGCGTCGCCCGCCGGCACGCCGGCATCCGGCATCGACGCCGGGGCGCACCCCAGCGGACGCCGGTCCGTGCGGGCGGGCCACCAGGCCCACGAACCGACGCACCGGCAGGCCCCGAGGGGGGCGCCCGGCTGATCGTGGCCTCACGGCCCGGACCATCCGTGGCCGTCCCGGGCGGATCTGCCACCCCAACTGCGCTGCCTCCGCCAGGAGTTCCCGGCCGCCGTGGCTCAGCCGGCACACCGGCACCGGGAACGCCCCCGTGAACGCCGCCCGTGCGGTGCACCGGGCCCCGCAGACCGACGTACCGCCAGGCCCCCCAAGAGGGCCGCCCTGCGGGGGCGTGACCCACGGCCCCACGGCCCCACGGGCCCCGTGGCCGACTGCCCGGCGCCCGGCCGTCGCTGAGCGCCGCGGCCACCGAGGGCCGGCGAGGCCACCGAGACCGCCGCGTCCACCAACCGCTGTGTCCAGCACGCCAGCTGCGCCCGTGCCGGGTACATCACCCGTGCCGGGTACATCACCCGTGCCGGGTACATCACCCGTGCCGGGTACACCGCCCGTGCCGGACACGTCCTGGGCGTTGGTGCGCAGACCTTCTCCGGAGGTCCGCAGCCCTGCCGACCGCCACACCCGGAGATCTCCGGCGGCGCCCCGGCGGGCGCACCACTGCCCGGCCCCGGGCTCGGGCTCGTCCCGGCCGGGCGCGCGGGGCCGCCGGCACGGCAGTGGCAGCGGCGGCGCCGGCCTCACCGGCCGCAGCCGCAGCGCGCGCCGCCCCGGCCCGGCCCGCCATCACGCGGCCGGCACCGGCGCCCCCCCCGGCCCCCGGCAGGAAACCACACGCATCCCGCCCGGCCGCCACCGACCAACCCGCCCCATTCATCCGCTCATCCGCCACCGCCCTGGAGTGTCATGTCCCGCCGCCTGTTCACCTCGGAATCCGTGACCGAGGGCCACCCCGACAAGATCGCCGACCAGATCAGCGACACCATCCTGGACGCCCTGCTGCGCCAGGACCCCGCCTCCCGCGTCGCGGTCGAAACACTGATCACCACCGGCCAGGTGCACATCGCGGGCGAGGTGACCACCGCCGCCTACGCCGATGTCGCCACCCTGGTGCGCCAGAAGATCCTCGACATCGGCTACGACTCCTCGGCCAAGGGCTTCGACGGCGCCTCCTGCGGCGTCTCGGTGTCCATCGGCGCGCAGTCGCCCGACATCGCCCAGGGCGTCGACACCGCCTACGAACAGCGCGTGCAGGGCGAGCAGGGCGACGCGCTGGACGCGCAGGGCGCCGGCGACCAGGGCCTGATGTTCGGCTACGCGACCGCCGAGACACCCACCTTGATGCCGCTGCCCATCGAGCTGGCCCACTGCCTCTCGCGCCGCCTGAGCGAGGTCCGCAAGGACGGCACCGTCCCCTACCTGCGCCCCGACGGCAAGACCCAGGTCACCATCGAGTACCAGGGCAGCCGCCCCGCCCGCCTGGACACCATCGTGGTCTCCTCCCAGCACGCCGCCGACATCGACCTGGACTCCCAGCTCACCCCCGACATCCGCACCCACGTCATCGAGCCGGTCCTGGCCCGGCTCGCCGAGGACGGCATCAAGCTGGACACCGACGAGCACCGCCTGTTCGTCAACCCGACAGGACGCTTCGAGATCGGCGGCCCGATGGGCGACGCCGGCCTGACCGGCCGCAAAATCATCGTCGACACCTACGGCGGCATGGCCCGCCACGGCGGCGGCGCCTTCTCCGGCAAGGACCCCTCCAAGGTCGACCGCTCCGCCGCGTACGCGATGCGCTGGGTCGCCAAGAACATCGTCGCCGCCGGCCTGGCCACCCGCTGCGAGGTCCAGGTCGCCTACGCCATCGGCAAGGCCGAACCGGTCGGCCTGTTCATCGAGACCTTCAACACCGCCACCGTCCCCCAGGCCCAGATCGAGCGGGCCGTCACCGAGGTCTTCGACCTGCGCCCGGCCGCCATCATCCGCGACCTGGACCTGCTGCGCCCCATCTACGCGCAGACCGCCGCCTACGGCCACTTCGGCCGCGAGCTGCCCGACTTCACCTGGGAGCGCACCGACCGCGCCGACGCCCTGCGCAAGGCGGCGGACGCGGGCTGAGCGCCCCCGGGCCACGGCAGGCGGCAGGCGGCGGGCGGCGGCGGGCTTGCCCCCCGCCGCCTGCCGTAGCCCCGGCCCGCCCCGGCCCGCCGCGGCTCCCGCCGTGGCCCTCCGCCCGCCGTACCCCCCCGCCGCGGCCCGGCCGTGTACCGCCGCTGTGTCTCTTCTGCTCGCCGACCCAAGGTCCAAGGAGTGCTTCTTCCGTGCGTATCGCCGTGACCGGCTCGATAGCGACCGACCACCTGATGGTCTTTCCCGGCCGCTTCGCCGAGCAGCTGATCAAGGAACAACTGGAGCGGGTCTCCCTGTCCTTCCTCGCCGACCGCCTCGAGATCCGCCGCGGCGGCGTCGCCGCCAACATCGCCTTCGGCCTGGGCCTGCTCGACCTGAACCCCCTGCTCATCGGCGCCGCGGGCACCGACTTCGCCGAGTACGGCACCTGGCTGCGTGAACACGGCGTCGACACCAGCGGCGTCCAGGTCAGCGACACCCTGCACACCGCCCGCTTCGTGTGCACCACCGACCAGGACCAGAACCAGATCGCCACCTTCTACGCCGGCGCCATGGCCGAGGCCGCCCGCATCGACCTGGCCGCGCTCACCGCCCGCACCACCACCCCGGGCCTCGTCCTGATCGGCGCCGACGACCCCGACGCCATGCTGCGCCACACCGCCACCGCCCACCGCCTGGGCCTGCCGGTGGCCGCCGACCCCTCCCAGCAACTGGCCCGCCTGGACCGCGACCAGGCCCGCCAACTCGTCGACGGCGCCCGCTGGCTGTTCACCAACGAGTACGAGGCCGCCCTGCTGCTGGAGCGCACCGGCTGGAGCCGGCCACAGCTCCTGGACCGGGTCGGCACCTGGATCACCACCCTGGGCGAGGGCGGCGTCCACCTCCTGCGCGCCGGCGCGCAGCGCCTGCACGTCCCGGCCGTCCCCACCAAGGAGATCGCCGACCCCACCGGGGCGGGCGACGCCTTCCGTTCCGGCTTCCTGGCCGGCACCGCCTGGCAGCTGCCCCACGAACGGGCCGCCCAGCTCGGCTGCGCCCTGGCCACCACCGTCCTGGAATCGGTCGGCACCCAGGAGTACAAGCTCATCCCCGCCGACCTGATCACCCGCATCGACCAGACCTACGGCCACGGGGCGGCCCGCGCCATCGAGACCCACCTCGCCCCGGCCCCGTGAACCACCCCCGCCCGGCCGCCCGCACCCCCTCACCCGAAGCCACCGCCTGACCCCACCGACGGCCCCGCCCCCGGGCGGACCCCCAACCCCCAGGGACGGGGCCGGCCGGGCCGCTCTCGCGCCACGCACGGCACGGCGCAAGAGCGGCCCGGCCGCCCAAGGCCCGCACCCCCGCACCCCCGGCGACCCCACACTCCGTCAACTCCGCCGCACCCGGAGCCTGTCGGACCCCCGCCACATCCCGGCACACCCCGCTTCCGCGCCAAACCCGCCACGACGCGAGCACCCCGGACGCCCCCCCCCGCGAGGGGCCCGGACACACACCTACCGCCCCACCGGGACCGCCGCCGGACCACACCCGGCACCCACCGGGGGTCTCGCCGCGGACCCCCACCACGTACCGGGACCACCGCCGGACCACGCCTGACACCTACCGGGACCTCGCCGCGGGACACCCACCACGTACCGGGACCGCCATCACGCCCGCCGGGCCACCCGCCCCGCCACGTACCGAAACCGCAGCCGCCCGCCGGGCCACCCGCCACGTACCGGAACCGGTGGCCCGCGCCTGGCCCGCGTCTGGCCCGGGCCCCGGCGCACACCTGCCGCGTCCCGGCGCCCCTGCACCCGACCCGCACCACCCCCTTGTGGCCAGCCACTTCAACGCCGGAGGCCGGCAGTGAACACCCTGCGCGACATGCTGGAGGAGAAGGCCCCGTCCTTCTCCTTCGAGTTCTTTCCGCCCAAGACCGACGCCGCGGCCCGCACCCTGTGGCACACCATCCGCCGGGTCGAGGCCCTGGCCCCCACCTTCGTCTCGGTCACCTACGGGGCCGGCGGCTCCTCCCGGGACCGCACCGTGGAGGTGACCAAACGGATCGCGGCCGAGACGACCCTGCGCCCCGTCGCCCACCTGACCGCGGTCGGCCACTCGGTGGCCGAACTGCGCCACATCATCGGCCAGTACGCCGACGCCGGGGTCCGCGACATCCTGGCCGTGCGCGGCGACCCGCCGGGCGATCCCAACGCCCCCTGGATCCCGCACCCCGACGGCTTCACCCACGCCCACCAACTGGTGCGCCTGGTCAAGGAGTCGGGCGCCTTCAGCGTCGGCGTGGCGGCCTTTCCCGAACGCCACCCGCGCTCGAGGGACTGGGACAGCGACATCAGCCACTTCGTCGCCAAGTGCCGGGCCGGCGCCGACTACGCCATCACCCAGATGTTCTTCCACGTCGAGGACTACCTGCGGCTGCGCGACAAGGTGAGCGCCGCGGGCTGCACCACCCCGATCATCCCGGAGATCATGCCGGCCACCGACGTGCGCCAGATCAGCCGCTTCGCCGCGCTGAGCGGCGCCGCCTTCCCCGAACACCTGGCCCACCGCCTGGACGCCGTGCGCGACGACCCGGCCGAGGGCCACCGCATCGGCGTCGAGTACGCCACCGCCATGGCCGAACGACTGCTGGCCGAAGGCGCCCCCGGACTGCACTACATCACCCTCAACCGCTCGACGGCGACGCTGGAGATCCACCGCAACGTCCAGGGCGCGGACCGTGCGCGACACGGCCTGGCCGCCCGGCGCTGAGAGCACGGACCTCCCGCGCACCTGCCCTGACACCGGGGCCGACCCGAGAAGGAGGAGCAGATGCACGACACCGAGGAGGAGGACAGCAGGCTGTCCCGGGACGTTCCCGTCCTTGCCCCGCCCCGCCCGCCGCCACTGCGGCTGGCCGGCATCGACGAGGACGAGTCCTGGGAACCCCACGTAGTACGCGGCATCGACTGACCCCCCAGCACCCAGAGGGAAGAGACGACAAGGAGGCGGGGGAGAGGGGAGGGAAGGGAAGGGGAGGGGAGGAGCGGCGTGGCGCGGCGCACCGGCCGGCAGCGGTAGCCAGTAGCCGGAGCCCGGAGCCCGGAGCCCGGAGCCCGGAGCCCGGAGCCCGGAGCCCAGTGCCTCGGATGCCTGGAGCCCGGAGGTCAGCGGATGTCAACTCGCCTTCTTCCGGGACCGGTTGGGCCCCGCCCCGCCGCCCGGTGTGAGCCACGCCACTTCCCGGTGCTCTAGGCGCGCGCGCACCGCCCGTGTCACTATTCCGGTGCGTCAGCCCTGCCCGAAAGCCGCTGCGCGGCCAGGAAAGCCGGGCGCCCCGTCCGGCGCCCCGCCTCATCCGGCACCCCTGCCCGTCCGGCCCGATCCGGCCCAGGCCCCCGCATGTTCCGGCCCCTCGGTGTGCAGTGCCGCACCCCAGATGGTGTTGCGGTGACGTTCCGGATGCCTCCAACCGCCGTCGGCGGGCACGCTCTTGAGCAGCCCGCAGCCCGCAGCCCGCAGCCCGCAGCCCGCAGCCGCAGCTCCTGCTGCCGCGGCCCGCATGCCGGCGCCCCGCACCTCTGGCCCACCGCCCGGACGCCGCCCGCGACGACGCGGTGCGCCACGCATCCGATGCCCTGCTTCATTCCTTCCTCACAGTCTGGATGACGCGATCTCCATGCAGAAAAGACAAAGGGAGCTGAGTGCGTTGACGCCACCGACCTCAGCACAGCGGGCGGCACACCTGCGCCGGGCCCGCTCGGTCGGTGTCGGCCGCGCCCACGCCAAGGCCATCCTGCTGGGGGAGCACGCGGTGGTCTACGGCGCCCCGGCCCTGGCCCTGCCGGTGCCGCAGCTGCCGGTCACCGCGAGCGCCGGATGGTTCGAGCGCGCCCCCGGGGACACCGGCGATGTGTCGCTGACCATGACCGGCTCCCCGTCCCGGCCGGTGGGCACGCAGGCCTCGGACTGGCTGCGGCGGCTGACCGCCGAGTTCCGGGCCACCACGGGGATCGCCGACGACGTGCATCTGGACGTGATCCTGGACTGCGCGGTGCCGCCGGGCCGCGGGCTCGGCTCCAGCGCGGCGTGCGCGCAGGCGGTGGTCCTCGCGCTGGCCGATCTGTTCGGCCGCGAGGTCAGTGCGCAGGAGGCCTTCGAGCTGGTGCAGACGGCCGAGAACGTGACGCACGGCCGGGCCAGCGGCGTCGACGCGCGCGCCGTGGGCGCCGGCGGGCCGCTGCTGTTCCAGGCGGGCCACGCCCAGGAACTGCCCATCGGCTGCGACGGACTGTTCATCATCGCCGACAGCGGCGAGGTGGGCCGCACCAAGGACGCGGTCGCCCTGCTGCGCGAGGGCTTCCAGCGGCACGCCGGCGCCCAGGAACACTTCGTGCGCCGGGCCACGGAACTGACCCACGAGGCACGGCTCGCGCTGGCCGAGGGCAAACCGCAGGAACTGGGCAGCAGGCTGACGGAGTATCACGAACTGCTGCGCGCCGCCTCGTTGAGCACCCCGCTCATCGACACGCTGGTCAAGACGGCCCTGGCGGCCGGCAGCCTCGGCGCGAAGATCACCGGCGGCGGGATGGGCGGCTGCATGATCGCGCTGAGCGAGTCCGAGCAGGCCGGCGCCGTCACCCGGCAGCTGCACGAGGCCGGCGCCGTCCAGACCTGGGTGCTCCCGCTCAAAGCACGCGCCGGCCAGGCCCGGTGACCTCCAGGGCCGGCCCCGGCCGGGCCCTGGAGCGCGCACGTCCACCCGCAGCACGGCAACCAGAAAAAAAGGTCGGTGTGTAAGGCATGGCCAGTGGTTCGGGCATAGGTATTCATGATCTGTCGTTCGCGACGACCGAGTTCGTGCTGTCGCATGCGGAGCTCGCGGCGTACAACGGGACGGAGCTCGGCAAGTATCACGTGGGCATCGGCCAGGAGTCGATGAGTGTGCCGGCGGCTGATGAGGACATCGTGACGCTGGCCGCCGCGGCGGCCGCGCCCATTGTGGAGCGGCATGGTCATGAGCGGATTCGTACGGTGGTGTTCGCCACCGAGTCCTCGATCGATCAGGCCAAGGCGGCGGGGGTGTATGTGCATTCGCTGCTGGGGCTGCCCTCGGCGGCGCGGGTGGTGGAGCTGAAGCAGGCCTGTTACGGGGCGACGGCGGGGCTGCAGTTCGCGCTGGGTCTGGTGGTGCGGGATCCCTCGCAGCAGGTGCTTGTGATTGCCAGTGATGTGTCCAAGTACGAGCTGGATAGTCCTGGTGAGGCGACGCAGGGTGCGGCGGCGGTGGCGATGCTGGTGGGCGCGGAGCCGGATCTGGTGCGGATCGAGGGTCCTTCGGGGCTGTTCACCGCGGATGTGATGGATTTCTGGCGGCCGAACTACCGGGATGCGGCGCTGGTGGACGGCCAGGAGTCGATCAACGCGTATCTGCAGGCGGTGGAGGGCTGCTGGAAGGATTACAGCGAGCAGGGTGGGCGTGCGCTGGAGGAGTTCGCGGCGTTCTGCTATCACCAGCCGTTCACGAAGATGGCGTACAAGGCGCACCGGCACCTGCTGAATTACTGCGGGTATGACACGGACAAGACGGTCATCGAGCGGGCGCTGGGGCTGACGACGGCCTACAACCGGGTGATCGGCAACAGTTACACGGCGTCGGTGTATCTGGGTCTGGCGGCGCTGCTGGACCAGGCGGAGGATCTGTCGGGGCGGTCGGTGGGGTTCTTGAGTTACGGCTCGGGCAGTGTCGCGGAGTTCTTCGCGGGCCAGGTCGTGGACGGCTATCGGGAGCGGTTGCGTACGGCGGAGCACCGGGCGGTGATCGAGCGGCGCCGGCCGGTGGATTACGCGGGGTACCGGGAGCTGCACGAGCGGTCCTTCCCCACCGACGGCGGGGGTTATCCCACGCCGGTGCAGACCAGCGGCGACTTCCGGCTGGCCGCGCTGCGCGGCCACAAGCGCATCTACGAACGGCGCTGACCCCACCGTGCGAACCCCAGCGGACCTGCCGGCGCCCACCGGCGTCACCGGCGCCACCGTGCGCACCCGAGCGGAGAGGAGCAGGCACATGAGCGACATCACCGTCCTGGGCACGGGTGCCTATGTGCCCGAGCGGATCGTCTCCAGCGACGAGGTCGGCGCCCCGGCCGGCGTCGACGGAGACTGGATCATCCGCAAGACCAAGATCAGACAGCGGCGTTGGGCCGCACCCGGGCAGGCCACCTCCGACCTGGCGGTGGCCGCCGGACGCACCGCCCTGGAAGCGGCCGGCCTCAGCGCCGGGGACCTGTCGCTGATCGTGGTGGCCACCTCCACCCCCGACCGGCCGCAGCCGCCCACCGCCGCCTACGTGCAGCAGCAGCTGGGCGCGATGAGCGCGGCGGCCTTCGACGTCAACGCCGTCTGCTCGGGCAGCGTGTTCGCCCTGTCGGTGGCCGCGAGCATGCTGGCCCGCCGCGGCGGCCACGCCCTGGTCATCGGCGCGGACGTGTACTCCCGCATCCTGGACCCCACCGACCGGCGCACCGTCATCCTGTTCGGCGACGGCGCCGGCGCGATGGTCCTGGGCACCGGCCCCGGCCCCCGCGGTGCGGGCGCCCGGATCCGGCACATCGCCCTGCACACCTTCGGGGAACTGTCGGACCTGATCGAGGTGCCCGCCGGCGGCAGCCGCCGGCCCGCCGACCGGGCGGCCCTGGACGACGGAGCACAGTACTTCGCGATGCAAGGACGCGAGGTGCGCCGCTTCGTGGTCGAACAACTCCCGCAACTGACCAAGGAGTTCCTCCACGAGGCGGGCGTGGCGGCCGAGGACATCGCCCACTTCGTCCCCCACCAGGCCAACGGCGTCATGCTCGACACCGGCCTGGAGGACCTGGTGCTGCCCCGCGCCACCACCCACCTGACCCTGGAGACCTACGGCAACACCGGCTCGGCCTCCGTGCCCATCACCCTGGACGCGGCCGCCCGCCGGGGCGCCTTCCGCACCGGAGACCTGGTGCTCCTGGCCGGCTTTGGAGGCGGCATGTCCGCGGGCTTCGCCCTGCTGCAATGGTGAACGGCTACCGCCCGCCCCGCGACAGCGGATGAGGGCCGGCGGCGCAGGACGGACGCGCAGGGCCCGCGCGGGGCAGACCACCCCCGCCGCGAGCGGCCCCGCCCGCCGCACGCTCCCCCCTTCCGCACCCCCGCGCCCACCCCCGTGTGCCCTGCGGCACCACGGGCTGGGACCGCCGCCCGGTCGAGGACTCTCCCGGGCCGGCGGGGCGTGCGCAGGAGCACCCCCGGCCCCTTTGCGGGCCACGGGCGGCTGCTCCCCGGCCCCACGCAGGCCCTGTGCCGGCGCCAGCGCGCCGATGCGCTCCTGCGTGCGGTCTCGCCCCGTTGCGTGACCCAGCAGAAACGGTAGACATGACAGCACCACACAAGACGGTGTGCGTGATCGGTGCCGGCCCGCGCGGACTGTCCGTGCTCGAGCGGCTGTGCGCCAACGCCCGTCACCTGCCCCACGGCCACACCGTCCACGTCCACGTGGTCGACCCCTACCCGGCCGGGCCCGGCAAGGTATGGCGCACCGACCAGTCGCCCCACCTGCTGATGAACACCGTGGCCGGACAGATCTCGGTGTTCACCGACGCCAGCGTGGACCTCGAGGGACCCCTGGAGCCGGGACCGAGCCTGCACGCATGGGCCCGCGCCCTGGCCGCCGGACAGATCCAGGGCCACTACCCCGCGCCCGTCCTGGAGCAGGCCCGCACGCTGGGCCCCGACACCTACCCCACCCGCGCCTTTTACGGCCACTACCTGCGCTGGGCCCACCGGCGCGTCATCCAGGGCGCACCGCCCGGCCTGCGCGTGAGCGTCCACCGCTCGCTGGCCCTGACCCTGGACGACACCCTGGGCCCGGCCGGCCGGCCACGCCAGCGCGTCCAGCTCGCCGACGGCACCCGCCTGGACGGCCTGGACGCGGTGATCCTGTGCCAGGGACACCTGCCGGCCAAGCCCGCCGCCACCGAGCAGGACTTCACCGCCCGCACCCGCCGGCTGGGGCTGCGCCACCTGGCGCCGGCCAACCCGGCCGACGTCGACCTCAGCGCACTGGCCCCGGGCACGCCGGTCCTGCTGCGCGGCCTCGGGCTGAACTTCTTCGACTACATGGCCCAGCTCACCGCCGGCCGCGCCGGCACCTTCAGCCGCCCCCAGGGACGCCTGGTCTACCACCCCAGCGGACAAGAGCCCCAGCTGTACGCGGGCTCCCGGCGCGGCATCCCCTACCAGGCCCGCGGCGAGAACGAGAAGGGCCCCCACGGCCGCCACGAACCGCTCCTGCTCACCCCCGACCGCATCGCCCGCCTGCGCCACGAGCACCGCCACGACGGCCTGGACTTCCGCCGCGACCTGTGGCCGCTGATCGCCCGCGAGGCCGAGACCGTCTACTACACGACGCTGCTCACCTCACGCGGCGACACCCCGCAGGCCGCCCACTTCCAGCGCGACTACCTGGCGGCCGGCCGGCACCCCGGGCACAGCGAGGCCGTCCTGGAGGCCTACGGCATCGGCGAGAAGGACCGGTGGGACTGGGATCTGCTGGCCCGCCCCTACCGGGACCGGCAGTTCACCGGCCCGCACGACTTCACCGGCTGGCTCCTGGACCACCTGCGCCAGGACGTCGCCGAGGCCCGCGCCGGCAACGTCAACGGACCCCTCAAGGCGGCCCTGGACGTCCTGCGGGACCTGCGCAACGAGATCCGCCTGGCCGTCGACCACGGCGGCCTGCACGGCGACTCCTACCGCAACGACCTGGACGGCTGGTACACCCCGCTGAACGCGCACCTCTCGATCGGCCCGCCCGCCCGCCGCGTGGAGGAGATGACCGCGCTGATCGAGGCCGGCGTGCTGCACGTCATCGGACCCGGCCTGCGGGTCAGCGCGCAGGCCGCCGGATACACCGCCCACTCCCCGCTGGTGCCCGGCTCCACCGTGCGGGTGGACGCGCTCATCGAGGCACGGCTGCCCGCCATCACCCTGCGCCGCACCCAAGACGCGCTCCTGCGCCACCTGCTGGACAGCGGCCAGTGCACCGCCCACCGCATCCCCACCCGCTCCGGCACCCCCTTCGAAACCGACGGACTGGCCGTCACCCGGCGGCCGTTCCACCTCATCGACGCGGCCGGCCGCGCCCACCCGAGGCGTTTCGCCTTCGGCGTGCCCACCGAGGCGGTGCACTGGGTGACCGCCGCCGGCATCCGCCCCGGCGTCAACTCGGTGACCCTCACCGACGCCGACGCCATCGCCCGCGCCGCCCTGTCCTGCACCACCGGCCCGGACCCCGACGCCGGCCCGGACCCCGACGCCGAGCGGGACACCGGCGGTGAGCCGGACACCGGCGGTGAGCCGGACACCGGCGCAGGGCGGGATGCCGCCACCGGCCCGGGCCCGGTCACCGGGCTGGCCCCGGCCACCGGGCCGGACATCGTCACCGGCGCAGAAACCGACGCCGGCACGAACCTTGACGGTGAGCTGGACGCCGCTGGCGAGATGGAGACCAGGGCCGAGGCGGGCCCTGGTGGCGGGCTGGACACCGTCACCGAGCTGGGCCCCGCCACCGCGACGGACACCGCCACCGCGACGGACATCACCATCGCGACGGACATCACCATCGACATGAACACCGGCGGTGAGCCGGATACCGGCGGTGAGCCGGAGGCGGCCACCGACCCGGATACCGGCGGTGGGCCGGAGGCGGCCACCGACCCGGATACCGGCGCCGAGCCGGACGCGGCCACCGACACGGACACCGGCGCCGAGCTGGACAGCGCCACCGACCCGGGCCCCGCCACCGACCCGGACCCCAGGCCCGGAATGGGCCCCGCCACCGCGCCGGGCACCGCCCCGGTCCCGAGCACCGCCCCCGCCCCGGCCACCGCCACCGCCACCGCCTCCGCGCCGGGCCCCGGCGCCGCAACGGTCCAGCCCGGCCCGGGAGTTCGTACCGGAGGAGGAGTCACTCATGTCCGCTGACCTTTCGCCCGCCGCGGCCGCCGGCCCCGTGCCGGCGGAGCTGGAGCCGGGGCTGCTCGCGCCGGTCTGGGCCGGGACCCCGGTGGCGGCCGCGGTGTCCGACGGGGCCTGGCTGCAGGCGATGCTGGACGCCGAGGCGGCGCTGAGCCGGGCCCAGGCCCGGCTGGGCACGGTGCCCGAGGCGGCCGCCCGCGTGATCACCCGGGCGGCCCGGGCCGAGCACCTGGACCTGACGGCGCTGGCCCACCGGGCCCGCGAGTCCGCCAACCCGGTGGTGGCCCTGGTGGGCGAGTTCACCGCCCTGGTGGCGGCCAAGGACGCACAGGCGGCCCGCTATGTGCACCGCGGGTCCACCAGCCAGGACATCCTGGACACGGCGACCGTGCTGGTCGCCGGCCGGGCCCTGCGGCTGATCCACGCCGACCTGGAACGCACCGAGCAGGCCCTGGCCGAGCGGGCCGCCACCCACCGGGACACCCTGATGGCGGGCCGCACCCTGGCCCTGCACGCGGTGCCCACCACCTTCGGCCTGAAGGCGGCGGGCTGGCGCCACCTGGTCCTGGACGCGGCCGACAGACTGCACACCCTGCACGCGCGGGGCCCCGTCCAGCTCGGCGGGGCCGCCGGCACCCTGGCCGGATACCTCCAGCACGCCCCGCACGGCGCGGAGCCGGCCGCCTACGCCACCGACCTCACCCGGGCCTTCGCGGACGAACTGGGCCTGGCCGCCCCGCTGTTGCCCTGGCACGTGCTGCGCACCCCCGTCGCCGACCTGGCCCAGGGCGCCGCGTTCACCTGCACGGCCCTGGGCAAGATCGCCGTGGACGTGCTGTCGCTGACCCGCACCGAGGTCGGCGAGGTGCACGAGCCGGCCCCCGCGGGACGGGGCGCCTCCTCGGCGATGCCGCACAAACGCAACCCCGTGCTGGCCACCGCCATCCGCTCCGCCGCCCTGCAGGCCCCGCAGCTGGCGGCCACCGTGCTGGGCTGCATGCTCAGCGAGGACGAGCGCTCCGCCGGCGCCTGGCACGCCGAATGGGAGCCGCTGCGCGCCCTGTTGCGGCTGGCCGGGGGAGCGGCCCACCAGGCGGTGGAGCTCACGGGCCGGCTGGCGGTCGACCCGCAGCGCATGCGCGCCAACGCCGCGCTCACCGGGGGACAGATCGTCTCCGAGCGGATCGCCGCCGTCCTGGCCCCCCACATGGGCAAGGCCAGGGCCCGCGACCTGCTGAACCAGGCGTCGGCCGCCGCGGCGCGCACCGGCCGGCCCCTGGCCGCCCTGCTGGGCGAGGACGCGCAGGCCGCGGACCTGCTGGCGCAGGACTCCTGCGCCGACCTGTTCGACCCGCAGGCCTACACCGGGGCCGCCGGCGCGCTGAGCGAAGCGGCGCTCAGGCGCCGGCCGGCTCAGCGCTGACGCTGCAGGGCGATCACCGTGAGTTCTTCGATGTCGAACTCCGAGCGTCCCGGTGTGCCGTAACGGGTTATCTTCCCCCGGCTCACCCACTTTCTGATGGTCGCCTCGGAAACACCCGCGGCCAGCGCGGCCACGTTCGTGGGAACGAGCCGGTGGCGTGGGGGCCTGTTCATGCGGCGTCCTTTCGCTGGTGATTCATGAGATGCCGTACGGCAAGCAGTTCGCGCATTTCCCAGAAATGACCCGCCGAGCAGCCGATGCCGCTCTTTTGGGTGGTTGCCGCCCGCTGCGGCGAGACATTGATCTTTCCGGGGCAGCCGGTCTCGACGCACGCGACGAGGACCGCATTGTGATCACCCGGCTCGGGGTCGATGGCCCGCAGCAATTCCCGGTGGAGGGCTTCGATCTCATCGGCGAATTCGGCGGCCGGCGCCTGGCGGGCCAGCCACTCCAGATGGCCCAGCAGGAAACCGGCAAGGGCCGGGACATGGCGGTCGGGGACCACCGCCCCGGTCTTTTCCGCGACGAAACGGCACCACGCCTCGAGAACGGCCAGGCTGTTGTTCCGCGCATCGAGCGCGGAAAGGTTCAGATGATCCCGCTTGCGGCTGCCCGACACCTTTGTCGGGTTCCGCCGCCGGGACGCCGGCAAAATGTGGTACAGCCCCTCCTGGTGCAGGCCGGGAAGGGCGCGCAGGTCGCCTTCCAGCCGGCGCACGCACGGGCGGCACAGCACCGGCCCGGCGGCGGCACGGACGTCCCCGGCGTGGTCCCTGGGGCGTGAGTGGAACTCCATCGAACGAATCTCCTTCATGAGCCGGCGCGCGCCCCGCCACCGCCACGGGCCCGCGAAAACGCCCATGCCGGTATGTGCGGTGAATGCCGGACGAGTGGCCCATGGGGGAGGGGAGTGGGGCCGGATCCCCCGTGCGAAGGCCGCCGAAAGGACCACCATGGGCAACTGCCAACTGCCAACTGCCAACTGCCGGCTGCCGCCACGGTCCTGGTCAGGAAACTCCGGCAAAGGATTTACATCTGGCCCGCCGCGTGCAGGCCATGGCATTTTCAGTGAATACGGCTGCCATGCGCGTTCCGTCCCCCCGCTGTTGCGCAGATCCCCGGTGCTGCCGAGATGCAGTCGGGGGCGCACTTGGGAGAGTTCCATGAGCGGTCGGGGGTGTCAACGTGCCTCCGGCCGGGGAGAGAGCGTTAATCCAGGGCGTGTAAATTTTTCTTTTCGTAATCGATCGCCCCTAAAGGGGAACTCTAGGTTCCTCTTTTCTGAAGGGGAACTCCAGTCTCCTTCAGGTTCCGGCGTGACCGCGCAGTGTCCGCCCTTGTGAATACCCGCGGTGTGTGCCGCATGCCGCCGCCGCACACGCCCACAACAACCCAAGGAGATAGGCATGGTTAACGAAAAGACGGCCGGCACCGATACGGGCGGCCAGGAATTGTCCGCCGCCGCGCGCCGCACCACCGAAAAACTCCTGCACACCATGGAGGAACGGCTGCGCTCCTTCCTGGCCGCCGAACGCGAGGTGTGGCAGCGGGCGGACGAGCGGGCGGCCGGCGCCGTCGATGCGGTCAGCGATCTCGTCACGGCGGGCGGCAAACGCATCCGGCCCGCCTTTTGCATCACCGGCTACCTCGCCGCCGGCGGCGACCCGCAGCACCCCGGCATCATCTCGGCCGCCGCGGCGGTGGAGATGCTGCACGCCTCCGGCCTCATCCACGACGACATCATCGACGCCTCCAGCCACCGGCGCGGGATGCCCACCGTCCACGCCAAGCACACCGCGCTGCACGAGCGCCGCGCCTGGCAGGGCGAGTCACGCCGGTTCGGCGAGGGCGTGGCCCTGCTGGTCGGCGACCTGGCCCTGGTCTACTCCGACCAGCTGATGTCCCAGGCACCCCCGGCGGTCATCCCGGTGTGGAGCAAGCTGCGCTCGGAGGTGATGATCGGCCAGTACATGGACATGACCGCGGCCGCCGAGTTCTCCGTGGACCCCGAGCTCTCCCGCTGGATCGCCCTGATCAAGTCCGGCCACTACACCATCCACCGCCCCCTGGTGGTGGGGGCCAGCGCGGCCGGACGCGCCGACCTGGCCCCCGCCTTCGAGAAGTACGGCGAGGCGGTGGGCGAGGCCTTCCAGCTCCGCGACGACCTGCTGGACGCCTTCGGCGACTCCGCCGACACCGGCAAGCCGGCCGGCCTGGACTTCAGCCAGCACAAGATGACCCTGCTTTTGGGCTGGGCGATGCAGCGCGACGAACGCATCCACCAGCTGATCACCGAGCCGGGCCACACCCCCGACGAGGTCCGCCGGCGCCTGGTGGACACCGGCGTCCTGGACGACGTCGAAAAGCACATCAGCGCCCTGGTCGAACAGGGCTGCCGGGCCATCGACGACGTGCCCATCGACCCGGTGTGGCGCAACGAACTGACCCACATGGCCAACCGCGTCGCCTACCGGAGCGCATAACCCCTCCGCCGGCCCGCGCACAGGCCGGCCGCCACGACGCCGGCGGCCGGCCCCCCGCCGGCGCCCCGCACCCGCCCTGCGGCCGGCGCCCGCACCCCGGGCCCGCTCATGTCCCGCGCCGCGCCCGCTCGATGCCCGCCACAGCCTCCGTCGCAACCACCTCGAGTCCCGCTCGAGCCGCACCCCGGCCCGCCCCCGGCCCCGCCCCGGCCCCCGCGCCCCCCTCCCGTTCCCCGCGCACCCGCCCCCACCAGGCACATCGACGCCCGCACCCGCCGCCCGCACGGCCCCCGCGCCCGACCACCCCGCCCGCAGACACCCCCCGCGCCCGGCGGGCCGGCCGGGCAAACCCCGCCGCGGCGGCGGCCGCACGCCGCATGATGCAACCACAGATGCACCGAAAGGGCGGCCAAGATGAGTCCGCACGCACGCCCCGCCGACGGCCGCGAGCGCCTTGCGGGCCGCGGCCACGCCGTGGTGATCGGATCCGGCCTGGCCGGACTCACCGCGGCACGGGCCCTGGCCAACTCCATGGACCGGGTCACCGTCATCGACCGCGACCACACGCCCGCAGGCCCCGCCCGGCGCCCCGGCGTGCCCCAGGCCCGGCACACCCACACCCTGACCGCCGCCGCCCTGCAGGGCCTGGAACACCTCTTCCCCGGCATCGGATCGGACCTCACCCGCGCCGGCGCGATCCTGCTGCGCATGCCCCAGGACCTGCTGCTGCTCGGCCCGCACGGCTGGCTGCCCCGCTTCGACGCGGGCCTGTCGGTGCTCAGCGCCGGCCGCGACCTGATCGACGCGGTGCTGCGCCGGCGGCTGCGCGCCGATGCCCGGGTGCGCTTCCTGCCCGGCCACGAGGTGCTGGCCCTGGCGCCCGACCGCAACGACACCGTCACCGGCGTATGGGCCCGCCCCCGCGACCGGCAGGCCCCCGACGGCTGGGGCCCCGCACACCTGATATCCGCCGACTTCGTGGTGGACGCCTCCGGAAGCGGCTCCCGCGCCCCGCACTGGCTGGCCGAACTGGGCTACCAGCCACCCCAGGAGAGCATCACACCCGCCCGCACCACCTACGCCTCCACCGTGTTCGCCCCGCCCGCCGGCCATGTCGCCGACTGGCGCGCCCTGTTGCTCATGGCCTCACCCGACAACCCCCGCCAGGGCACCCTGCAGCCCATCGAGGGCGGCCGCTGGTCGGTGACGCTGTGCGCCGCCGACGGCGAACGCCCGCCCACCGACCACGCCGCACTGCTGCGCGCCGCCGGCGACCTGCGCCACCCCCTGCTGCGCGACGTCATCGAGGCCGCCACCCCGCTGGGCCCCCTCTACACCTGCGCCCGCACCGAGAACCGCTGGCGCCACTACGAGAAACTGCGCCGCTGGCCCGACCAGTTCCTCGTCGTCGGCGACGCGCTGGCCGTCCTGGACCCCGCCCACGGCCAGGGCATGACCCTCGCCGTGCAAAGCGCCCTGGTCCTGGACCAGGTCCTGGCCGGCCACGGCACCACGGTGGGCCTGACCTACCGGCTGCGCCGCGCCCTGGCCCACCGCCTGGCCCCCGCCTGGCACTCCAGCACCCGCCACCTGCACACCACCACCGGCGGCCCCGCCGCACCCACCGGCCTGCGCGCCCGCCTGGCCCGGCGCTACACCGCCCGCATCGCGGCCGCCGCACCCAATGACCCGCACGCGGCGACCTTGCTGGTCGCCCGCCTCCAGGCGGCCGGCCCGCTCGCCGCCGTCCCGCACCCCAGGGCGCCGCGCACCGCGCGCACCCCCGCAGCGCCGGCCCCCGCCGCGCCGCCCAGCACCACCCACGGCCCTCACGCCCGCCGGCGCCGCACCGCGCCGCCGGCACCCGCCATCGGGGTCGCCACCGGCTCACTGCGCCCCCGCCCCGCCGGCTCCTCGGCCCAGTGGCCGGCCGGGCCGCTGGAGGGGGGAGCCGACCGCGGACGGGGAAAGGCCGCCACATAGGCTTCGGTCATGACAAGAGCGCAGCAACTACCCGCTGTAAAGGCCGACTTGGGCGACCCGAGGTGGGTGCGCGGTAATAACTCGACTGGCACATACGCCCTGTTGGGCGCACCCAAGGCAACCTCCCCACAGACCGGCTCGAAACTCGCTGGAGAAACACTCGAGTTGCCGCTGGAGTCCCGCTCGAGCGCGGTTGTCCCGCGACCGCGGGTGTCGATACCGTTCGATCCGCTTCAGGGCACGGGCCCGTTTGCGCCGCTGCAGGCCGCCCCCACCACCGACCGTTCACCGGCCGGCGCGGGTGTGCCTGTGACGACTGAGCGGCGAGGGGAGGGCGCGCGGGCATGAGCATCACCGAAAAGGCGCCGCAGCGCGGGCGGGCCACGGCGCCCAAGGGCGAACGCATCGCCGACTATGTCGACGGACGGCTCGGGATCTACCAAGGGCGCACCCTGATGCGCAAGGTCTTCCCCGAACACTGGTCCTTCATGTTCGGCGAGATCGCGCTCTACAGCTTCATCATCCTGATCCTCACCGGTCTCTACCTGACCATGTTCTTCAACCCGAGCATGGCCCACACCGTCTACGACGGCCCGCACACCCCGCTGCAGGGCGTGCAGATGTCGGAGGCCTACGCCTCCACCCTCAGGATCAGCTTCGAGGTGCGCGGCGGACTGTTCATCCGCCAGCTGCACCACTGGGCCGCCCTGACCATGATCGCCGCGACCATGGCGCACACCCTGCGGCACTTCCTGACCGGCTCGTTCCGCAAGCCCCGCGAGCTCAACTGGCTCATCGGCGTGGTCCTGCTGGTCGTGGTCACCCTGGAAGGCTTCCTGGGCTACTCGCTGCCCGACGACCTCCTCTCGGGCACCGGCCTGCGCATCGCCGAGGGCGTCACGCTGGCCATCCCGCTGGTCGGCACCTATGCGACCCTGTTCCTGTTCGGCGGCGAGTTCCCCAGCACGGACGTCATCCCACGCTTTTACAGCCTGCACATCCTGCTGCTGCCGGGCCTCATCCTGGCCCTGGTCACCCTCCACCTGATCCTGGTCTTCTACCAGAAGCACACCCAGTTCCGCGGCCCGGGCCGCACCCAGAACAACGTCGTGGGCCAGCCCCTGATGCCGCACTACGCGGCCAAGGCCGGCGGCTTCTTCTTCCTGGTCTCCGGCGTCCTGGCCCTGATGGCGGGCATCGCCCAGATCAACGCCGTATGGGTGTACGGGCCCTACCGGCCCGACCAGATCTCCCAGGGCTCCCAGCCCGACTGGTACATGGGCTTTTTGGAAGGAGCCCTGCGCGCCTTCCCCGCCTGGGAGTTCGTGATCGCCGGCTACACCGTCAACATGGGCGTCCTGGTCCCGGCCGTCATCCTGCCCACGATCCTGATCGCCATCGCCGCCCTGTGGCCCTTCCTGGAATCGTGGATCACCGGCGACAAACGCGAGCACCACCTGCTGGACCGCCCGCGCGAACAGCCCACCCGCACCGCGTTCGTCTGCTCGCTGACCGCCTTCTACCTGGTGCTGTTCTTCGGCGGCTCCAACGACATCCTGGCCGAGCGCTTCCACCTGTCCATGAACGCGATCACCTGGGCGGTCCGCGTCGGCGTCTTCGTCGTCCCGGCCCTGACCTACGTCATCACCAAGCGGATCTGCATCGGCCTGCAGCTGCGCGACCGCGACAAGCTCCTGCACGGCCGCGAGACCGGACGCATCAAGCGCCTGCCGCACGGCGAGTTCATCGAGGTCCACGAGCGCGTGGACCGCGAGCAGGAGTACATGCTGCTCTCCCGCGAGGTCCCCAAGGCCCTGCCCGCCCCCGCCCGCGAGGACGACGAGGGCATCCCCAACCCCAAGTCCCGCACGCAGATGGTGCGCCACCGCCTCAGCCGCTGGCTGAGCGACGGACAGGTCCCCAACCCCAGCCCGCAGGAGATGCAGCAGGCCCTGGAACACCTGGAGCCCTCCGCGGGCGGCCACCACCCGCAGATCGCCCCCGCCGCCCCCGAGCAGGAACGCGAGGCGGACCAGCAACTGCACTGACCCGGCGGCGCGGCACAGCGCCGGGCAGGCCATGAACGACCGGCGGGGGCGACCAGGGGACGGGTCGCCCCCGCCGGCCATACCCGCACCCCCACCGCCCCCGCGCCGGCCCGCCCACCACGGCCCCGCGCCGCGCCGATCCCGGGCCCCCGTACGGGCGTTGACCCCGCCCCCGCCGCCGTACACCCCCCTCCATGGCCGTGACCCACGTCACCTTGGAGGGCCCTTGGTGTGCGGGCGCCGCCCGTGTCACTATTTCCGCAAGCCTCCCCTGCCCGAAAACAGATGCCCCCTCCCGACGGAGCGCGGGGCCCCCGGCGGCGCAGGCGAGCCGGGCCCCCACGCCGGGCCCGCACACCACCCCCACCGGCCTGACACAGGCTCACCCGCCCGCGCCCGCACGCCTTTTGGCCGAAGAGCGCACGCGCCCTGCGCCAGGCCCCGAAAACACCCGGGAACGCCGAATGCACCGGCACACGCCGGCACATCGAACACTGCGTCATGTCATGAGCAGGACGGTGAAAAGACGATTGATCCGCCCCACCGGACCGGGCAAGATCAATCAACACCGACGGGGGGCTTCCGGCGCCTGCTGCGCGTCCCCCCATTCACTCACTCAGATTCACTCACCCAGCATCGAAAACAAAAAAAAAGGGGGACAGCCATGTCCGATTCCGTACCGGCCGAGGGTTTTTCCGACGCCGCCGAGCTGCGCCGCGCCAACCGCGCCACCGTCGAGCAGTACATGCACACCCGGGGTCAGGACCGGCTGCGCCGCCACGAGCTGTTCACCGAGGACGGCCGCGGCGGCCTGTGGACCACCGACACCGGCTCCCCGGTGGAGACGGTGGGCCGCGACCGGCTGGCCGAGCACGCGGTGTGGTCGCTGGAGTGCTTCCCGGACTGGGAGTGGTACAACATCCAGATCTTCGAGACGCAGGACCCCAACCACATCTGGGTGGAGTGCGACGGACGCGGCAAGATCCGCTTCGGCGACTACCCCGAGGGCTACTACGAGAACCACTTCCTGCACTCCTTCGAACTGGAGAACGGGAAGATCAAGCGTAATCGCGAATTCATGAACCCGTTCCAGCAGCTGCGCGCACTCGGCATCCCGGTGCCCGAGATCAAGCGCACAGGAATACCCACCTGAACATGAACACCTGAAATTCGATACCACCGCTGGATCGGAGTTGCGTCATGGAAGACGTCATACGGGAGATTCGTATCCGCGGGGCATTACAGCAACCCGAGTGGAGCGACCTGTCCCAGCTGAACCGGGTCGGCGAGGCACTGGCCGCCCGCCCCGCCCTGGTGCGGGGCGAGGACCTGGCCACCCTGCGCACCCTGCTGGGCAAGGTCGCCCAGGGCGAGGCGATGGTGCTGCAGTCCGGCGACTGCGCCGAGGACCCGCAGGAGTGCACCCGCCCCCACGTGGCCCGCAAGGCCGCCCTGCTGGACCTGCTGGCCGGCTCGCTGGGCCTGATCACCGGCAAGCCGGTGCTGCGCGTGGGACGCATCGCCGGGCAGTTCGCCAAGCCGCGCTCCAAGCCCACCGAGCACGTCGACGGCGTGGAACTGCCGGTGTTCCGCGGGCACATGGTCAACGGACCCGAACCGGACGCGGAGAGCCGCCGCCCGGACCCGCTGCGCATCCTGACCGGCTACATGGCCGCCAAGGACATCGTGGAACACCTGGGCTGGCGGGAGCGGGCCGCCGGTCGCGCCGTGGTCGAGCCGCCGGTGTGGACCAGCCACGAGGCGCTGCTGCTGGACTACGAGATGCCCATGCTGCGCATGGACGACAAGGGCGCCATGTTCCTGGGCTCCACGCACTGGCCCTGGATCGGGGAGCGCACCCGCCAGGTGGAGGGCGCGCACGTGGCGCTGCTGTCCCAGGTGAGCAACCCGGTGGCCTGCAAGGTGGGCCCCTCCATGGACCCCGCCGAACTGCTGGCCCTGTGCGAGCGGCTGGATCCCTGGCGCGAGCCCGGACGCCTGACTCTGATCGCCCGGATGGGCGTGAACGCGGTCGCCGACCGGCTGCCGCCGCTGGTGGAAGCCGTCCGCGAGGCCGGGCACCCGGTCATCTGGCTGAGCGATCCGGTGCACGGCAACACCGTCACCGCGCCCGGCGGCTACAAGACCCGGATGGTGCAGACGGTCGCCCGCGAGGTCGCCGCCTTCACCCACGCGGTCAGGGAAGCGGGCGGCACCGCCGGCGGCCTGCACCTGGAGGCCACCCCCGAGGACGTCACCGAGTGCGCCACCGGCGAGGCCGACCTGGAGCGGGTCGGCGAGCGCTACCTCTCGTGCTGCGACCCCCGCCTCAACCCCGCCCAGGCCCAGTCGGTCGTCTCCGCCTGGACCGCCTGAGCCGCCACCCGGCCACCCCACCGGGCGGGCCGGCCCCGACCACGCCCCCGCCCGGGCGCCGGCACGCGCCCACGCACCAAGCCGAGGACTGAGCCATGACCGGCATACCCGCCATCACCCCCTACCCGTTGCCCGCCCAGGGCGATCTGCCCCCGGCCGCCGTGTCCTGGACCGCCCGGGCCGACCGCTCGGTCCTGTTGGTCCACGACATGCAGCGCTACTTCCTCAAGCCCTTCCCCGACCCGCTGCGCGGCCAACTCACCGCCAACGCCGCCCAGTTGCGCGACCAGTGCGCCGCCCTGGGCATCCCGGTCGCCTACACCGCCCAGCCCGGCGGCATGAGCGAACAACAGCGCGGCCTGCTCAAGGACTTCTGGGGCCCGGGCATGCGCCCCGAACCCGAGGACCGCCAGGTCGTCGACGCCCTGGCCCCCACCGGACAGGACTGGCTGCTCACCAAGTGGCGCTACAGCGCCTTCTTCAAGACCGACCTGCTCCAGCGGATGCGCGCCGCCGGCCGCGACCAGCTCATCCTGTGCGGCGTCTACGCCCACGTGGGCGTGCTGGCCACCGCCGTGGACGCCTTCACCCACGACATCCAGCCCTTCCTCATCGCCGACGCCACCGCCGACTTCTCCCAGGACTACCACCGCTCGGCCCTCACCTACGCCGCCGAACGGTGCGCCCGGGTCACCACCGTCAAGGGGCTGTTCACATGAGCGCACACCCGACCTCCGGCCCCGATGAGGCCCCGGACCTGCTGAGCACGGCCCTTGCCGGCCACAGCGAGGCGTTCGCCCTGCTGCACCGGCCCGGCGCCACCGGCCCGGACGTGGTGGAGGTGCTGACCGGCACCGTCTCCCACCCCGACACCCTGGCCGACATCCCGCTGCCCGAGCACCCCGGGCCCGCCGGGCAGGCCCGTCACGAGACGCTGGTCGTCATGCCCTACCGGCAGCTGGCCGAACGCGGCTTCGCCTGCGCCGACGACGGCACCCCGCTGGTGGCCATGACCGTGACCGGCCAGCAGCAACTGCCGCTGGCCCAGGCCCTGTCCCGCATCGCCGACGTGCCCACCGCGCTGGCCGGCGGCGACTTCGACGTCGACGACGCGGCGTACGAGGACGTGGTGCGCCGCATCGCCAAGGAGATGATCGGCACCGGGGAGGGCGCGAACTTCGTCATCAAACGCACCTTCGTCGCCGACATCACCTCCTACGGGCCGCGCAGCGCCCCGGCCCTCTTCCGCCGCCTGCTGGAACGCGAGTCGGGCGCCCACTGGACGTTTCTGATCAACACCGGCAGCCGCATCCTGGTGGGCGCCTCACCCGAGCGGCACATCAGCCTGCAGGACGGCCTGGCGGTGATGAACCCGATCAGCGGCACCTACCGCTACCCGCCCTCGGGCTCCACCCTCTCGGGCGTCCTGGCCTTCCTCGAGGACCGCAAGGAGACCGACGAGCTGTACATGGTGCTGGACGAGGAACTGAAGATGATGGCCCGCATCTGCGAGGGCGGCGGCCGCGTGGTGGGCCCCTACCTCAAGGAAATGGCCAAGGTCGCGCACACCGAGTACTTCATCGAGGGACGCAGCGACCGCGACGTGCGCGACATCCTGCGCGAGACGATGTTCGCCCCCACCGTCACCGGCAGCCCCCTGCAGAGCGCCTGCCGCATCATCCAGCAGTACGAGCCCGGCGGCCGCGGCTACTACAGCGGCGCCGCCGCCCTGATCGGCCGGGACGCGGACGGACAGCGCGTGCTGGACTCCGCGATCCTGATCCGTACCGCCGACATCAGCCCGCAAGGACGCCTGTCCATCGGGGTCGGCGCGACCATCGTGCGCCACTCCGACCCCGCCTCGGAGGCCGAGGAGACCCGCGCCAAGGCCGCCGGACTGGTCGCCGCCCTCAACGGCGACACCAAGGAACGCTTCGCCGATCACCCCAGCGTGCGCCGCGCCCTGGAACTGCGCAACGACTCCATCGCCGGGTTCTGGCTGACCGACACCGGCGCCCGCGCCGCCGCACTGCCCCAACTGGCCGGACGCCGGGTGCTGGTGATCGACGCCGAGGACACCTTCACCTCGATGATCGACCAGCAGCTGCGCTCCCTGGGCCTGCACGTGACGGTGCGCCGCTACGACGAGGCCTACACCTTCGAGGGCCACGACCTCATCGTGATGGGCCCGGGCCCCGGCGACCCGCAGGAGGTGGCCCACCCCAAGATGCGCCACCTGCACACCGCCGTCGCCACCCTCCTGCGCGAACAGCGGCCCTTCTTGGCCGTCTGCCTCAGCCACCAGGTCCTTGGCCTGCAGCTGGGCCTGCCGCTGCGCCGCAGGACGGTGCCCAACCAGGGCGTACAGAAGCAGATCGACCTGTTCGGCGCCGCCGAACACGTCGGCTACTACAACACCTTCGCCCTGCTCAGCGAGCACGACGAAGTCACCCTGGACCCCACCGGCGCCGGCCGGGTCCAGGTCAGCCGGGATGCGGCCACCGGCGAGGTGCACGCCCTGCGCGGACCGGGCTTCGCCTCCCTGCAGTTCCATCCCGAATCCGTCCTGACCCGGGAAGGGCCCCGCATCGTGGGCACGGTCCTGGCCGACCTGATGGCCCCGGCCCGCACCCCCGACCCGGCCTGACCTGCCCCGGCCGGGCCGGCGCCACCCCCCGAGCGCCGGCCCGGCCCCCTTCACCTCGTTTTCCGCCCGGCGCCACCCCGAACCGCCGCCGGGCCGCCATGCAACTCACCGACGAACCGTGGGAACCAGGGGGAGCCATGCCCGATATCGCTGTGGTCCAAGAGGTGTACTCGGCCATCGAGGAATCAGCCCGGCAGGTGGGAGTGCCCTGCTCACGCGAGCAGCTGTGGCCGGTCCTGACCGCCTTCGGCGACGACCTCGCCGACGCCGGGATCGTCCTGAGCGTGTCCAGCGACACCCACCCCCCGGCCGACCTCGACTACACCATCACGGTGCCCCCGGGCGGCAGCGACCCCTACGCCCTCGCCCTGGCCGGCGGCTTCATCCCGCACAGCGCACACCACCCCGCGGCCGGCCTGCTCAGCGACCTCAGAAACCGCATCCCCGTCAGCGAGCACTTCATCGACAGCGGAGTCGTCGGCGGCTTCAGCAAGATCTACGCCCACTTCCCCTTCGACACGCAGGAGGCCTCCGCACTAGCGGAGCTGCCCTCCATGCCGCGCTCGCTGGCCCACCACGCGGCGCTCTTCGCACGCCACCACCTGAACGAGGTGGCGATGGTGGGCATCGACTACCGGCGCAAGACGGTGAACCTGTACTTCGCCCACCTCGCCGACGCCTTTCGCCAGGCGAGCAACCTCCGTTCACTGCACCGCGCGATCGGCCTGCCCGAACCCGACGGGGCGATGCGGGACTTCGCCCAAAAAGCGTTCCGCGTCTATGTCACCCTCAGCTGGGACTCCCTGGCCATCGAGCGGATCTGCTACGCCCATACCCCGGTCCGCGGCTTCGACCCCGCGGCCCTGCCCCGGCCCCTGGCCCCGGCGATCCACGACTTCATCCACCGGGCCCGGCGCACCTACGCCGGGCGGCCCATCGTCATCGCGGCCGCCAAGTGGACACCCCAGGGGGCCTATGTGAACCTCGGCCCCTACATCCGGCTCTCGCCGCTGATGCGCAAGCTGTTGCAGGAGCTCACCCAGAAACCGGCCTGAGCATCGGCCCACGTCGCGGCCGCCGCCCGGCTCGAGCCAGTCTCGAGCGGGCGCGAGCGATGATGGTCCCCCGAGCCCGGACATGATCAACGGCTGCAGACGGACGGGGGAGTGCGGGCGCCGAATCCGGCGATCACACACGTCCCTCCCGATGCCTGCCCCGATCTGCCTGATGAAAACCGCGCCAACAATTAAATGTGGAGAGGTATGTCGAAGAACACCGACCTGTCAGGGCTCTACTCGGTCATCGAGGAATCTTCCCGGCTCGTGGACGTGCCCTGCGCACGGGACACGGTCTGGCCGATCCTGACCGCGTTCGAAGATACGCTCGCGCAGGCCGTCATCGCCTTCAGGGTGGCGACGGGGGAGCGCAACGCGGGAGATTTCGACTGCCGCTTCACCATGCTTCCCAAGGGCCTCGACCCCTATGCCGTGGCACTGGCCAACGGCCTGACCGCGCCGACGGATCACCCGGTGGGCAGCCTCCTGGAAGAACTCTGCCGGGAATTCCCCGTCGAAAGCGGCGGTATCGACTTCGGTGTCGTCGGCGGCTTCAAGAAGACCTGGTCCTTCTTTCCCACCGACAGCCTCCAGTCGCTGTCCGAGCTGGTCCGCCTGGAGTCGATGCCGGCCTCCGCCGCGGAGAACCTCGACTTCTTCACCCGCTACGACCTGGCCGACCGGGTGAGCCTGGTGGGGATCGACTATCCGCACAAGTCGCTGAACCTGTACTTCGGCGCGGCCCCCGCGGCCACCTTCGAGCCCGAGGGCATCACCGCGATCCTGCGCGATGCCGGACTGCCCGCCCCCAGCGAGCGCCTGCTCGGCTTCGGCGCCCGGGCCTTTGGCATCTACGCCACGCTGAGCTGGGAGTCCGCGAAGGTCGAGCGGATCACCATCGCCGCCATGACCCCCGACCCCACGGCGCTGCCCGTGCGCATCGAAGAGAAGATCGAGCACTACGTGAACAAGGCGCCCTACAGCACCGAGGACCGCCAGTTCGTCTACGCGATCACCTCGGCGCCCACGGGGGAGTACCACAAGCTCCAGTCGTACTACAAGTGGCATTCTCAGGTGGAGAACACTCTGCTGGTGACCGGCAACGGATGACGGCGCCCTTCGCCGCCCCGGCGCGGTGAAGTCCCGCTGGAATCCCTGCAGTTGAGACCCTGCCCGACCGACCCGCCTGCCCCTGGGTGGGGATCCGCATACCGGCCGAAATCCTGCAAGGAGAACTCTCGTGAACATCGCACTATGGATCGTCGCCTCGGTGCTGGGCGCAGCCTGCCTGGCCGGCGGTGCCATGAAAGTCGCCCAGCCCACCGAGAAGCTGGCCGCCTCCGGCTTCGGCTGGGTGGAGGACTTCAGCGGCAACACCGTCAAGACCATCGGCGCCCTGGAGATGCTGGCCGGCGTGGGCCTGATCCTGCCCGCGGTGCTCGACATCGCACCGGTGATGGTGCCGGTGGCCGCCCTGGGCCTGGCGGCCCTCATGATCGGCGCCGCCATCACCCACCTGCGGCGCCAGGAGATCGAGGGAATCGTGGTCAACGCGGTCCTGCTGGGCGTGTCCCTCTTCGTGGTGTGGGGCCGCTTCGGCCCCCACTCCTTCTGAACCGACACCACTTGAGCGAACCGGCCCTGTCGGGCCGGCGCCGGGATTCCCGGTGCCGGCCCGACAGGGCCGGTTCGGCGTATACGGGCCCGAACGACCGGACCCCTTTTTTACGGGAAAAACAAATGCCCTGAGCCGGGCCGCCGCAGCAGGGCGGGGGAGCCGGACAGTACGGCATGGGCCCGGCTCAGGGCTGTCACGGATGGCCGCGGTGACATCGCACCGCACGCCGCACCGGCCCCATTTTGGTAAAAGAAGCCGGTGCATCGGGACGGGCCGCGCAAAGCCTGCGCGGCATTCTCAGCCGCAGAGGCCAAGAAGCGGAGATCGCAAATTCCGGATCGGGCTGCCGGGGGATGGAGCCCGACCCGGAATTTCCGATCTCTTCTCCTTACGACGAAACAGGCCGTTGAAATGTGAGGTGACCCGCGTCACCTCGGTGCGCTCCGCACGCCAACGCTCCGTCCTCGCACAGAAGGGACAGCATGACCAGTACCCGACCCCGTCCCGGGGCGGACCCGGGCACCGACGTCTTCGATGCCGCACTCAAGGAGTTCTTCGCCGGCCGCCGCGCCGAGGCGAAGGCGATCAGCCCGGCCTACGCCGGCGCCGTCGCCGAGCTGGAGAGCTATGTGCTGCGCGGCGGCAAACGCGTGCGGCCCACCTTCGCCTGGCTCGGCTGGCTCGGCGCCGGCGGCCGGCCCGAGGACCCCGGCGCCCCGGCCGTCCTGCGCACCTGCGCCGCCCTGGAACTCCTGCACGCCTCCGCCCTGATCCACGACGACGTCATCGACGCCGCCCCCACCCGCCGGGGCGCGCCCGCCGCCCACGTCATGTTCGCCGACCGGCACCGCGCGCAGTGCCTGAGCGGCGACGCGGACCTGTACGGCACCGGCGCCGCCATCCTGATCGGCGACCTCGCCCAGGGCTGGGCCGATGACATGATCCGCACCGGCGGGCTGCCCGCACCCGCCCAGCAGCGGATCTCGCCCGTCTGGTCGGCGCTGCGCACCGAGGTGCTGTGCGGACAGCTCCTGGACCTGAGCGCCGAGGCCGGCGCCGCCGAGGACATCGAGACCCCGCTGCTGGTCGACCACTACAAGACCGCCTCCTACACGGTGGAACGCCCGCTGCACATCGGCGCCGCGATCGCCGGCGCGGACGACGAACTCATCGCCGCCTACCGGGCGTTCGGCCTGGACATCGGCATCGCCTTCCAGCTGCGCGACGACCTGCTGGGCGTGTTCGGCGCCCCGGACACCACCGGCAAGCCCTCCGGCGGCGACCTCATCCAGGGCAAACGCACGGTGCTGTTCGCGGCCGCGCTGCAGTACGCCGACGAACGCGACCCGGACGCCGCGAAGTTCCTGCGCACCAGGATCGGCACCGACCTCAGCCTCGAGGAACTCGCCACGATGCGCGCCATCATCACCGACGTCGGCGCCGTGGCCCACGTCGAACGCGACATCACCGCCCGCACCGACCGCGCCCTGGCCGCCCTGGAGAACAGCAGCGCCGGCGACTACGCCAAACAGCGGCTGCGCGCCATGGCCGTCAGCGCGACCCAGCGCACCTCCTGACCCCGCACACCAGCAGGCCCCCCCGCGGTGCACCAGCCACCGCGAGGGGCCCTTCGACCCGGCGGTCCTGGTCTTCCAGGACCGCCTTTTTTTGTTTGTCCGCTCAGCGGCGGGCGCTCGGGGTCTTGGTGACCCGGAAGTTGGCCATCATGCCCATCGCCGCGTGGTCGAACATGTGGCAGTGGTACACGTAGGTGCCCTCGTAGCCGGTGAACGTCGCCTGCAGCTTGACCGTCTCACCGGGCATCAGGGAGACGGTGTCCTTCAGCCCGCTCTCGGGCCCGGAGGTGACGGGCTTGCCGCCGCGCTCCAGCACCCGGAACTGCACCAGGTGCATGTGGAAGTTGTGCGGGACACGGGTGTTGGTGTTGCGCACGGTCCAGATCTCCGTGGCCCCGTACTCGACCTCGGTGTCGACCCGGTCCATGTCGTAGGCCTTGCCGTTGATGAACGAGTCGGCGCTGGCCCCGCTCTCGTCCATGCTCAGCTCGAAGCTGCGGTTGACCGTGGCGGTGCCCAGCGCGGGCAGCGTGCGCAGCGTGGCGGGCACGGTGCTGGAGTCGGCGACCGGCGCGCCCACCCGGAACTGCAGGACCTTGCCGATCTGCTCGGCGGGATCGTCGGGATAGCGGGCCGCGGTGTTCTCCAGGATGAGCCGGGTGCCGGCCGGATACCGGGAGAAGTCCACGACCAGGTCGGCGCGCTCGCCGGGCGACAGCGGCACCGAGGTCACCTCCACCGGCTTCTCCAGCAGCCCGCCGTCCGAGCCGATCTGCTGCATCGCCGAGCCGTCGGACAGCTTGAGCGTGTAGAAGCGCATGTTGGACGTGTTGTACAGCCGCAGGCGGTACTTGCGGGCGGCGACCTGGAAGTAGGGCCAGGGCTTGCCGTTGGCCAGCAGCACCCGGCGCATGCGGTCACCCATGGCGTACACGAGCTGGCCGCTGTCGTCGAAGCGCGCGTCGCTCAGCGCGATCGGCACGTCATAGGCGCCGGTGGGCAGGTTCAGCTTCTGCTCCACGGTGTCGGTGAGCAGGTAGAAGCCGGTCAGCCCGCGGTAGACGGTCTCCGACTCGTAGTGGTGGGCGTGGTCGTGGAACCACATGTTCGCGTGCGGCTGGCTGTTGGGGTAGGTGTAGGTCTTGGTGCCGCCGCCGGCCGCGACCAGGTCCATGGGGGCGCCGTCGCTGCTCTCGGGCACGTGCGCGCCGTGCAGGTGGACCGAGGTGGGCACGCTCAGCTGGTTGGTCTGCTGGACCACCACGCGCCGCCCGGAGACCGCCTTGATCAGGGGGCCGGGAAAGCTCCCGTTGAAGGTGCGCACCCGGGTCAGGCGGCCGGGCAGGATCTGCGCGTCCGCCTCCTTCATGGTGATCCGGTAGTAGCTGGTCGTGCTGGACACCGAGCTGGGCTGGAGCACCTTGGGCAGCGGCATCGCCTGCTCGAACTGCGGGATGGTGGTGGGGTCCAGGTCGGCGGCCTGGGCGGGTGCGGTGTCGGCCATGGCCGGCACCAGCAGGCCGGCGCTGCCGATGGCACCGGTCAAAGCGGCGCCCGTCTTGAGGACGGTTCTGCGCTGGATCATGTTTCTTCCCCCGAGGAGTGCTTGCGAAGGGGCGGGCGCACAAGGGCGTGGCCCGCGACGTGAATGGCCGTACTGGGTGGGGCCGGCCCCGCCGGGGCGCGGGGCGCGCGGCGGGGCCGGCGAAGCGGCGGGTGGCGAAGCGGCGTGCGGTGCCCGGCCGCGCCGCACGGCCGCGAAGAAAAGGGGGCGGCCGTGCGCGTCAGAATCAACTCGCCCCGGACACAGGCGTGGTGCCGGCCCCCGGCCTCCGGTGGTCGGTGCGGGGCGGGAATCCGGGCGGGCCGGCAGGGCCCTCCTTGCGGCCGGGCCCTCTGCGCCCGCAGGCCGGCACGGTGGCGGCGGGTGGTGGTAGGGGCCCGGCCGGGCGCCGGGGAACACCGGCCGGCGGGCGGCGCCGGCCGGGATTCCGGCCCTCTCGGGCCCCGGCTGCCTGGGGCCTTGGCTGTCCCTGGCCCCGGCTCTCTCAGGACTCGGCGGTCAGGACCGCCTCGACCACGGAGGCGTGCGGCGAGGGCTCCAGGAAGCGCGTGACCTCAAAGCCGGTGGCCGTCAGCAGCTCCTCGTACTCCGCGCGGGTGCGGTTGCGCCCGTTGA
Source organism: Streptomyces sp. NPDC093510 (assembly GCF_040683555.1). Taxonomy (NCBI): domain Bacteria; kingdom Bacillati; phylum Actinomycetota; class Actinomycetes; order Kitasatosporales; family Streptomycetaceae; genus Streptomyces; species Streptomyces sp. NPDC093510. The sequence continues at coordinate 285,150 of NZ_JBFBEE010000006.1, forward strand.
GGACCGTCATCATCATCATGTCCACCGTCTTGCCGGGGTGCGGCTCGTTGCCCGCGGGGATCATGGGGTTGGCGACCAGGAGCCGGCCGTGCGCGGGCATGGCGCTGCGGCAGGTGCGCAGGATGCTCAGACACTGCTCGTCGGGCCAGCTGGCCAGCACCTGCTTGAGGAAGTAGACGTCGGCGCCCGCGGGCACCGAGACGAAGAAGTCCCCGGCCTCGGTGTGCCAGCGGCCCGCCAGGTCCGGGGTGTCCAGGACGTGCCCGGCCACCACGTTCTCCAGGTCGAACAGGGTGCCCGTCAGCTGCGGGTTGCGCCGCAGGATGGAGCGCAGCAGCCCGCCCTGCCCGCCGCCCACATCCACCAGCGTCTTGGCCTGGGAGAAGTCGCAGGCATCGGCGATGTCGTCGCTCATGGCCTCGGAGACCGACGCCATGGCGGAGTTGAAGGCCTGCCCGAAGTCGGGGTGGGTGGCGACATAGTTGTAGAAGGAGCTGCCGTACTGCCCCTCGAAGGCGGTCGTGCCGGTGCGCACGGCCTCGTGCAGCCGGCCCGCCGGCTCCCAGAAGGGGGCCTCGCCGCACACCGTGATGTACTCGCGCAGCGAACGCTCGGAGTCCGAACGCAGCGGCTGGGCGCGCGGGGTGAGGTGGAAGCGGCCCGCCTCGTCCTCGCGGAAGACCTCCTTGGTGGCCAGGTAGCGCAGGATCCGGTAGAGGTGCGAGGCGTTGACCCCCACCGCCTCGGCGAGTTCCCCGGCCGTGCGGGGACCGTCCACCAGGTGATCGGCGATCCCGAAGCGCGCGGCGCTGTTCAGCGCCGCCGAGTACATGTAGCCCAGGGAGAGTTCGAGCAGCTCGCTCGTCGCCTCGGCGGACGCGGACGCCTGCGGGCCTTCTGCGGCCCCGGACTGTGTGACTGCCATCGACAAGGTCCTTCTCTCATCTGTCCGATTCCAGGGGGCGCACGAGGGCGTGCACGAGACCTGGTGGGGGGAAGTCCAGCCTCTGTGCGGTCCATCGGATTCCGCTCGAGCGCCGCAAGAGTGCATCCCCAGGGGCAGTTCAGCGTTCCTTGACCTGGCAGCGGGTCACGGCAACGATATTGAGCCACAACGGTGCATGACAGCCAGCGCGGGCCGCGCGGCGGACGCACCGTTTCACGCCACACACTCGGGGGGCTCGATGTCTGGAAAAGCCGATATTGAAAGTTTGTACCTGGCGGTGGAGGAAGCGGCCGGGCTGGTGGACACCGCCTGCTCGCGCGAGCGGATGTGGCCCGCCCTGACCGCCTTCGAGGACCTGATCGTCTCACCGGTCGTCTTCAACACGGTGGCCGGCGGCGGCCTCTCCTTCGACTTCACCACGCCCCTGTCCGCCGGCGACCCCTACGAACACGCCCTCGCCCACCACCTGGTCCAAGAGACGCACCACCCGGTGCGCGCCCTGTTCTCCCAGGTCCAGGAGCGCCTTCCCGTGCACTCCTACGGCGTGGACTACGGGATCGGCGGCCACTTCAACAAGACCTACGCCTTCTTCGCCATGGGCGACCTGCAGAGCCTGGCCCACCTCGCCGGCATCCCCGCCATGCCGCCGGGCCTGGCCGCCCACCTGGACACCTTCACCAGGTACGGCCTGGACGCCAAGGTGTCGGCCCTGGCCGTGGACTACGCGCGCCGCACCTGGAACGTGTACTTCAACGCGCTCTCCGCCCAGCACCTGGAGCGCGGCACCGTCCGCGCGATGCTGCGCGACTTCGGCCTGCCCGAGCCCAGCGAGCAGATGCTGGACTTCGCCGGGGCCTCGGGCGCGCTGTATCCCACCTTCGCCTGGGACTCCCCGAGGGTCGAGCGGATCTGCTTCTCCCTGCGCACCACCGACCCGGCGGCCCTGGCCCCGCACATCGAACCGCGCCTGGAGAAACTCGCCAGGAACGCCCCCTACACCTACGACGGCGAGCGGGTCCTGGTCTACGCCGGCGCGCTGGCGCCCGGCAAGGAGTACTACAAGCTCGCCACCTACCACCAGATGGTCTCCGCCGCGCACGACCGGGTGCGCCCCGCGAGCTGACCCGGCCCCGCTCCGGCGCCCGCACCCCAAGGGGCGCCGGAGCGCGGGAGCGGCCCGCGGCACCGGCCGCCGGTGCCCGCCGCGCCCCGCCGTGCGCCAGTGCCCGCTCGCCTCCAGGACGCCCTTGTCCCCGCCCAGCCGACCGTGTCACACTGTCGGCACGCTTTCCCTGCCCACATTGCGCTGAGCGGTGGTTGAGGTTCCCCTCCCACCACGCTCGGCGCTTTTTTTCTCTCCCCACCTCAGGCGCGGCCCGCCCGAGCCGGCCGCCGAGCGGCCTCCGCCCGGTGCTGCGCCCTGGGCGCAAGGCCGGGCAACCCGGCCTGCCCGCACCCCACCTGACACCCCGTCACCCGGTGTCGGCGGCCCGCATCCCGGGCGCCCCGGGCCCTCTTCGGCGCCCGCGCCACCCCGCCCTTCCCCTCTGTGCCCGGCACCCCGGCACGGGCCACCGCATGGGCAGCCCCCGTGCGATGGGACCTTCGAAAGGAAACTGAGCATGAGTGATCGTCTGGTTGACTCCCCAGCCGGCTCCGCGCCCCGCCCGGCGGCCGGCCAGGGGCAGCACTTAGGGGCCGAGGCGATGCGCAACCGTGTGGCACGCCACCTGGCCGTGCAGGTGGACGGCGAGGGCGCCCTCAAGGACCGGTGCGCCGGCCGGATCATCGAATCCGCGCTGCTGCTGCTCCTGCTGCGCAAGGAACGCGCGCTGCCCCGGGCCCAGAAGGAACTGCAGGACTACCTCCAGCAGGCCCGCCCCAAGGGCGCCCTGGAAGGCGTGGTCGTCGACGCGCTGCTGGGCCGGCCCTGCGACGCCAACGCCGTACTCAAGGGCCTGGGCAAGTCCCGGCACGGCACCGGCGCCCGCAAGCGGCTGCTGCTGGACACCATCCTGGGCCTGTGCGGACTCCTCTCGGACGGCGCACGCCCCGACCCGCGCGACATCGGCCCGCGCCCCCAGGCGGTGTGGACGGAGCTGACCCTGTGCGCGGCCACCATCCTGCACGCGCACGCCGGCTGGGGCACCCCCGCACCCGCCGCCGCCGACGCCACCCACCAGCAAGAACTCCTCGAGCACCAGAACCTGCTGGTGCGCCGCCTGGCCGCCTTCCCCGCCCGGCAGGTGTGGGAAGGAAACGCCCTGGCCCACCTGGTGGCCCTGCACGCCCTGCACACCTACCGGCCCGGCTGCGACCTGATGCGCGAGGGCATCGAGACGCTGGTCCAGCTGCGCGGCCCGGACGGCGGCGTGCCCTTCATCGACGGACAGGAGGTCTTCGTGACCGCCCTGGCCGGCGTCGCACTGGCCCCCGCCCCCGGACACGCGCGCCTGGCCGCCCGGATGGGGGAGTACATCGCCTCGCGCCAGCAGGCCGACGGCGGCTGGGGCTACAACGAGACCACCACCCAGACCGACGTCGACGACACCGCCCGCTGCGTGGAACTCCTGCGGATGCTCGACGCCGGCCGCTTCCGCCACAGCATCCAGGGCGGCGAGTCCTACCTGCGCGCCCGCGCCAACGAAGAAGGCGGCTTCCCCACCTACCTGCGCGGCCACCCCTGGGACCTGGACATGACCGCGGGCGCCGTCATCGCCCTGCCCTGGGAGAGCCACGCCCACCTGCTGCGCCCCGCCGTCCAGGTGCTCATCGACGCCCAGGACGAGGACGGCAGCTTCGACCCCAGCTGGACCCTGAGCCTGCCCAGCGTCATCCTGCGCGTCCTGGACGCCCTGGCCCAGGTGCCCGACTCCGAGAGCGAGCTGCGCGAACGCGCCGCCGCCTGCACCGACCGCGCCCTGGCCTACCTGGCCAAGGCCCAGGGCGGCGACGGCGGCTGGGGCCACACCCCGGGCAAGGACAGCGACGTGCTCTCCACCGCCCAGGCCCTGGCCACCCTCGTACGGCACGCCCCCGACGCCGACCTGGCCGGAGCGCTGGCCTTCCTGGAGAGCCGCCAGCACGCGGACGGCGGATTCACCTCCACCCCCGACCAGGTGGGCCCGCGCCCGCTGCCCTTCGACTTCCCCGTCCTTGCCGACGTGCACGTCCTGACCGCCCTCAACCGCGTGGTGGCCGCCACCACCGCCTGATCAAGACCGGGACACCACCTGGCGCCGCGGGAGACCTCACAAACCAGAGAGCCGCATCGTCAGTCAAGTGTGATGAATGGCCGAGCACGTGTGCTGTATGGCCAAGCAACGGAAAGAAATGGGGACTTCGATGCACGACACCTCTTCCAAGGGTGCGCCCTCCCAGGCCGGGGCGGTCACGACGGCCCGGGTGGTGGACGGTCGTGGCTTGGTCACGCTGCTGCGGGTCGTGGCGGCCATCGCCTGCCTTGAGACCCTGGTGCAAGGCCTGCTGGCCGGGATGCTGCTCAACGGCGACGTCGACTCGATCGACCCGCACGGCGCCAACGCCTACATCTTCGAACTCGTGGTGCTCCTGCAGGTCGTGGCCGCCGTCCTGCTGTGGCGCCGCAACCGCTGGCTGACGTGGCCGCTCAAGGCGACCATCGGCATCCTGCTGTTCACCTTCACCCAGACCTTCCTGGGCCTGGAGAGCTCGCTGGCCGCGCACGTCACCCTCGGCGTGGCCCTGTGCGGCATGGAGATGGGACTGGTCATGCGCGCCTTCATGCTCCGCACGCAGGACACCGCCACCCCCGCCTGAACCCGCCGACGGGCACAAGGGCACCGGCACACCTTCCGGCGGCCGCGGCGGCACCTTGCCCCGCGGCCGCCTTTCGCCGTTGCGCCCGCCGGCCCCGCCCCGCGCAACGCCTGCTCACAGCCGGGTGCGCTGTCTCGTCGTAACCAGTGACGCCAGATGCGAACCCGAGGAGACCCCCCACCATGAGCAGCCGACCCCCGCAGGACGACGACCAGCTCGACCCGAGCCTGAACGCGATCATGAACGAGCGGCGCCGGCTGATCAACCTCGCCTACCGGCTGCTGGGTTCACTGGCCGACGCCGAGGACGTCGTGCAGGAGACCTACGTGCGCTGGTACGCCATGACGCCCGCCCAGCAGGAGGCCATCGTCTCCCCGGGCGCCTGGCTGACCAAGGCCGCCAGCCGCATCTGCCTGGACCTGCTCGGCTCCGCGCGGATGCGCCGCGAGAGCTACGTGGGCGAATGGATCCCCGAACCCGTGCCCGACCGCATGGAATGGACCACCGTGCGCCCCACGGGCACCGCGAGTGACCCCGCCGACCGGATCACCCTGGACGAGTCGGTCAACATGGCCTTCCTCGTCGTCCTGGAATCGCTCACCCCGGCCGAACGCGTCGCGTTCATCCTGCACGACGTCTTCCGCTACCCCTTCAACGACATCGCCGACATCGTCGGCCGCACCCCCGGCTCCTGCCGCCAGCTGGCCACCTCGGCCCGCCGCCGCATCCGCGACACCCACGTGCCCAGCCGGCCCAGCCGCCAACAGGCCGACGTCGTACGCAACTTCAAACAGGCCTGGGAGGCCAAGGACATCGCCGCCCTCATCGGCTTCCTGGACCCCAGCGCCGTCTCCGTCGCCGACACCGGCGGCCTGGTCGAGGCCGGCGCCCGCTCCATCGAGGGCCCCGAGCCCATCGCCCACGGCCTGGTCGCCCTGCTGGGCAGGCTGCCCGACCTGGCCATCGTGGAACGGATGGTCAACGGCCGCCCCGGCCTGGTGATCGAGCAGAAAGGCGTCATCGTCACCGTCCTGGCGATGGAGGCGACCGACGACCGCATCACCCACATGTGGGTCATGCGCAATCCCGAGAAACTGCGGGAATGGCGCAGGGAACCGCAGGACTGACCGGGCGGCGCGCCCGCGGCAAATACCCGCCGCCACACGAGCGCGCCCCGCATTCCCGCACGCCCGCACCCTCAACCCGAACTCCAGCTGCCCGCCCCATAATCAGGTCCGCCCATGGACCATACGGACCCGCGGAGGATACATGTCCCAGACCAGTGAATTGACAGAGCTCTACGCGGCCATTGAAGAATCGGCCCGTCTTTTCGAGGTGCCGTACGCGCACGACAAGGTGCAGTCGATCCTGACCGCATACCAGGACGCGATTCCCAACTCGTCGATCGCCTTCAGGATGGGCACCGGAAAGCGCTATTCCAATGACGTCGACTGGCGCTTCACGGTGCCCCCCGGCGACGTCAGCCCCTACGCCGTCGCCTTGGAGCACGGCCTGCTGGAGCGCACCGACCACCCCGTGTCCACCCTGCTCCAGGAAGTCGCCGAGCGGCACGACGTCAACTTCTTCGGCGTCGACTTCGGCGTCGCCGGCGGCCTGAAGAAGATGTACGTGGCCTTCCCCGCCGACGGCTGGCTGCGCCTGTCCGCGCTGCTGGACCTGCCCTCCATGGCGCCCAGCGTGGCCGCCAACCGCGACTTCTTCACCCGGCACGGCATGGACGGCAAGCAGATCCCCACCCTCTCGATCGACTACCGGCACCGCACGGTGAACCTGTACTTCAACGGGCTGCCCACCGACAAGGACGCCGTCCGGTCCATCTTCGACGACCTGCAGCTGCCCCAACCCAGCGAGCAGCTGCTCACCCTGAGCGAACGGGCCATCGGCGCCTACGCCACCCTGGGCTGGGAGTCCTCCAGGATCGAGCGGTTCTCCTTCTCCATCGTGGCCCAGAGCCCCGCGGACCTGCCCGTTCCGATGGAACCGGAGATCGAGAAGTTCCTGACCGGAATCCGCCACCGCGCCGCCGACGACAAGTTCTTCTACTACGCCGCCGCGTCATCGACCGGCGAGGAGATCTACAAGATCCAGTCGTACTACCGGTTCAAGCCCTGGCTGAACCCGATGCTGGAGTCCGACATCGCCGAGGACCAGGACAGCTGAACAGCCGCCCGCCCGCCCCGGCGGCGGCCCGGCCGGACGGCCCCGGCCCTCGGCGCGACACGGCGTTCCTCCCCGGGGCGTGCCGCGACCTCACAAAGCCGGGCGCTGCGTCGTCGTAGCAGTGAGGCCTTGAGAGTTCGAGAACCGGAACGAGGAGAAGATCATGGCAACACAGAGCGCAGCTTCCACGGCTGGGCCGGGCTCAGGGAAGGCTGCGGACCCCAAACGGTGGCTCATCCTCGCCGCCGTCTGTTGTGCTTACCTCATGATCGGTCTTGACCTGGCCGTGATGAACGTCGCACTTCCCGACGCGCAAGCAGACCTGGGCTTCTCGGACGGCGACCGGCAGTGGATCGTCACCGGGTACGCGCTGCCGATGGGCAGCCTGCTGCTGTTCTGCGGACGGCTGACCGACGTGATGGGCCGCAAGCAGGCCGTTCTCTTCGCGCTGATCGGCTTCGCGGTCGCCTCCGCCCTGGGCGGCGCCGCGAACAGCTTCGGCCTGCTGGTGGCGGCCCGGGTCCTGCAGGGCGTCTTCGCCGCGCTGCTGTCACCGGCCTGCATGTCGGTGGTGGCCACCACCTTCACCAGCCCCAACGAGCGCGGCAAGGCCTTCGGCGCGGTCGGCGGCGTCATGGCCATCGGCGGCAGCATGGGCCTGATCATCGGCGGTGCGCTGACGTCCGGCCTCGACTGGCGCTGGTGCATGTACATCAACCTGCTCTTCGCCGGCGTCGCCTTCATCGGCAGCGCGGCCCTGCTGACCAAGCAGCCCAAGCAGGGCGCCCAGATGGACGTCCCCGGCATGGTCGCCGCATCCGCCGGCCTGTTCTGCCTGGTCTACGGCTTCGCCAACGCCGAGGACGGCTGGAGCGGAATCTCCACGTGGGGCTTCCTGGTGGCCGGCGTCGTGCTGCTGAGCGCCTTCTGGGCCTGGCAGACACGCGCCGCCAACCCGCTGCTGCCGCCCCGGGTGGTCGCCGACCGCAACCGCGGTGCCGCCTACCTCACCACGCTGTTCGTGGGGGCCGGCTTCTTCAGCCTGCTGCTGTTCCTGGTCTTCTACATGCAGACCATCCTGGGCTACTCGGCGGTCAAGACCGGCTCGGCCATGCTGCCGATGGTCGTGTGCACCATCATGGTGACCGCCGTGGCGGGCGCGCGGCTGGTGCCCAAGCTCGGCCCCCGTCCCATGATCCCCAGCGGCCTGGTGATCAGCGCGATCGGCCTGGCCTGGCTGTACTTCATCGAGGTGGACTCCACCTACGTGTCGGCCCTGCTCGGCCCGCTCGTCGTGGTCGGCATCGGCATGGGCCTGATCTACTCCGCGGCGGCCAACACCGGCACCTCCGGGGTGGAGGCCAAGGACGCCGGCGTCGCCTCGGCCGCCGTCAACGTCGGCCAGCAGCTCGGCGGCGCCGTGGGCACCGCGCTGTTCAGCACGATCGCCACCAGCACGACCGCCGACTGGCTGAGCGACAACGTCAAGGGCAAGCCGTCCCTGGGCCAGCTCCACCAGGCCGCGCTGGAGGGCTATGCGGTGGTGTTCCTGTGGGCCGCCTGCGCCCTGGTCTTCGGCGCCGTCGTCACCGCCCTGATGCTGCGCAGCGGCCCGCTGCCGACACCCGAGGACGGCGACGGCGCCAAGGAGCCCTCCGAGCCGCTGGCGGCAGACCGGGTCTGAGGCACACCGCAAAGGTCTGACGCGCACTCCGCACACCAAAAGCGCACCAAAAGCGCACCAAAAAGGGCGGCCCCGAAAGATCGGGGCCGCCCTTCTGCATTTCGTCATCCGCGGCCCCATTCCGGCGCCTTCGGTATCGGGCACACCATGCCGCGGGCAGGGGCGGCGTTATTCTGCCGTGGCTCCAGTGCCGGTCGAGACGGCCCTGCCAATGTCTTTGGCATGACTAATCACAAGGAAACCCTCAAGCAGTACGCCGAATACCTCCAGCGCGGCGAGCGCGAGAAGCTCCTGGCCCTGGTGACCGATGACTTCGTTTTTGAGAAGAAGGGCCAGCCCGCCCTCCAGGGCAAGCAGGTGCTCCTTGCCATGATCGACAACAGGGACGGCATCATGCACAAGGATGCCGGCACGCAGGTCCCCACCCACAAGATCGAGCGCATCATCGAGGAGGGCGACACGCTCGCCGTCAGCGGCACCATCCAGGTCCCGCAGCCCGACGGCGGACAGCTGGAGCTTCTCTTCTCCGACTACGTCATCTTCCGCGGCGACCTGGTCAGCCGCATCGAGACCTACCTGATCCCCGCCGGCGCGCCCCAGGGCTGAGACCCCGGCCACCGCGAGACAGCCGCTCCGGCAGCGGCGAGCCGGCCCGCCGCGGCCGCCCCGCCCGCCCTCGCGCACCGGAGCGGCTGCGCCCGCCCGCCGCCGCACGGGACGGCGCCGTGGTCACAGCGCCCCCACGCCCCCACGCCCCCATGTCCCCGCGGCGTGCGGGGCCTTGCGTGTCCGGGCACCCGCGGCGCCCCCCCCCGGGCCACGCCCGACCGGTCAGTCCTCCTGCGGGCCCGCCCGCCACGGCTGGAGCTTGTCGGGATTGCGCACCGCCCAGATCCGCGTGACCCGCTCGGCGGCCACCTCGAAGGCCACGACCGTCACGGTGACACCGTCCTGCTGGACCACCAGCCCCGGCTGGCCGTTGACCATCCGCTCCAGGATCGTCAGGTCGGGCAGCCTGCGCACCAGGGCGACCAGACCCCGCGCGATCTGCGCGGGACCCCGTACGGAGTGCGAGCCGGCCTCGACGAGCCCGCCGCTGTCGGCGGCCGACAGGGCGCCGGGATCGAGCAGCCCGATCAGGGCGGCGATGTCCTTGGCCTCCCAGGCCTGCTTGAAGTTGCGGATGACGGCGGCCTGCCGGCCGCTCGACCTGCCCGGCACCTGCGAGCCGCGGATACGGCGGCGGGCGGTGGAGGCCAGCTGACGGCAGGCGACCGGGGTGCGCCCGACGATGTCGGCGATGTCGGTGAAGGGATAACGGAAGACGTCGTGCAGGATGAACGCCACGCGTTCGGCCGGACTGAGCGATTCCAGGACGACGAGGAACGCCATGTTGATCGACTCGTCCAGGGTGACCCGCTCGGCCGGATCGGCGGTGCCCTGCGAGCGCCCGCTGTCCCACTCCATGCGATCGGGCAGCGGCTCGGGGATCCACTCGCCCACATACTTCTCCCGCCGCGCCCTGGCCGAGCCCAGCAGATCCAGGCAGATACGGCTGGCGACCTTCGTCAGCCAGCCGCCGGGGGAGACGATGGCCTCCTGCTGCGCGGGCGTCATGGCATACCAGCGCACATAGGTCTCCTGCACGACGTCCTCGGCGTCGGCCAGCGAACCCAGCAGCCGGTAGGCGAGGTTGATCAGCTGACGCCGCTCGCTCATGATCGCGTCCAGGTTCGGGTCCAGCCGGTCGTCTCCCTGCGGGGAACGGGCGCTCATGGGTCGGCGTCTCCTCGGGTCGCGGCTGCCGTCACTGGATATGACGAGACAGCACCCCCGGCTGTGAGGCGCGGGCACCGCCGCACGGCCCCCGGCCCCCCGGCCCCCACACCCCCCGACGGGGTGACCCACGTCACTTCCGGAGGTTCTTGGCGTGAAGGTGTCGGCCGTGTCACTGTTTCCGCACGTCTTTCCTGCCCAAAACCCTTCGCGCGGCAGCGAGTTGCTGACGGCCCCACCCGCCGCCTGACCCGGCCGGGGGCCGCGCCCCTGCCCCCCTTCGCGGCAGCGGCACCTCCTTCACGGCTGGCGCCCGAGACCCTCAACCCCGCCCGGCCGCCCCCAAGTCCACCGGGAGCGGCCCATTCGGCATCCCCGCCGTCGTGGACCCGAATTCCCCGAAGTCCGAGCAGTTCTCGAAGAGTTGTCCGTCAGACGGCGCCGGCAGGTCCCGCCGCGGACTTCGCACGGCGCGCCGCTGACCTCGCAGCGTGCCCCGAAGGAGACATTCCCTATGAAGGGCTCTACAGCCTACAGATCCATACAGAAGCGCGGTCTGCACATCGGTCTGCTGCCGGAGATGGCCGCGGCCGTCAACCCCGCCACGCCGATCACCCTGGACCACGACCTGGACGTGCTGCCCACGGCGGGGCGGCGCCTGACGGTGGCGCAGTACGCCGAGCATGTCGATGATCTGGCGGCCCGGCTGTGGGCGGCCGGGGTGCGCCCCGACGAGCACGTGGTGCTCTACAAGAACGCCAACGCCGACCACTGGATGCTGGCCGCGGCGGTCTCCCGGATCGGGGCGATCGTGGTGAACCTGTCGCCGGCGCTGGACGCCGCGACGGTGGCGGTGCTGATGCAGCGGCTGGGCCGGCCGAGCCTGCTCACCGACCAGGCCAAGCTCGATGTGCTGGCCCCGGTGGCGCTGGCGGAGCTGACCGAGCGGGTCATCGTGGTGAGCGGGCAGCGGCCCGGCGCCCTCTCGCTGGCCGATCTGGCCGGATCGCCGCGGGTCAGGCCGGTGGTGCGGCCGATCGACGAGGCCGCCGTCATCACCCACACCTCGGGCACCACGGGGATTCCCAAGCTGGTGGTGCACACGCCCCGCACCCAGGGCGTGCGGCTGCTCCCGCAGTGGCGGCTGCTGTCCTTGATGCGGAAGAAGGAGACGGTGGCCATCCACGTCCCCTTCGTGCACTCGCGCATGGTCGCGGCGATGTCCCTGGCCCTGCTCAAGGAGTTCCCCGTCCTGCTGATGCGCGAGGCGGACCCGGCGGCCGTCGCCGAACAGCTGCTCGCCCACCGCCCGGTCCTCATCGAGGCGCTGCCCAACTCGCTGATGGAGTGGGAGCACCTGGCCGCCGACCCGCGGGCGCCGTTCGGGTCGGTGAAGGTGTTCAGCAGCACCTTCGACGCGATCCACCCCGGCACGATGAGCCGGCTGCTGAAGGCCTCCGACCGGCGCGGCGCCCTGTTCTTCCAGATCTACGGGCAGAGCGAGGTGGGCCCGGCGGTGGGCCGCGCCTACTTCCGCCACTCCGCGCACAAGGCCAACGGACGCTGCGTGGGCTGGCCCATGCCGCTGGGCGCGGCCAAGATACGGGTGGTCAGCCGGGGCGGGCAGACACCCTCCGAGGAGAACCCCGGTTTCATCGAGGTGGCCTGGGACGGCCTGGCGCCGGCCTACTTCGCCGAGCAGGACCGCTACGACACCAACCGCGACGGCCACTGGTGGCGCACCGGCGATGTCGGCTACCGCACCCGCTTCGGCTGCCTGCACATGCTCGACCGCGAGGTCGACATGATCGCCGGGGTGCGCAGCTCCCTGGAGATCGAGGACGTCGTCCTTGGCCGGCTGCCCGAACTGACCGAACTGGTCGTGGTGCCGGGCCCCGACGCCGAGCCGGTGCCGGTCATCTGCACCGTCGAGGACAAGCCGCTGGACCCCGCCCGCTGGAAAGCGGCCGTCGCCGCCTTCCCCCAGCTCGCCGACCCCGTCCAGATCCCCCAGGCCGAACTGCCCCGCACCGCCACGCTGAAAGTCCAGCGCCTCGCCCTGGCCGACCGGTTCTCGAAACAGCCCGCCGACCGGACATGACCCGCGATCAGCCGACCGCCCCAGCGACGGAACCAACCGACCCGAAAAGGAACTTCGTAATGACGTCAGACGCCACGCTCGCACGCTTCCGTGAATACATGGTGGGTCCCTCGCGGTTCATGACCCTGCTGTCCGTCTTCGAGCTCGGCATCGTCGACAAGCTCCGCGAGCACCCGGGCCTGAGCGCCGGCGAGCTCGGCGAGGCCGTGGGCGCCAAGCCCGACGCCGTGGAGCAGCTGCTCTTCCTGATGGTCAAGGAGGGCTTCGTCGCCTACGACGAGGACTCCGCCGGCTACTCCCTGGACGCGCTCGCCGACGTCGCCGAGAGCGACCTCAAGCGCGCCCTGCGCTACATGAACCTGATCAAGGTCACGGCGCTGCGGCAGCTCTTCTACCTCACCGAGAGCGTGCAGAGCCGCACCATCGTCGGCCTGAAGGAGCTCTACGGCGCCGAGGGCACCCTGTACGACGCGGTGGCCGACCACCAGGATCTGAACGACGCCTGGCTCAAGCTGATGAACACCGTCACCTCCAACATCGACCCGTGGTTCTTCGCCAACGTCGAGGTGCCCGACGGCGCCCGCGTCCTGGACCTGGCCGGCAACACCGGTCTGGGCGCGATCCACACCTTCAAGCACAAGGAGTCCCCCGGCCTGCGGGTGACCACCTTCGACCTGCCCGACAAGGAGCAGGAGGCGCTGGCCAACTTCCGCAGCCACGGCCTCGAGGAGCACCTGTCGTTCATCGGCGGCAACGTCTTCGACGAGATCCCCAAGGGCTTCGACACCGTACTGATCAAGCACTTCCTGGACATGTTCGACAAGGACGACGTCCTCAAGATCCTGGGAGGCGTCAACGCCTCCCTCGAGGTCGGCGGGACGGTCCACATCCTGGTGCCGGTGTACCCCGAGAACATCAAGGACACCGACAACTACAACGTCGACTTCTTCCCGGCCTTCTTCATCGGCGCGGCCATGGGCCAGGGCGGCCCGCAGAAGCTGTCGGTGTATCAGAGCTGGCTGGAGGAGAGCGGGTTCAAGGTGACCAAGGCGATCACCAAGGACGCCTCGGAGATCCCGCGCGACGTCATCCCCGTCCAGGCCATCCTGTCCGCGACGAAGATCGCGTGAACGGCTGAGCCCTGCCGGCCGGACATGGCCGCAGCCCGGCGCCGGAGACCCGAGAGGGCCTCCGGCGCCGGGCCGCACCCGCTCAGGACGCCCAGAGCCGCAGCTTCTCCGGGTTGCGCACGCCCCAGATGTGCTGGATGCGGTCCCCGACGACGTCGAAGGCCATCACGGCCATGATGACGCCCTCGTGCTCAACGACCAGGCCCGGCTGGCCGTTGACACTGCGCTCCAGGATCGTCGCACCCGGGGCCCGCGCCGAGATGACGAGCAGGGACTGCACGACCTCCGCACTGCCCACCACCGGCTCCAGCCGCGTGCGGACCAGACCGCCGCCGTCGGAGACGACGCTGACCTCGGGATCGAGAAGCCCGATGAGGGCCTTGATGTCCTGGCTCTCCCACGCCTGCTTGAAGGCGCCGACCACACCGGCGCGCCGGTCGGTGTCCGTCGCGCCGGACTGGTGCGCGCGCACCCGGCGCCGGGCGGAGGTGGCCAGCTGACGGCAGGCCGCCGGAGAACGGCCCACGATCTCGCCGATGTCGCTGAACGGATAGCGGAACACATCGTGCAGGATGAACGCGACGCGCTCGGCCGGAGTCATCGCCTCCAGCACCACGAGGAAGGCCATGCCGACCGACTCGTCCAGAGTGACCCGGTCGGCCGGATCGGCGGTGCCCTCCGAGCGCCCGCCGCCCCACTCCGCGCGATCGGGCAGCGGCTCCGGAAGCCACTCGCCCACATACTTCTCCCGCCGCGCCCTGGCCGAGCCCAGCAGATCCAGGCAGATACGGCTGGCGACCTTCGTCAGCCAGCCGCCGGGGGAGACGATGGCCGCCTGCTGCTGCGCGGACATGGCGTACCAGCGCATGTACGTCTCCTGCACCACGTCCTCGGCATCGGCCAGCGACCCCAGGAACCGGTAGGCGAGATTGATCAGCCGGGGCCGCTCCCGCAGAACACCGCCCGCCCCCGCCCCCGCCCCCGCTCCCTCTCCCGCGCCCGCCCCCGCGCCGAAGACGGCATCCCCTGCATCAGGCTGCATGCTCATGGTGTCGCCAACTCCCTTACCCCTGCTCCCCGCGGCCGCGCCCCCGAACACCGCCTCACATTACAAGGGCCTGCGTCGTCGTACTCAGGGAGATCAACTCCGCCCCGGGCAGCGCCGGATGCCCGCCGGAGCACCGCAACAAGCCGCACGAGCAAAGGGATCCGCTGTGACATCTGTGAACGTCGCGATCATTTACTACAGTTCGCTGGGCAATGTGCATGCGCTGGCGCATGCGGCGGCCGAGGGAGCGGAGAAGGCGGGCGCCCAGGTGCGGGTGCGCCGGGTGGCCGAGACCGCGCCGGCGGCGGCGGTGGCCTCCAACCCGGCCTGGGAGCAGTACCGCACAGACCACGCGGACATCCCCGAGCCCGTACACGAGGACCTGGTGTGGGCGGACGCGGTGCTGTGGGGCACCCCCACCCGGTTCGGCAACCCGGCCAGCCAGCTGCGGGCCTTCATAGAGACCACGGGTCCGCTGTGGGCGCAGGGGCAGCTGGCGGGCAAGGTGTACTCGGCGTTCACCTCCAGCAACACCGCCCACGGCGGGCAGGAGTCGACGATCCTGGCGCTGGCCAACACCTTCTACCACTGGGGCGGGGTGATCGTGCCGCCCGGCTACACCGACCCGGTGCAGTTCCAGACCGGCAACCCCTACGGCACCTCCCACGTGGTGGGGGGCCCGGTCAGCCCGTCGGCGCCCAGCGAGGTCACCCTCCAGGCGGCGGCCTACCAGGCCCAGCGGGTGGTCGAGGTGGCCCAGGCCCTCAAGAACGGCCGCCCCACCGACTGACCCATCCGCCCCACCCCGGACCGGACCACCGGCCGCCCACCGGCCGCCCACCGGCCGCCCACCGGCCGCCCACCGGCCGCCCGGCCGCACAGACGATCCCTCCGGGGGCCCGCTCACGATTCTTCCCCTCGCGTCGAGCGCGTCCCCCGGAGGGATTGCCCCCTCCAGGACCCCGGCCTCGCGCCGGACGAGCCGGCTGCCGCACACTGCGAAGGACACCGGCCCCGCGCCCCGGCCCCGGCGCCGGCCCGGGACCGCACCGCCGCCCGCCGAGGACGTTCCATGACCGAGCCCGCCCCCACCGGCCCGCTCTTCGTCGACCCCCCGCACCCCACCGCCGAGAAGCCGGGGCAGATCAGCGTCGTGTGGACGCTGGGCGGCGCCGGACGTGACCTGGACGCCGTCGTCGTACGGCTGGCGCCCGCCGCGGACCTCGGCGAGCCCACCGAGAACACGTACGGGATCCTGCTCACCGTGCTGGCCGGCAGCGGCACACTCCACCTGCCCCACGCGGTACGCGAACTCGCCCCCGGAGCCCTGGCCTGGCTGCCCGCCCACACCCCGCACTCCCTGCGCGCGGGCCAGCGGGGACTGACCTACACCACCGCCCACCGCCGCCCCGGCCCCGAGACAGCCGCCGGGGAGCCCGCCTGCCTGCTGGAACGGGTCTGCCCCCGGTGCGGCCACCTGGCCGCCACCCGCGAGGCCCACTACTGCGCCCACTGCGGCACCCCACTGACCGGCCCCTGAACCACCCCGGCACCCCGCCCCACAGGCCGGCGGCCCCACGCGTTCGCGCAGGGCCGCCGACCCGCCACCAGGGTTCATCACAGCAGGGGGCGCGCTCACCTCACCTGCTCTCCAGACGCAGGCTCACATCCTTCTCCTGATCGCCCGAGGCGGAGCCTTCCTCGGTGACGGTGAAGGCCGCCGAGAGCACCGTGACGACCTGGTCGACCGCGACGTAGCCGCCCTGCACCCCGGCGGTCACCGGGCCCTTCAGCGACGGCGTGCCGCCCGGTCCGCCGCCCGCCGGGCGTGCGGTGTCGAAGACGCCGCTCCACACGGTCGGCCCCGGCGACCCCGCGGGGGCGGGGCCACCGTCCCGGTCCGAGGCGTAGACCGCCTCCAGGACCTCGAAGACGCTGCCGGCGTCGTCCGCCGCACCGCTCAGTTCCACCGTGACCCGCGCCGGGTGTCCATCCGCATCGCTCACCGTCGTTCCCTTTCCTCGCATGTGGTGCTGCTGGTGTCCTCAGCCGGAGGGCTCGTCCGGCACCGGCTGCCCGGAGGGGGCCGCCTGGTCCGCGGCGTTGCCGCGCCGGCCGGTGCCGGCCTCGTCCGTGTCGGGCACGTCCTCATTGGGCCCGTCCCCGCCCCGGTCCTGACCCTGGTCCTGGTCCTGGGCCTGGTCCTTGCTCTGGTCCTTGTCCTTGTCCTTGTTGTCCTCCAGGTCCCAGGGGTCCTGCCCGGCATCGGCCTGCTGGTCGGGCGGATCCCTGGGCACCGGCGTGCTGCCGTCCGCGCCGGGGGAGGCCGGTACCTGTTCGCTCACGATGTGTCTCCTCTCCACCGCTCGGCTCCGGCGGGCACCGGGGCCCCTTGGCCGCCGGTCTCTTCCGGAGCTGGGGTGCAGGTACCCGCGCAGGGCAGGACAACTCGTACTGATCACCGTGGACCAACCGCGCCGGATCGGCGACACGGGCGCCGGGCAGGCACGCCACGGCGGTGTGAGACTGCTCGTGTCGCGCAGCCGCTGCGGAAGGGAGAGGACGTGCCGACCTCGAAGCCGCCCGGTGGTCTCGAGGAGTTCCTCGCGGACCCGGACAACGCCGTACTGGACCTGGCCGCCGCGGTCGCCCGGTGCGCGACGGCCCTGGGCGTGCCCCAGGCCGTGGTCTACCTCGCCGACCTCCAGCAGCGCCGGCTGGTCCCGCTGAGCGACGACGCACCGGCCCCCGACGTGGACAACTCGCTGGCCGGCTGGGCCTACCGCACCCTGACCCTGCGCGTGGAGGAATCCCCCACCGGAGGCATGACCGCCTGGCTGCCCCTACTGGACGGCGCCGAACGGCTGGGAGTGGTCGCCGTCCACGCCCCGTGCCTGGACCCCGCCCTGCTGCGGCGCAGCAGAGCACTCGCCTCCCTCCTGGCCATGATGATCACCTCGAAGCGGGCCTACAAGGACACCCTGGTCCAGCGCACCCGCTCCGAACCCATGCGCCTGCCCGCGGAGATGCTGCGCGCCTTCCTGCCGCCGCGCACCATCGGCAACACCCACGTCGTCTCGACCGCCGTCCTGGAGCCCGCCTACGAGATCGGCGGCGACGCCTTCGACCACTGCCTCACCCGGACGGCCCTGCACGCCACGATCGTCGACGCGATGGGCCACAACCTGCTCTCCGGCCTCACCACGGCGGTCGCCCTGGCCGCCTGCCGCAACGGCCGGCGCACCGGATCGGACCTGCCCGAACTCCTGGAGACCATGGACGCGGCCCTGGCCCAGTGGCTGCCCGACCAGTTCTGCACGGGCGTGCTCACCCGCCTGGACCTGGCCAGCGGGATGCTGCGCTGGAGCAACTGCGGGCACCCGCCGCCCCTGCTGATCCGCGACAACCGGCTCGTCGACAAGGCCCTGGAACGCGAACCCGACCCGCCCCTGGGCCTCTCCACCCCCTTTCGCAGCGCGGACCGCCAGGTGCACGAGACGAGACTGGAACCCGGCGACCGCGTGCTCCTGTACACCGACGGCGTCACCGAGGCCCGCCTGGCCGACGGCAGCGAGTTCGGACTCGAACGGTTCGCCGACTCGATCATCCGCGCCTCCGCAGCCGGAGAAGTGGCGGCCGAGGCGCTGCGCCGGCTCATCCACTCCATCCTGGACTCCCAGCCCAACCGGCTCCGCGACGACGCCACCATCCTCATGTTCGAGTGGCAGCCGCCCGGGCGGTGACAGCCCGCCCGGGCGGCGCAACAGCCCCCGGCCTCTCCCCTCGGCCCTCTTCCCGCTCAGTCCTCTCCGCCGGCTCCCGGCTGGTTGTTCTCGCCCCGGTGGATGTCTTCCTGGGCGGTGGGGCTGGGCGTGAGGGTGTCGCCGGCCTCGCCGTCCTTGGCGCGCTCGCGCTCGTCGTCCTCGGGCACGGGCCGCGTCTCGGCGTCCTCGGCCTCCTGGAAGACCTCTTCGGCCGCGGTCTGCGCGGGGCCGTGGCCGTGGTCGTGGTCGTGGTCGCGGTGGCTGTGCTGCATGAGTGATATCCCTTCCGGTCGGTTCTCAGCTGGTTCTCGGTCGGTTGTGCGTGGGCCGTGTGGTCGTGGGGTCATGGGGTCGTGTGTCGTGGGGTCAGTTCTCCTGGCGGGACTCCTCGTCCTCCGCTCCGCCCGAGGGCCGGCCGTCCGCCACGACCGCCAGGTCGCCCAGCAGCCGCTGGGTGTCCGCAGTCAGAGCGCCCAGGGCCGGGGTGACCTGATGGCGGCCGTCCGTCAGCAGCCGGGCAAGCCGGCCGTGCGCCTCCTGCGCCCGGTGCAGGGCGGCATGCCGGTCCGCCGCGCGGTCCGCGCAGCCCGCCGCGGCGCCAGGGACCCGCGCGGACTCCCGCACGGCCAAGGCACCGGCGTAGTCGTCCTGCGCGCACACGTCACCGGCCGCCCGCAGCAGCTCCGTCCCGATCTCCCGCGCCTCGTCGGGCACATCGGTCAGCGCCGGCCGGCCCTGGCTCGTCTCGGCCAGCGTCCGCAGCGTCTGCCGGATCTGGTCGGTGATGCGGTCCCAGGCGAAGTCCCAGTCCGAGGAGGGCAGCAGCGGCTCAGAGCGGCGCAGCTTGCGGCCCGGGTTGAGGCGGTAGCTCTCATGCGACCAGCGCCGCGCCGTGCGCAGGTCCGTCACCAGGTCGGTCAGCCGCTGCGCCCGGTCGTGCCAGGTCGCCGCCCGCTCCTTGTCGAAGCCCTCCTCGACACCGTCCGCGACGGCGTACAGCAGATCGGCGCTCTCCTGGGCCAGCCGGGCCCGCAGATGCCGCACGTCCCGCCCGTGGACGGGCGGCAGCACCGCGGCGTTCACCACGATCCCGATGACGGCGCCGAGCACCGTCTCGAAGAGCCGGTGCACGATGTCCAAGGGCGTGTACGTGCCGTACGCCAGCACGAACAGGGCCGCCGTGGGGGCGTAGACGCCCTGGGTGCCGAACCGGGCGTAGCCGCTCAGCAGCACCGTCGCGGGCAGCACGATCGCCATCGCGGCCAGCGAGTTGTTGCCCGTCAGCATCGAGCCGCCCGCCGCCAGCAGGGTGCCCGTGACCACCACCGCGAACTGCTGCAGCGCGGAGTGCACCGAGCGGTAGACGGTGCTCTGCACGATGAACAGCGCCGTCCACGGCGCCAGCAGCGCCATCGGGGCGCTCCACCACCAGCCGGCCAGCGCCCAGGCCAGCACGCCGGCCCCGGCCGCCTTGAGCGACTGCACGGTCGTGTCGCGCTCGGGCCCCGGCGCCGTCACCGCCCGCCGGGCGGAATTCCACACGGCCTGTACGTCCCACGCCACCGCGCGCCAGATCCGGCTCACCTTCCTCAGGGTCGGCACGGAAGACAACCGCAGCATCCCCGCGGGCGGTTCAGGGCAGGGGAGTGCCGCCGGTGGCGTTCATGATCTCGGCCGTGATGAAACCGGCGTGCTCCGAGGCGAGGAAGACGTAGGCCGGGGCCATCTCGGCGGGCTGCGCGGGCCGGCCCAGCGGCGCCTGCTTGCCGAACTCGGCGGTGTCCGGCAGCGTCGCGGGGATCAGCGGCGTCCACACCGGGCCGGGCGCCACCGCGTTGACGCGGATCCCGTCCTCGACCAGCATCTGCGCGAGCCCCTGGGTGAACGTCACGATGGCACCCTTGGTCATGGCGTAGTCCAGCAGGTGCGGGCTGGGCTTGTAGGCCTGCACCGACGTGGTGTTGATGATCGAGGCGCCGCGCGGCATGTGCGGCACCGCCATCTTGCACAGCCAGAACATGCCGTACAGGTTGGTGCGCACGACCCGGTCGAACTGCTCGGTAGGGATGTCCCCGATGCCCTTGGGCCGGGACATCTGGTACGCGGCGTTGTTGATCAGCACATCGATCCGCCCGAACTCCGACACCGCCCGCTCCACGAGCGCGCGGCACTGCTCCTCCTCGCGGATGTCGCACGCCACCGGGATCGCCCGGCGTCCGGCGTCCTGCACCCAGCGGGCGGTCTCCTGTGCCTCACCGTCCTCGGCGGGCAGGTGGGTGAACATGACGTCCGCCCCCTCGCGGGCCAGGGCGATGGCCACCGCCCGCCCGATGCCCGAGTCGCCGCCGGTGATCAGCGCGGCCCGGTCGCGCAGCAGCCCGGAGCCGCGGTAGGAGTCCTCGCCGTGGTCGGGCGGCGGGTCCATGGCGCCGGTCCACCCCGGCACTTCCTGCTCCTGCTGGGGGAACTCCGGCCGCGGCCCCTTCGTGGTGGGGTCCTGCGGGCCCTGCTTGCCGGGGGAGTCCTTCATCTGCTGCTGCCCTTTCTGTGGCGTGCGGCCGGGCGGCGGGTCTGTCCGGCCCGCCGCGGCGCCTGCTCCTACCTTCCGCAAGTGACGGGCACCTCACCACCGGAGCGCCTGGCCGAAAGGCCCCGGCCACCCCGGACGTGCCCGCTGCGGTCGCGGCCCCGGGTGCCCTGCCCCCAAAGCGGCAAAACGTGCACGCGGGCATGTCCCCAGGCATGTCCCTCACGATCGGGGAAAGCCGAGGACCATGAAGATCCTCATCGTCCTCGTCGTCATCGGCATCGCCGCCGCCTGGTACATGAAGTCCCGCAAGGACCGGTGAACGCGCACCCTGCGCCTCCCGCCCCGCGTCCGCCTCGCGTCGTCCGCCTCGCGTCTTCCGTCCTTGAGTGGCGGGCCGCGGGCCGCGGGCCGCGGGGCGGCGGGCGGCTCAGCCCTGCCCGATGCGGAAGCCCACGCCGTGCACCGTGACGATCCACTCGCGCGAGCCCAGCTTGGTGCGCAGGCTGCTGACATGGGTGTCGACGGTGCGGCGCGACCAGGAGCCCGCCCACACCTCCCGCATGAGCTGTTCGCGGGTGATGACCGCCTCCGGCCGCGTGGCCAGCAGATGCAGCAGGTCGAACTCCTTGCGGGTCACGGCGATGCTGCGCCCGCCCAGGCGCACCTCCCGCAGCGCCGCGTCGATGCGCAGTGCCCCGATGGACAGGGTCCGGCTCACCGGGCGGGGCGGCCGCACGCGGCGCATCACGGCCTCCATCCGGGCCAGCAGCTCCCGCAGCCCGCACGGTTTGACCAGGTAGTCGTCGGCGCCGGCCTGCAGGCCGAGTACGACGTCCAGTTCACCGCCGCGGGCGGTGAGCGCGAGGACCGCCGGGCCGCCGCCGCCCGCCTGCAGCCGGCGGCACACCTCCAGGCCGTCGACGTCCGGCAGATCGAGGTCGAGCAGCACCACGTCCACCTCGCCCGCCTCACAGCCCGCCTCGCACCTTTCCAGCGCGGCGCGGCCGCCGGCCACCTGCTCGACGTGGTGCCCGTGCCGGTGCAGGGCCTGGGCCAGCGCTCCGGCGTCCTCGGCGCGGGCATCCACGAGCAGGACGCGCCAGGCCGTACGGGCCGGGCCCGCGGCGCCGGCCCGGGGCCCGAGCGGCTCACGGCCCGCACGGCCCGGGCCGGCGCCGCGGGCGGCGAGCAGATCAGCTGACGCCTGGCTCACGGATCGCCTCCCCGGCAAACGGACTTCACGGCTGTGGACGGGACGTCGGCCACCGTAGGGAACGCCGTGCCAGCTCCCGGTCAGCGCACCGACAGCAGAACCCCAAGCCCGGGCGGAGAACACCGGCCGCGGACAGCGGCACGGGGTGCCCGGAGCCGCCCGGCGCTGCGCGGCGCTGCGCAGAGTTGCCGCAGCGGTGAAGCGCACCTGACACAGCCGTGCGGCTGCGCTGTCCTGGCGCCGCCGATGCTGGCAGCAGCACCTGACCCGGGCGTCACCGCCCCGGTTCCCCCGGCCGGCGGGACGTGGCCGCTCAGCGCGCCCGAGCGCGACCGCGCAAGCCTTCCGGTACCACGTACGGATTCCTCTTGAGGGGCGTGAGCGCGATGAAGGTACGGGTCGTCGAGTACGGCGACGCAGCGGGCGGGGGCGACGAGGCGGGCCGCACGGCCGCCGCAGGCGCCCGGGCCCGCGCGCCCCGCACACGGTTCGGGCCGCCCGCCCCGCCCCCGGCCGCCCCGACCGCGGGGCGCGCCGCGCCCCGGAGGGCGGGCCGGTGACCGCCGCCGCGTACGACCTCGCGGCGGCCGCCGCCCACCAGTTGCGCGGCCCGCTGGCAACGATCCGGCTGCGCCTGCAGATGCTGCAGGACCAGCGGCCCGAGATCGCCGAACTGCCCGCCGTGCTGCGGGAGGTGGAGCGCCTGGCCGCCCTGCTGAGCCAGATCCTGGCCTGGGGCGCCGCCCGGCACGACGCGCCCGACCCCGAGCCCGTCGAAGTCCTCGACGTCGCCGCCGCACGCCTGGAGGCCTGGAGCGTGGTCGCCGACGACCAGGGCGTCGGCCTCGACCTGGGCGGCACCGCCGCCACCGCCCTGCAAGTGCACGGCGCCCTGGAACACACCCTGGACGTCCTGCTCGACAACGCGCTGCAGGCCGGCCCGCCCGGCACCACCGTCACCTGCACCGTGCACGTCAGCGGACACCGCGTCCACGTCGCCGTCACCGACGAGGGCCCCGGCATGACCGGCGAGGAACTCGCCCACGCGGGCAGCCCCTTCTGGCGCGGCGCGCAGACCGCGGGCCGCAAGGGCACCGGCCTGGGCCTGTCCATCGCCGCGTCCCTGCTCACCGCCTCCGGCGGCCGGCTCAGCCTGGACCGGGCGGCCTCCGGCGGCCTCAGCGCCACCGCCGTCCTGCCGATGGCCCCCGACTGACCGCGCACCGCCACTGACCGCGCACCGCCACTGACCGCGCACCGCCACTGACCGCGCACCGCCATTGACCGCGCACCGCCATTGACCGCGCACCGCCCGGCCGCGGGAAATTCCTGCCGCGCAGCTTGTGACCGGCACGACAACGGCCCATGAACCCCCGCACCCCGGAAACTGGCACCACACTCCGGGGGGAGAGCAGATGCCATTGCTCGAACGCGAGGCGCAGTGGGGACGGTTGCGGCGTGCCTGGCACCGCAGCACGACCGGCGAGACGACGATCGTGCTCGTCGAGGGCGCGGCAGGCTGCGGCACGACGGCCCTGCTGCGCCGCCTGGCCGACCACGCCGCCGCCCACGGAGCGCTGATCCTGCACGCCCGGGCCCCCGCCGGCCCCCGGCAGCCCGCGCACACCGTACTGCGCCAACTCCTGCACGCCCTACCGGCCGCCCCGGCACCCACCCGTGCCGCCGACGACTACGGGGTCCCGGCCCCGCCCGAAGGGCCTGTCGGTCTGGGGCAGCCGCCCGGGGACGGCGTGCTGCGCCAACTCCCGTACGCCTACGCCCTGCGGGGCGGTCCCCTGGACGGCCCGGCGGACGAGCATGCCCCCGGTCCCCCCGTCGGCCACAGGGCCCCGGCCCAGCCGTCCGAAGGGGCCGCCGCCCCGGGGCAGTCCGCGTACGGCGTGCCGCGCAGGCCCTCGCGCGCCCTGCCTGCCGGCGCCGCCACCCCGCACCGCGCGAGGCCGCAATGGGACCCGGAGGACTTCGGCGACGCCGTGCGCGCCCTGGCCCGGCACCGGCCCGTTCTGGTGTGCGTGGATGATCTGCAGAACTGTGACGGGCCCTCCCTGGAGCAGCTGGCGGATCTGGGGCGGAGCCTGCACCGTATGCCGGTGCTGCTCGCGCTGGGGCAGGTGCTCGGCGCCCGTACGCCCCACGGGAACGCGCCGGACGCCGCGTTCCCGTGCCATGAGGCCTTCGACCGTATCCGTGTGGACCGCCTGAGCCCTCGCGCCGCCACCGCCCTGGCCGACCGCCACCACCACGACCACGGCGGCGCACCGGCCCCGGCCCGCCTGTACGCCCTCACCGGCGGCAACCCGCTGCTGTGCAAAACCCTGCTCCTGGAGCACCCTGCGGTGGCGCAGACCGCCGAAGAGCCGCGGGCCGCAGAGGAGTTGGGGCCCGGGGGCGAGGAACGGCCAGCCCCCGGTGGGCCGTTCCTGCACGCGGTCGACTCCTGCCTGCGGCGCAGCGGCACCCCGGCACGCCGGCTCGCCGAAGCCCTCGCGGTGCTGGAACCGGACGCGAGCGCCGAGCGGGTCGCCGAGACGGCAGGCATCACCGCGGCCACGGCCGCCCAAGCCGGCGACGTCCTGGACGCCGTGGGCCTCACCGACGGGTGGCGGCTACGACACCCGGCCGTCGCCGCCCACGTGCAGGAGACGGTGGCTCCCGAGGAACTGCTCGCCCTGCGCGTACGGGCCGCGCGGGTGCTGCACGCGGGCGGAGCCGGAGCGGGCGCCACAGCCCGCCGCCTGCTGCATGCCCACAGCCTCTCCCTCCCGGGGGACCGCGCCGGTGCGGGGGCGGGGCAGTGGGCCCTGCCCGTACTCCTGGAAGCCGCCCGGCAGGCACTCCTGGAGGACGACAGCGCCGCGGCCGTCGACTGCCTGCGCCTGGCCCAGCAGCTGGGCGCGACCCACGCCGAGGGCCGGCCCCTGGGCCTGCGGCTCGCCGGCCTCCTGCGCCGCACCGACCCCGCCGGAGCCGAGAACCAGCTCGCCGAGCCCCTCCGGGCCCTGGACAGGGGCGAGTTGGGTTACGGCGATGCCGCGCTGCTGGCCCGTACGCTGCTCACCCAGGGACGTATCGAAGAGGCCGGGAGAGCCCTCGTCCACGCCGAGCGCAGGCGGGCGGCGGGCGAGAGCGGCGACGCCCCGCTGCACGGCCTGCCCGCCCCCTCCCGCACCACACCACCCCTCGGCGTCGCGCCCCCCGGCCCCGCGACCCCGGGCGGCCCCGGCCCGATACACCCCGGACTGCGTGCCGCCACCGCCGCTCTGCGGCCGCCCACGCCCTCCGGTGCCGCATCCCTCAGCCCCGAGGCCCCCACCCCCGAGGCCCCGGGCGGGCCCGGACCGGTGCGCCCTGGACTGCGCGCCGCCACCGCCGCTCTGCGGCCGCCCGCACCCTCCGGCGCCGCATCCCTCAGCCCTGAACCTCCCGGCTCCGAGGCCCCGGGCGGCCCCGGCCCGGCGCGCACCGGCCCGCGTGCCGCCACCGCCGCTCTGCGGCCGCCCGCGCCCTCCGGTGCCGCGCCCCTCAGCCCCGAACCTCCCGGCCCCGCGGCCCCGGGCGGCCCCGGACCGGTGCACCCCGGACTGCGTGCCGCCACGGCCGCGTTGTGGCCGCCCACGCCCTCCGGTGCCGCACCCCTCAGCCCCGAGGCCCCCGGCCCCGCGGCCCCGGGCGGCCCCGCACCGATACACCCCGGACTGCGTGCCGCCACCGCCGCCCTGTGGCCTCCCGCGCCCGCCGGCGAGGACGTCGCGGTCGTCGAGCAGGTTCTCAAGGACACGCCTCTGATCCACGGCACGTTCGACCTCGTTCTGCGGGAGATCCGTGCCCTCGTGCACGCCGACCACGGCGACCGGGCCGTCGTGTGGTGTCAGAAGCTGCAGGCCGAGGCGGATCGCGGCCGCGCCCCGGGCTGGTTCGCCGCGCTGGGGCTGCTGCACGCCCAGGCCCTGCTGCGCCTGGGCGACGTGCCCGGCGCCCAGCACGCCGCGGCCGCGGCCACCGCCGCCGTGGAAGAACGCGGCGGACTCCTCCTGCACGCCCTCGTCGCCGTCGAGATCACCGCGTACACGGCCCGGGGCCAGTACGACGAGGCGGCCCGGCGCCTGGAACTACCGCCCCCCGACGGCCTGTTCACCAGCGCGCACGCCCTGGAGCACCTGCGTGCCCGCGGCCACTACTACCTGGCCACCCACCGCCACACCGCCGCCCTCACGGAGTTCCTCGACGCAGGCCGGCTGGCCCGGCGCTGGTCCCTGGACGACCCGCGCCACCTCCCCTGGCGCACCGACGCCGCCCTCGCCCTCCTGCACCTGGGCGAGCACGAACGGGCCGACGCGCTCATCACCCGGCAGTGCGCCCTGCCCGCCGGCCGCACCCCGCGGGCGTACGGCACCGCGCTGCGCCTGCGCGCCGCCCTGGCCCCGGCCGCCGAGCGGCCCCGGCTGCTGACGCGCGCCCTGGAGGAACTGAGGCGCTGCGGCGACCGGCTGGAGCACGCCCGCACCCTGGCCGACCTGGCCGGCGCCCTGCAGCTGACCGGGGAGGGGAACCGGGCCGGGATCATCGCGCGCCGGGCCTGGCAACTGGCGGCGGACTGCGGCGCGCAGGCCCTGTGCGAACACATTCTGCCGGGCCGCACCGACCGCATCGGCTCCGAAGGGCCCCGCAACCGGAGCCTGGCACCGACGGCCGCCGAGGCGGCCGCACGCCTGACCGAACCCGAGCAACGGGTGGCGGCCCTCGCCGCGTTCGGCTACACCAACCGGGAGATCGCGGCGAAGCTGTACGTCACCCCCAGCACCATCGAGCAGCACCTGACCAAGATCTACCGCAAGCTGGGCATCAGCCGCCGCGACGAACTCCCCCTGGACCTGGCATAGCCCCCCCATGTGCCGGCCGCGCCAAGAACGCATACGCCGGTATAGGAAATCCCTATAGCCCGTGCTGGTATTTCGTCTTTGCCTCCCGATCTTTTCCCTGCGTACCGTGAAACACCTCGCCCCAACCACTCCCCGACGGGCGGGAATTCACGCGAACGAAAACGAAAGGGCCGGTGGCATGACCACGACCGAGAACGGAACACAAACACGCGAACTCGCGGGAAAGCGGGCCCTGGTCACCGGCGGTTCCCGCGGAATCGGAGCGGCCCTCGTGCGCCACCTCCTGGATGCGGGCGCCCAGGTGCTCACTAGCGCCAGGTCGGCGCCGGGCACGGTGCCCGACGGGGCCGCCTTCGTGGAGGCCGACGTGCGGACCCGAGCTGGCGCGCAGGCACTCGCCGCGGCCGCGCAGGAGAGGCTCGGCGGGGTGGACATCCTGGTCCACAACGCCGGCGGGGCGCAGCCCCACCAAAGTGCCGCGGCCATCCCCGACGAGCAGTGGCAGGATGCGCTGGACCTGAACTACCTGGCGTCGGTACGGCTGGACGCGCTGCTGGCACCGGCGATGCGGGAACGGCGTTCGGGGGCGATCGTGCACGTCTCCTCCGCCGCGGTACCCCTCACACCGCCACCGTTCTTGCACTACACGGCGGCGAAGGCGGCACTGGAGAACTACAGCCGGGGACTGGCCGCGGAGCTGGCCCCCTTCGGGGTCCGCGTCAACACGGTGTCTCCCGGTAGAACCGCCACCCCCGGCGGGCAGGCGACACGGGAGCAGTGGGCACGCCTGGGCCCCGGACCGGGCCAGGACAGCACCACCGTGCCACTGGGACGCGAGGGCCTGCCCGACGACATCGCCCACGCGGTGCTGTTCCTCGTCTCCGGCCGGGCCGGCTGGCTGACCGGAAGCAATATCGTCGTGGACGGCGGGGAATTCCCCCGCGGCTGACCCCGGCGCACTTCCAGAACATTCCAGAACGGAACAACGCAGAATTCGGCACACCGTCGAATTCGCGCGTATGGAATGCGGTGGTGCCCGTCTGTGTGTTCGCGTCCGTCGTCAGGGCGTGGGGGAGAGGAGCGCGGGCGCGGGCTCGGGCTCGGGCTTGGACCAGGTCTCCTTGCGCAGGAGTTCGAGCAGGGCCGTCTCCGCCGGGCCCGCGGCACGCCGCAGAACGGCGATGACGGGCTGGGGCACGGCCGGCGACACCGGGCGCGCGAGGTGCTGGTGGGCACGGGGCACCGCGGAGGCCGGGACCAGCGTGGCCCCCAGCCCGTGGGCGGCCCAGCGCACCGCCGTCGCCGTCTGGGACACGCGGGCGGCCGTGGCCGGGGCGGGATCGGTGTCCCGCAGCGCGTTCAGCAGCACGCCGTCCAGCGCGCTGTCGCGGTCGAACCGCACCCACGGCTGCCCCGCCAGTTCCCCCAGCTCCACCCGGTCCCCGGCCAGCAGCCGGTGCCCGGCGGCAAGGACCACCACGAACTCCTCCTCGCCCAAGCGGTGGGCGTCGGCGGGGCTCTGCTCGCACGCCGCCATCAGGGCCAGGTCCAGCACGCCCCGGCGGCACAGCCGTTCCAGCTCGGCGGAGCTCGGCTCCTCCAGGACGGTGACCTCCAGCCGCGGGAAGCGGCCGCGCAGCGCACCCAGCGCGCCCGGAAACTGCCGGGCACCAAAACCCAGCTGGGCCGCGACGACCAGCTCACCCGCCGGCTCGCCCGCGCCGGCCCGTGCCGTTGCCCGCGCCCGTCGTGAGGCGCTCACCGCGACCTCCGCCTCCCGCAGGAACGCACGGCCGACCTCGGTGGGCACCAGGCCGCTCGGGGTGCGGGCGAACAGTTCCACGCCCAGTTCCCGCTCCAGGCCGCGGATCTGCTGGGACACCGAGGGCTGGGCCACGCGCAGCACCTCCGCGGCCGCCGTCACCGAGCCCTCCTCGGCCACGGCCAGGGCGTACTCGTACTGACGAAGGCTCATCGGTGCCCGTCCCCTCCCTGCGGCGGGCCGCCGCCCACCTCGTCGTCCTCGCTGTCACCGCTGCCGCCCTGACAAGAGCCCCAATCCCTCAAGAGCCCTGAGAGCCCTGAGAGCCCTGAGGGCAGCGCTAAGAGCCCTAAGAGCTCCCGCACCCCGAATATTTCCCCGGGCCCGGCGTCAGCCTGCTGCTCGGCATTCCCGCGGCCGTCTGTCGCCTGTCGTGGAGGGCCGACCGGCCCCTGGGGCCTGTGGGCGGGGCGCGGTGCGTGCGCACCAGACGCCCGGGCGGACCTCGGCCCACGCGGGGCGCGCCGCGTGGCCCGCGCGCAGCTGGTCCAGCCAGCGCCGCGCGTACGCCTCCAGACGGCGGTCGCCAAGGACGCCCGCGAGAGTCAGACACTGCTGGAAGTGCGGGCGGGCCGCGTCCTCGCCCCGGCTCTCCAGTGCGTGCAGGGCCAGGACGCGGCGGGCCTCGTAGCAGCCGCGGGTGTCCTCGGGGGTCTTGGTCAGGGTGGGCAGCACCAGGCGGGCGGCGGTGTCGCCGGCCCCCGCCTCCAGGTGGAGGTCCGCCAGACCGGCGAGGATCCGCCCGCGCTCACCCGCGGCAGCGTCGTCGCCGCCCGCGCGGGTGGCGTCCAGGGCGCGCTGGTAGAGGTCGCGGGCGGCGGCCGGGCGGTGGCGCTGCCAGGCCAGGTCGCCCAGCGAGCGCAGCAGCCGCACCGTCGCCGCCCGGTCGCCCGACTGCCCGGCGGCGTCCAGGGCCAGGGCATGGGTGTGCTGCCAGGCCTCCCAGGCGGCCGACACCTCCAGGAAGACGCTCATGGCATCGGCCAGCCGGACGGCCTGGTCCCACAGGCCCGCCGCGTGCGCCTGGCCGACCAGGGCGACCAGGGTGTCCTGCCGGCGGGCGAACCAGTCCAGCGGGGGCAGGCCGTCCGCGCGGGCGTGCGGCGCGCCCAGATCCTGACGGGCGGCCGCGCACAGGCGGGCGACAGCCGCCTGCACGGAACCGGCCGGCCCCTCGGCGGTACGCCGCTCGGTGGCCAGGAGCCGCGTCAGGACGGGGAAGCGGTGGCTCTGGCCGCCCCGGCGGTCCTGGTGCAGGCCCAACAGGCCCGCCGCCACCAGGGAGTTCAGGGCGCGCCCGGCGTCCTGGGGCGGGATGCCGAGCACGGTGGCGGCGGCCCGCGGGGACAGAGACCCGGCGGGCAGCAGACTCAGCAGACGAGCCGCCCGCCGGTCCGCCTCGGGCGCCGCGTCGTACGCCCGGCACAGCTGCCGGTAACACTCCTCATCGACCACGCGCAGCGCCCCCAGACGGGTGCGCTCCTCACGCAGCGAGGCGGCGAGGCCGGCGGGGGAGTGGTGGGGCTGAACGGCGAGATGCGCGCCGAGAGCGCGCAACGCCCCGGGAAACCGACCACACGCCTCGGCCAACTCGCCCCGGCCGTCGGCCGGGTCGCCCTGGGCGGGGGCGGGTTCGCCCCAGCGGGCGGCCTGCTCGGACCGGCCGGGAGTGAACTGGGCCCCGCCGTCGTCCAGTTCCTCGCGGGCGGGGTCGGACTGGTCCCCGTGGTCGGCCCGCCCTGTCCGGCCGGTGCCGGGATCGTCCAGGTGGCCGGTCGGATCGGCTGGGTCGGCTGGGTCGGCCGTTGGTCGGTCCCTGTGGTCGGCCGTCTGTGCCCGGCCGGGGGCCGATTGGTCCCAGCTCGGTTCGTTCCGGCTGGTGCGGTGCCGGGGCCGGCTGTCGGTCTCTTCGGCCCGGCGGGTGTCTGGTCGGGTCCGGCCCGGGGAGGGGGTTCCCCGGCCATCGGCTGGTGCGGCCCGCTCGGGGGCGGGTTCGCCTCGGTGGGCGGGCAGGTCGGCTGGGGCGGTGGTTGGTCGGCCCTTGTGGTCGGCCGTCTGCGCCTGGCCGGGGGCCGATTGGTCCCAGGTCGGTTCGTTCCGGCTGGTGCGGGGCCGGGGCCGGCTGTCGGTCTCTTCGGCCCGGCGGGTGTCTGGTCGGGTCCGGCCCGGGGAGGGGGTTCCCCGGCCATCGGCTGGTGTGGCCCGCTCGGGGGCGGGTTCGCCTCGGTGGGCGGGCAGGTCGGCTGGGGCGGCGGTTGGTCGGCCCTCGTGGCCGGCCGGCCCCGCCCGGCCGGGGGAGGGGCGGGCCCAGCCCGACTCGTCCCGGCCGGTGCCGGGTCGGCTCCAGTCGCCGGTCTCGCCGGTCTCGCCGGTCCGGTCGGTGTCCGGGTGGGGCCAGTCCGTGGAGGGGGCGTGCCGGTGGTCGGGGGGAGCGTCGTGGGGGTGGCCGGATGTGGAATGCAGCAGGCGTCGGGCGTCCCGCGGGGTGAGCGGGTCCAGCGGGAGTGTGTGGCCGCCCAGTCCGGGCAGGGCGGGGCGGCAGGTGGCCAGGACCGTGCACGCGCCGCCCGGCGTCTGCAGCGGCCGCAGCTGGGCGGCATCGGCGACGTCGTCCAGGATCAGCAGGATGCGGCGCCGGTGAGTCGTCAACTGGCGCAGCAACTCGCGTAGTTCTGCTCCCGAGCGGGCGGCCGGGCCGGGGGCGCCGCAGGCGCGCAGGACCTGGACCAGGACCTGCGTGGCATCCAGCGGCCGGCCCTCGCCGCCGCGCAGCCGCACCAGCACGCACCCGCCGGGAAACGCCGCACGCACCCGGTGGGCGGCGGCCACAGCGAGCGCGGTCTTGCCCACGCCGGCCGGGCCGGTGATCTGCACGCAATCCGCCTGCGGCCGGCACAGCCACGCCGTGAGCCGCTCGAGTTCCCGCTCCCGCCCGGTGAACAGCGGATCGGCATCAGGCAGCAGCCCGCCCCCCGCGGATGCGAGGGACAGGGCGGGCGGCGGGGGCGGCTCGGGCCGCGGTCGTTCGGCGGACTCGGCCTGCCGCCGCGGCGCGCCGGGCCGCAACAGGGCGCGGTCACCGGCCAGGACACGGCGCTGCAACCGCCGCACCCGCGGGCCCGGCTCGATGGCCAGCTCCTCGACCAGGGTGCGGCGCAGCCTGCTGTACGCGTGCAGCGCGTCCGCCTGGCGCCCCGCGCGGTACAGCGCCACCATGAGGTGGGCGTGGAACTCCTCGTGCAACGGCAACTCTGCGCACAGCGCCTGCAGTTCGCCGAGCAGCTCCCTGTGGTGGCCCAGTGTGAGCTCCGCCCGCATCCGCTGTTCCAGCGCCGCGATCCGCACCTCGTCCAGGCGCACCGCCGTGGTGCCGAGCAGGCTGCCGTGCGTGGTGTCCGACAGCAGCGGGCCGCGCCACAGGTCAAGGGCGCGGCGCTGCAGGCCGGCGGCCGCCGCGTACTGGCCCTCCTCCATCGCCTCCTGGCCGCGCCGGTGCAGTTCCTCGAAGGCGACGAGGTCCAGCTGGCCGGGTCCCACCCGCAGCAGATAGCCGGGCGCGCGGGTCAGCAGCGCGTCCCGGCCGAACTCCGGTGCCACGTCCCGCAGGAGCTTGCGCAGCTGCGAGATGTAGACCTGCAGCGTCGTCATCGCGGTACGCGGCGGCTCTTGGCCCCACAGTTCGTCGACGAGGCTGTCCACCGACACCACTTCGTTAGACCGTACGAGGAGGGTCGCCAGCACGCTGCGGACCTTGGCGGCGCGGGGCGTCACCCGCCGGTCGTCCCGCGCGGAGCGCACCTCCAGTGGCCCCAGCACCCTGAATCGCATCCGCCCCCGCCCCCTCGGCCGCCGCACACCGCCCGGCCCGGCATGGCGCGCCCCGGGGGCCCGGGCGTACGGCGAGGGCCCACTGTAGGTGGGCCCGGCCCCCCGGCACCGGACGCCGACGCCCCTGCCCACCCGGATGAATCCCCCTGTCCCCGACCCCAGGCGGCGCAGGCGGCGGGCGGAACCACCGCAAGGCGCGCTTTAGCCGTGCTGGGCAGGGTGCGCGGGTCACCACAGAGGTGCCTCGTGCCCGCCGCCGTCCTGACCGCGCCACGGGAAGCCGATGCCGACCAGTGCCGCCGCGGCAACCCCTTCGTCGCCTCGCATCGCCCCGCCTCGCCCGCCGTGCCCGGTTCCGGAGAGCCCACCGAAGGAGACACCGGCCCATGAATACACCGCCGCGCCGGACCTCGCCCCTGCAACGGCTGCGCGACCTGCGGGAGGAGGGCCGGCTGGCCGCCGACTGGCATGAGGTCGCGCCGCTGCTGGCGGAGGTCACCGGCCCCGCAGACCGGGACCGCGACCGGGACCGAGCCTGTGACCGTGACCGTGACCGTGACCGGGACCGTGACCGGGACCGTGACCGGGACCGAGGCCGAGGCCGAGGCCGAGGCCGAGGCCGCGACCGAGCCCGTGACCGAGGCCGCGACCGAGCCCGTGACCGAGGCCGCGACCGTGACCGTGACCGCGAGCGCGAGCGGGCCGTGGTCCTCGACGAACTGCTGGCCTGCGGTCGCATCCTCGCGGGCGTGGACGCGGGCGAAGTAGTGGGCCACCACCCCGCCGTGCCGTTGGTCAGGATCGCGCTCACCGGCCACGCCCCGACCGCCCGGCTGGCCGCCCCGCTCACCGCCGAACTGGCCCGGCACGGCATGCCGCTGCGCCTGGTCACCGGCGAGCAGGGCGCCTACCTGCGCGACCTGACCGACCCGGGAAGCGAACTGGCCCACGCGCGGGCGGACATGACGCTGTGCGTCCTGGACGCCGGAGCCGTCTTCGACGAGCTGGCCGCGCCCTGGGACGTCGCCGACGCCGAGCTGGCCTGCGCCCGGCTGACCGGACGGCTGCGGGCGGTGGCCGCGGCGCACACCGAGCACGGCCCGGGAACCCTCGTCCTGAACACACTGCCCCTGCTGCGCACCCACACCCACCAGCTCCTCGACGAACGCCGGCGCACCCAGCTCTCCGCACTCTGGCGGGACTTCAACGCCGTACTGCTGCGCCTCGCGTCCGCTCACCCGGGGCTCACCGCGGTGGACCTGGACCCGCTCGTCGCCGAGACCGGCCCGGCCCGTGACACCGGGCCGGCCGCCGCCGGTGCGCCCTTCAGCGACGCGCTGTTCGCCGCGTACGCCCGCGAGATCGGCCACCTCCTGCGCGCCCGCACCGGCCACCCCTGCAAGCGCACCTGAAACTTGTCACCACGATCCGGGCGGGGGGAGCCGGTGTTGTCAAAAGTCCTCGACCACCGTGGTGACCGCTTCCAGGACGGTGCGGCCGGCCTGGGCCAGGGTCAGGGTGACCGGCGCCTGACGGTGTCCCGTCGTGTCGCGCGCACACGGGCCGGCCACCGCCGCGCAGCGCAGGTGTGTGCCGGGTTCCACGTAGCCGCGGAAGTGGACCTCGAGCGAGGAGAGTGTGCAGCGGTCGGGGGCGAGCCGGTGGGTGCGGCCCGCGCAGAGCAGCGCCGTCTGGCGCAGCGCCTCCAGCTGGACGGCGGCGGGCACATGGCCGTGCGCGGTGGTTGCCGGCAGGGGCCAGCCCGCGGGGACGGACACCCCGACGGACAGTCGCCCGTGGGCCGGCCGGGACGGTCCGTGCACCAGGACGTTGCCCGGGCGGGTGCGCCCCACCTCCCAGGGGTCCACCGGGGAGAGGGGCGCCACTGGCTCCGGTGGCCCGGCCTGCGCTGAAGTGCGGCCGTGCGCCAGGTGGTTGCGGTACACCACGGGCGGCAGGAAGACGACGTTCGCCGTGCCCGTCCCGCAGGGCACGTCGTCGATCTGCAGGTCGGTGCGGAACTCCAGGGCGCGGGGCACTCCGTCGATGACCTTGTCCGGGCGTACCCGCAGGAACGTGGTCAGCAGCGCGGCGCGGCCCGCCTCGGCGCGCCAGGCGCAGATGTCGGGGGCCGCGAGGGTGAAGCGGTAGAAGATGCCGGTGCGGTCGGCCGGTATCCGGAACAGGCTCTGGCCGAGGAACTCGCCGATCTCACGGACCATCTCGGCGCCTGCCTGAAGGTCGTGGAAGCGGCGCGGCCCGTCGCCGAACACGGGGTGGCCGTGCGGCAGTTCGCCGCTCAGGACGAACTCCGCCTCGCCGCCGTCCGCGACCTCGGACGACGGTCCCGGCTGATCCCATGTGCGGGCCCGGTGGACCAGGCGCAGCGTGCCGCCGCCCGCGGCCGGTGTGCCGGCCGATGACGGCCCGTCACCGCTCATGCGCTCACCCCCCTTTGGCGCCGCACTGACCCCGCAGCCCCCGCTGTCCCCGCCGCCTGCCGCGGCACCCGCTCGCGCGGCCCGCACCGCCGTCGGTGTCCGGCGTCTGGCGTCTGGCGTCAGCGTCGTGCCGGGGGCCGGGCAGGGCCAGGAAGATCAGGTGGCAGCAAGCTGTACGGCATCAAGTCACCTGGACCGCCGGGGAGTTCCGGGGGCGCGCCCGGGGCCCCTCGGCGCACAGGTCCTAGGGCTCGCCTAGGGCTCGCCTAGGGCTCGCCGGGGCGCGAGAGGCCGGCGGCGTCGTCCAGTGTTCCGGACAGGGCGACGTTCACCCCCGCCTGGAAGCGGCTGGTGGCGTCCAGGTCCTCCATGATCGCGGCGATGTGGCGGCGGCAGGTGCGCACCGACATGCCCAGGCGGCGGGCGACCATCTCGTCCTTGTAGCCCTGGGCCATCAGCTTGATGATGGACCGCTTCACGTCGTCGGTGATGGCGGTGGTGTCCTCCGCGTCCGGCTCGAAGACCGTTCCCCTGGCCCACTGCTGGTCGTACAGCTTGCACAGGAAGGCCACCAGGGTGGGTTCGCGTACGACGATGGCGCCCGGGCGGCGGTCCAGCTCGCCCTGCTCGGGCAGGAACACGATCTCCCGGTCGTAGATGATCATCCG
The DNA here is from genome assembly GCF_040683555.1 of Streptomyces sp. NPDC093510. Lineage (NCBI taxonomy): Bacteria > Bacillati > Actinomycetota > Actinomycetes > Kitasatosporales > Streptomycetaceae > Streptomyces > Streptomyces sp. NPDC093510. The sequence continues at coordinate 320,981 of NZ_JBFBEE010000006.1, forward strand.
GTCGATCAGCTGGTCCGTGGTGCGCACCTCGGCGCCGGCCGCGCTCACCTCACGGATGTAGGCCGTCGAGGCCGGGTCGTTGCGGACGGTGTGCTGGTACAGGTGCTCGATGCGGACGCCGCGCGCAAGACGCTCCAGGGTGCGCCGGCGGGCGCCGTCGAGCAGGTGCGGGGGGCGGGGGCCGCCGGGCTGGACGGTCAGGGCCTGCGTCTGGCAGCGCGCCCCGAAGTCCTCGATCATGAGTTCCAGGACGCTGATGTTGGTGATGACGTCGAAGGCCTCCATGCGGTTGCGGCTGCGGCGGCTCTCGAAGTAGACGGGCAGCAGCGAGAGCAGGCTGTTGCGGGTGCTGGAGACCGACTGCTGCAAATCCCTGATCTGCTGTTCGGCGGGTCCGACCAGGTCGGCCGCCGCGGCGTCGGGGCTCGCCGGGGCCAGCGTCTCCCGGTCGCCGGGCACCGGGTGCAGCAGCCGCAGGTCCAGCAGCGTCCGCCCGATCCGTGCCGCCTCCTCCTCCGTCATCCCCAGCGTCGCCGCGATGGCCTGCGGGGCGTACTTGCCTGCCTGGACGGCGGCACGGTAAGCCGCGATGGCCCGCTCATCCAATTCATCAAAACAGGGGTCAGAAGGGGAACTTTCAGACATCGCTGCAACAGCCCCCGATGGAAAGAGAATTAGTTGCCATGCAACTTTACGCCACTGGCCGAGTCATAGCGGGGATGTGGCGCAGTGTGCAGACTGTGCGCCGAACAACTCAACACCGACTTGGGGGATAGCCATGAGGATTTCCGGCATGCGGAGAGAGGTTGTTGGGGCGATCGTTGCCATCGGCGTATTGGGGGTGCCGGCGGTGGGGGCCGCTCGGGCCGACACCGTGCCGGGTGGCGGCGTCACAGTGGCGGCGTCGCGGGAGACGTCGCAGACGGTCGGGCCCGAGGACGACGGCTGGGGCTGACCCGGGACGATGTGACGCGCACGTGCAGGGAGGCAGGCCACCGCGACCCGCGGTGGCCTGCCCCTTTTCGTGCCGCCGCCGTTCCGGCCGCCCCGGGCTCCGGGGCGGCGGGCATTTCCTTTTCCCCGGGCCGCGCCAGAAGGAATCCGGCCATAATCCACTGGTTCTCCAGTGCGTGATGCAGGGCCCGTTGCGAAGTGTCCCGTGCGAATGTGGGGGAAGCGGCGGGACTTGTGGGAACGGTCATGTATTCCCCTTGCCCCCTTACCGGGGCGGCGGCATTTACCGGAACGTGGCATTCTCCATGGACTCGCGCCGCGACGGGGCGTGGCGGCGTGCTCAATTCCCGTACGACCGCGCCGCACCGCCGCCCGTGATCCCGCCCCGCCACAACCCCGCCCCGCACCGCCGCCCGCCCCGCACGCACCCCGGCCTGTGTCCACCGCCCGCACCCCAGCCCCGCACGCACCCCGCCCTGTGTCCGCCGCCCGCACGCCCACCCCGCCCGCACCCCGGCCTGTGTCCACCGCCCGCGCCCCAGCCCCGCACCCCCTCGAACCGGCCACCCCGCCCCGGCGCACCGGCGACAGCCGGCCCGCCCGCGGGTGGCCGGAACACGCGGTCGGCCGGGTCGGGTCCTGGTCAGGCCCCCGGCACGGCCGGGGCGGGCCAAGCCGTGCCGGGGGGGGCAGGCTGGGCTGGGTCGGACAGGGGCAGGCAGGGTCAGGCCGGTCGGACGGGTGGCTGGGGGTCTGCTTCCAGGCGTATCGGCGGGCCGTCGGCGGGGACCAGGACGACCGGGCCGCCGCCCGGGGCGCCCACGTCGCCGACGACGGCGGCCCCGCGCCCGCGCGGATCGGCGCGCACCGCCGCCAGCAGCGCGTCCACGGCGTCGGCCGCGACCACGAACAGCGCGCAGCTCGCGGTCGCCGCGTGCACCGGATCTACGCCGAGCACCTCCAGGGCGATACGTGTCTCGTACTGGACCGGCAACGCCGCCTCGTCCACCCGCAGCCCCCGGCCCGTCTCCTCGGCGTACGCCCGCAGTACGGCCGCGAGCCCGCCGCGCCCCACCGCGCGCACGGCCCGCAGCGCCCCCTGCGGCACCGCGTCGCGCGCCCGCGCGTACAGCCCGGTGAGCGGGACGCAGCCGCCCGGGACCACACTCTCGTAGCCCAACCCGGCCCGCACCGACAGGACATGGGCCCCGAAGGCGCCCAGCGGGGCGCTGAGCACGAGACGGTCGCCCGCCGCGGGCCGCGGCGGCGCCGCGGGCGGGCGGAGCAGGCCCAGTCCGGTGGTGTGCAGGTAGATCTGGTCGGCCTCGCCCGCCCGCACCACCCGCGCGTCGGCGTCCATGACGACCACGCCGGCCGCGCGCACCGCATCGCGCACGGAGTCGGCCACCCGCCGCACCTGGCGCAGCGCGAGGCCCGCCTCGACGACCGCCGACAGCGACAGGCCCACCGGTTTCGCACCGGAGGCCGCCAGTTCGTTGACGGTGGCGCACACCGCGGCGTGGCCGATGTCGCCGTCACCGTAGAAGGGCGGGTCCACGACGCAGACCCGGGACACCAGCGTCACCGTCCCGCCCTCCAGCGGCGGGCACGGAGCGCATACGTCGCCCAGCGCGGCACGCAGGAAGGAGCGCAGGCCACCCGCCGCGCCCTCGCAGTCGTCCGGCAGAGCCACCTGTGCGGTCACCCCACCTGTCCTACGGGCGATGGCACCGGCACGGCACCTGCCGGGCACGGGTGGTGGGGTGCCGGTGTGCAGGACAGGGGCACCCCCGGGCGATCCCCCGGGGGTGCCCCGAGGGTGCCCCTAGGGGAGGGGTGCCTGGTGCCGGCCGGTGACCACAAGTGGCGCTTTAGTCCGTCCGCCGAGTCTGACCGCCCACCCCCGCAGCCTGTCCGAGGAGCCCTGGACATGATGACTCGTACCTCCGGACAGGCGGCGTGTGCCTCAGAGTTGCGTGGCTGGCTGACGGGGCGGCTGGCGGTCTACCTGGCCCGTCCGCAGAGCAGCATCGACCCTGACACGCCGCTGGCCGAGTACGGCATGGACTCGGTGTGGGCGCTCAGCCTCTGCGGTGACCTGGAGGAGGAGAAGAACCTGATCGTCGCCCCGACCCTGGTCTGGGACCACCCCACGGTCAGCGACATCGTCGCGCACCTCGTGCGGTGCGCCGCGGCCGGCGCGGGCCTCCACGCACCGTCACCGCCCGCGCAACCCGCACTGCCCACACAGCCCGCGCAGCTTCAGCAGCCCAATCAGCCGGCGCGGTCCGAGCAGCCCACACCGCCCGCACCGCCCGCACAGCTTCAGCAGTCCAATCAGCCCGCGCGGTCCGAGCAGCTCGCGCAGGCTGCGCGGTCTGAGCAGCCCACACAGCCCGCGCGGCCCGAGCAACTCGCGCAGCCCGCGCGGCCCGAGCAGGCCGCGCAGCCGTCGGGAGCCGCGCCGCCCCCGGCCGCCCACCCCGGCGCCCAACGGGCCCACTGATCCGCCGGCTTGCAGGGGGGGCGACCCCCGGGGACGGGGGCAGGCGGGCGGCGGCTTCAGGGCCGCTTAAGTCACAGTCCGTAGCTTCCGGGCGCACACCGCGGCGGGGGTCCGAGCCAGAGCGCCCGGCGCGGTGCCGGTCGGTCAGTCATGAGGGGGAACATGTCGACGGATCCGCGGGCGCTCCATCCGGCCGCCGAACTGGTGGGCCGCGAACTCGACCTGATCGGTGTCCAGGGCAGACTCCAGGACCCGGCGGCCCGCCTGATCACCCTGACCGGGACCGGCGGCGTGGGCAAGAGCCGGCTGGCCGCCGAGGCCGCCCGCTCGACGGCCGCGCTGTTCCCGGGCGGCATCCACCCCCTGGACCTGCCCGCCTGCGCTGACCTGGAGCAGGCCCTCAAGCACATCGACCGGATCGCGCGGGAGGCGAGCGGGCGCACCCTGCTCCTGGCCGACGGCGTCGAACACCTCGCGGGCGACCTCGCCCCCGCCCTGGCGGGCCACCTCGCCGAGACGCCCCCGCTCACCGTCCTGGCCACCGGCCAGGAGGTCCTGCGCCTGTACGGCGAGCGGATCGTGCCCGTGGCACCGCTGCCGACACCGGGAGCACTGCTCGACCCGGACGTCGCCGACGTCCAGGACAACCCGGCCGTGCGCCTGTTCACCCACAGCGCCCACGAGGCCAACCCCGCCTTCGCGCTCACCGCGGAGAACGTCGAGGCCGTCGTCGACATCTGCAACCTCCTCGAAGGCGTCCCGCTCGTCCTGGAACTGGCCGCCCGCCGCCTGCGCCTGTACCCGCCGCACGAACTGCGCGCCTGGCTGCGGCGCGGCGGCGACAGCCACCTGCCCGGACCCGTCGACGTACCGCCGCGCCAGCGCTCCACCCTGGCGATCGCCGACTGGAGCTGCCGCGGCCTGGACCACGGGCAGCGCCTCCTGCTCGGCCGGCTCGCCCTGTTCCAGGGCGGCCTGACCCTGGCCACCGCCGAGAAGGTCTCCCCCCTGGGCGCGGGGGAGACCGCCGTCGCCCTGGAGGCCCTGCTCGACCGCAACCTGCTCACCCTGGAGGAGAACCCGCGCACCGACAGCCGGCTGACCATGTCGCGCACCCTCCGCGCCTACGGCCTGGCCCTCCTGGAGCGGGCCGGCCCCCAGCAGGCCGCCGCGGCCCGCCAGGCCCATGCCCGCTACTACCAGAAGCTGCTGCACACCATCGAGGGCCGCTTCCAGGGCTCCGAACAGCAGCGCTGGCTGCGGGCCGCGGCCGCCGAGCACGACAACGTCCTGGCCGCCCTGCACCACCTCAAGGACCAGCACGAGCAGCCCGAGCAGCCCGAGCAGCCCGGCGGGCCCGCGCTGCTGGAGCGGGCCGCCCTGGTCGCCGCCTGCCTCTACCCCTGGCTCATCCGCGGTGAACTCACCGAAGGACTGCGCTGGTTCGACTCCACCGGGCGGGCCCTGCAGACAGCCGACGGCGAGGAGAGCGAGGAGCGGCTGCGGGCCCGCGCCCGCCTGTGCACCGGGGCGGGCGTCCTGGCCGCCGCCCTGGGCGACCACGACGGCGCCGCACACCGCCACCGCCGCGCCGTCGACCTGTACAAGCGGCTGCGCGACCCGGGAGCCGGCGCGCTGGCCTCCGCCCGCCGGGGCCAGGCACTCTTCCGCTGCGGCGACCGGGCCATGGGCCAGTCCCTGCTGTCCGCCGCCCGCACCACCCTCAACGTGCAGGGAGACACCGCCGGATCCGCCGAGGCCGCCACCGCCCTGGCCGAAGTGCTGCTCGCCGGCGGCGAGGCCGACCAGGCGCGCGCCCTGCTGGAGCGGGCCGAGCGCATCCAGCGGCAGAACGGCGCCATCCGCGACCTGGCCCGCACCCTGTGCGTCGGCGCCCACCTCGCCCTGCACGCGGGCGACGAGAGCGGCGCCCGCGCCGCACTGCGCGAGAGCATCGGCCTGTACGAGTCGATCGAGGAGCGCACCGAACTGCCCGCCGTCCTGGACACCTTCGCCCTGCTCCTGCTCAAGAGCGCCGGCCGGCCCCAGCGCGCCACCCGGCTGCTCGCCGCGGCCCAGGCGCTGCGCGCCCGCACCGGCGCCAGAGCCGACGGCCCGGCCCGCGACCGGCTGGAGGCCGCCGTCGCCGAACTGCGCCGCCGGCTGGGCGGGACGGTCTTCGCCACCGCCTGGGCGGAGGGCCTGCGGCTGCGCCCGGAGGCGATGGCGGCCGAGGCGCTGGCCGTGACCGAGCCCGGCCGCACCGAGGACCACGGCGAGGCACACGCCCTGACCCCCCGTCAGCTACAGGTGGCGCTGCTGGTGGCCGACGGCCTGACCAACCGCCAGATCGCCCACCGGCTGGACATCGCCGAGTGGACGGTGGTCAACCACGTCCGCCACGTGATGCGCAAGCTGGAGTGCACCTCAAGGGTCCAGGTCGCCTGGGCCGTCGGCAGGAGACAGTGATGGTGACACCGCCCCGCAAGTCCCCCCGCACACCTACGCCGCCGCGCACGTCGTCGCCGCTGCCCCCGCCCTCGTACGAGGAGATGCCGCTCGCCCCCCGGCTCGCCGCCCTGCGCCCGCCCGCAGGCACCGCCCGCCTGTTCACGCAGCAGGGCTGGTGGCGCGCCGAGACCGTGCTGCACGACGTGTACCGCGGCGCGGCCCGGCACCCGCACCGCACCGCGATCGTCTCCCACCACGCGCAGCGCCCCGCCGCCGGCCGCGTGCGGCGCATCTCCTACGCCCAGCTCGCCGCCTGCACCGACCGCTTCGCCCACGCCCTGGACGCGCTGGGGGTGCGCGCCGGCGACCCGGTCGCCTTCCAGCTGCCCAACCGCTGGGAGGCCTGCGCGCTGCTCCTCGCCTGCCTGCGCACCGGCGCCGTGGCCGTGCCCGTCATGCCCGGCTACGGCGCCCGCGACCTGGCGGCCGTCCTCGGCGCGGCCCAGGCGCGGCTGTGCGTCGTGCCCGACCAGTGGGAGGGCGTGGCCCCCGCCCGCATCCTCGCCGGCCTCGCGCCCGCCCTGCCCTGGCTGCGCCACCGGGCCGTGCTGGGCGAGGCGGCCGGGGACGGCGCCCTGGACTTCACCCGGCACTTCCTGCGCACCCCGCACGAACGCCACCGCCCCGCCCGCCTGCCCCTGCCCCCCGGCCCCGCCGACCGGATCTGCCTGGCCGTCACCTCGCTGGGCCTGCACGCCGCCCACCACATGACCCTGCACACCCCCAACTCCCTGCACGCCGCCCTGCCCGCCCCCCACGGGGCGGGCGAGAGCGCCAGTTTCACCGCGCTGCCGCTGGCCGCGCTGCCCTCCCTGCTGCACGCGGTGATCGGCCCGCTCACCCGCGGCGCCACCGTCGTCCTGCAGGACCTGTGGGACCCCGAGGCCGCCCTGGACCTGATGGCCGAGGTCGGCGTGGGCCAGGTGTGCGCCACCCCCGCCCAGTGGGCCGAACTCGCCGCCGCCCAGGAGCGCAGGCCCCGCGCACTGGACGAGCTGCGCCACGCCGTCACCAGCGGCCCCGCGGAGATCCCCGCCGCCCTGGCCCGGCAGGTCCGGCACAGCCTGCGGGTGCCGCTGCGCGCCGCGCCCCGGCCCGCCTGGCAGCAGGAGGCCGGCCGCGCTCCGGGCGGGCCGGGCCGGGCGGCGTACGGGCCGTCCTCGCCGTCGGCGGTGTGGCGCCCGGACGGCGGCGGCCTGCGCCCGGCCTGGGCACCGGCCGGCGGGGCCGGTGGTGCCCCGCGGGCGGACCTGGACGAGACGGGCCGGGCGCGGCTGCGCACCGAGGAGGTCGGCGGCCTCTTCCTGCTGCCGGTCACCGAGATAGAGGAGCGCCTGCTGGCCCACCCCCGCGTCGCCGAGGCCGCCGTGGTGGCCTGCACCGATCCCCACCACGGCGAACTGGCCTGTGCCGCCGTGGTCCCCGACGGCGAGCCGCCCACCCTGCGCGAACTGCGCGAGCACCTGCTGGGCCAGGGCGTCGCGCCCGCGCACCTGCCCGCCCACCTGGAGCTCATGGGCGGCCTGCCGCGCGCCGCGAACGGCGAACTGCACCGCCGGCGCCTGCAGTTCGCACTCGCCCGCCGCCCGACCCGCTCCGCCTGACCTGCCTCCTCCCGCCCCGGCACCCGCAGGGGAAGAAGGCCGGTGCCGCGCGGCTGTTCGAGGTGATCAGGGTGGCTCGTCGCCGACGCCTCGGTGCTGCCGCACGTGACGGTCGCCAACACGATGGCCCCTCCATGGTGGTCGGCGAGCGGGCGGCACAGATGATCACGGCCGGACACTGAGCGGCCGACCGCCGGGGGAGGAGGAGTGGGAGGGGGAGGGGGAGGGGCCCTGCCGCTTGCCGAGTCGGCCTCAGGGGAACGGCGTTGCCCGGCGCGGTGGTCCGGCCAGGGCGGGGCGCACGGCGACGGCGATCTTGCCACGCGGGCATCGCGGGCATCGGCGGACCCCGCAGTCAGGGCCGCCTTTCAGCAGCGTGTGCGCCTGGGCGAGGCCGGCCGGCGGCAGTACGGCGCCGGTCACCGGCCGGAGCCTGCCCCGGCCGACCAGTCGGCCGAGGGCCGCGAGCTTCGCCCGGCCGGGGCTGACGAAGACGAGTGGGAGGCCGCGTTCACGTCCCACTCGGCGAGCAGGTTCTCAGGCCCGGGGAGGCCCACGACGCACACCACACGGCCCCGGCCGGCCAGGCCCTGCGGACCGCGGACGAGGGCGCGGCCGCCCACCGCGTCCGGTCTGGCGTCCACCGTGCCCGGTTCGGCGTCTACCGTGCTCGGTCTGGCGCCCACTGCGCCCGGTCCGGCGTCCACCGAGTCCGGTCCGGCGTCCACCGCGTCCGGTCCGGCGTCTACCGTGCCCGGTCCGGCGTCTACCGTGCCCAGTCTGGCGTCCACCGAGTCCGGTCCGGCGTCCACCGCGTCCGGTCCGGCGTCCACCGTGCCCGGTCCGGCGTCCACCGCGTCCGGTCCGGCGTCCACCGTGCCCGGTCCGGCGTCCACCGTGCCCGGCGGTCCGGCGCCCACCGCGTCCGGCCCGGCGTCTACCGCGCCCGGTCCGGCGTCTACCGCGCCCGGCCCGGCGTCCACCGCGCCCGGCCCGGCGTCCACCGTGCCCGGCGCGCGCACCCAGGCGCTCAGTTCTGGGCGGCGGGCCGCACGACGATCTCGTTCACGTCGACGTCCGCCGGCTGCTCGACGGCGAACGCGATGGCCCGCGCGATCGCCTCGGGCGAGATCGCGATGCGGTCCCGCATCTGCGCGGTTTGCGCTCTGACCCGCGTATTGGATGACGCGTCGGCGAAGTCGGTGGCGACCGCGCCGGGCGAGACGGTGGTCACCCGCACCTCCTTGCCGGCCTCCTGGCGCAGACCTTCGCAGATGGCGCGGACCGCGACCTTCGTGCCGGCGTAGACCGCCATGGCCGGCACGACGCGGAACGCGGCCGTGGAGGCGGTGGTGATGAAGTGGCCCGCGCCCTGCGCCCTGAAGACCGGCAGCGCGGCGCCGATGCCGTGCAGCACACCCTTGATGTTGACGTCGACCATCTGGTCCCACTCCTGGACGCGCAGATCGTCCAGCGGCGAGATCGTGCCGGCCCCGGCGTTGGAGACCAGGACGTCGAGCCGGCCGAACCGCTCGCCGGCCAGGGCGACCAGGGCGTGCAGGTCCTCGCGCCGGGTCACATCCGTGCGGATGTGCACCGCCGTGCCGCCCGCCTCCTCGATCCGCGCCACCAGCTCCGCCAGACGCTCCGAGCGGCGCGCCCCCAGCACGAGGCGCGCGCCCCGCCCGGCCAGCAGCAGCGCGGTCGCCTCGCCGATGCCGCTGCTGGCTCCCGTGATCGCCACAACTTTCCCGTCGATTCCCGACACGGCGTCTTCCTCATTCCCTCGTCGAATCCCGGTGAGAGCCACACGCCCCACCGGCACCCCGAGTCTGCGCCGGCCCTACCCTGGTATCCAGAGCGTGTTTATTCTGGAACTGAGGCATCCACCGTGGACAGACAACCTGAGCGGCGCCGTGAGCTGGGCGCGTTCCTGCGCAGCCGCAGAGAGCGGATCACCCCCGACGAGGTCGGGCTGCCGCGCACCGGCCGCCGCCGGACCCCGGGCCTGCGCCGGGAGGAACTCGCGCTGCTCGCCGGCATCAGCGCCACCTGGTACACCTACCTCGAGCAGGGCCGCGACATCCGCGCCTCGGACCAGGTGCTCGCCGCCCTCGCCTCGGTGCTGCGCCTGGACGGGCACGAGCGCGGCCACCTCTTCCGGCTCGCCGGTCACGCGCCCGAGGCGAAGGCCGCAGCACCCGAGCCGCTCGCCGCCGAGGTGGCGGCCGTCCCGCTGCTGCTGCAACCGCACCCGGCCTACATCATCGACGGCAACTACGACGTGCTCAGCAGCAACCGGGCCGCCGACGAGCTGTTCCCGAACCTCACCGCGGCGGCGGGCCGGCCCGCGAACCTCGCCCGCTGGGTGTTCCTGGAGCCCGCCGCCCGCGAGGTGGTCGTCGACTGGGAGAGCGAGGCGCACGGCCTGCTCGCCCGGCTGCGCACGCAGGCCGCACGCCACCCCGGTGACCCCCGCTACACCCGGCTCATCGACGAACTGCAGGCCGACAGCGCGCACGTGCGCACCTGGTGGCCCCGGTACGACGTGCAGGCCCGGCACAGCGGACACAAACGGCTGCGCTGCCCGCGACGCGGAACGCTCGACTTCGCCTACACCGCGTTCCACCTGGCCGAAGCGCCGGAGCAGACACTGGTGATCTACTCCGAAGTCACCTGACGCTGACGGCTTCAGGAGGCGGGCGCCTCCTCGGCCGGCACCCCGTCGAAGACCAGGATCCGGCCCCGGGTGTTGCGGATGCGCAGCGGCGCGATCGCCCGGTAGGCGGGCGAGTCGTACCAGCGCCCGACGGCCTCGGCGCTCGGGAACTCGATCACCCCGGTGAAGGCCTGCCCCTCGCCCTCCAGCACCTGGCGGGGTGCCCCGCGCACCAGGTAGCGGCCGCCGTGCGGCGCGAGGGTGGACGCCAGCTGCGTGCTGTAGGCGGCCACCTCCTCGGCGTCCCCGGTGAGCTGGGCTTCGGCTATGACGTACGCGGTCATCTCGCGGTCCTCTCTCGCATGTCACGGATACGGGGGCATAAAAAAGTCCCTCCGCGCCCCGAAGGGCGCGAAGGGACCGTCGTTGGGGCCCGCCGGGTCAGCGGCGGCCGGCGGAGACGGGGGCGGACACGCCGCGGGCGGCCGCGGGGGCCGCCGCACGCGTCAGGGCGGAGACGATCAGCACGGCGAACGCGCCGACGGCCGCGACCACCCGCACCACGTGCGCGCTCTGCCACTCATCGCGCACGTCCGCCCAGTCCGACGGCGGCGCCGCCACGTCCCAGTCGTTCTGGTCGCCGTTGATCGGCAAATTGATGGTCAGGGACACCACCAGCACCACGAGCAGCAGTGCGAGCGCCGCCACCGGCAGCCACAGCTGCCGGCCCCGCGCGCGCCGCGAGACGACGACCAGCAGGACGGTGGCCAGGATCGCCGGGATCAGGGTGGCCGAGGCCAGGGTGTCCAGGGCGTCCAGCTCGACCTGGCGCACCTGCGCGTACACCTTGGCGTCGTAGTCGCGCAGCGAGGTCTCCAGTACGAGGACGGCCACGAGGAACCCGGCGAAGATCCCCGCGAAGATCAGGCCCGCGAAACGCGCGACGGTGGCCAGGGGGCTGTGTGTCATTCCAACTCCTTGCAAGGGGCGGGGTGTTCGGCGAGGTTGTCGTGTGCTATCAGGTGCGGCGCCGCCCCGCGCACGGCGGTCAGGGAGGCCGCCACGGCACGGCCCACGGCGGCCGGGAACTCCTCGGCGGACCACGGCCGGCCGCGCGGCGCCACCTGGGTGGGCGCGGCGCGCTGGAAGCAGGCGCCCAGCAGCAGCGCGCCCGCCGCCCGCACATCCGCGTCCGCGCGGATGCGGCCGCGCTCGCGCAGCGCGTGCAGGGGGCGCACCACCGCCTCCAGCAGCTCGTCGGCGGTGGCCGCGGTGGCGTGCGGCAGCGGGCGCGGGGCGGGCAGCAGGGCCCGGTCGGCGAGCAGCGCGCCGAGCAGCGGCATGGACTGCTCGTAGAACCGCACCAGTTGGCGGGCCAGGCGCACACAGCACGCCTCGGCGTCCTCGTCGCGCACGGCGCCGGAAAGCAGCGGGCCCGCCATCGGCAGCCGCTCGCGCAGCAGCGTGTCCAGCAGGTCGCCCTTGCCGGTGAAGTGCTTGTACAGGGCGGCCTCGGAGCACTGCGCGCCGGCCGCGATGGCCTTGGTGGTGGCCGCGGCCAGGCCCCGGTCGCGCAGCAGGTGCTCGGCGGCGTCCAGGAGACGGGCCCTGGTCGGGTACGCGCGTACCGAAGTGGACATTCACTCACCCTTCCGCGGACGGGCACCGGCCGGCCGGTGCCTGGTGGTGCATCCGTGCCCGGTGGTGCATCCGTGCCCGGTGGTGCGGCTGGTGCCGGTGGTGCGGCGCCGGCCGCACCACCGCCTTTGCGCGCACCGCGCTCAGCCGCCCGTCTTCGCCGCCGGTGCCCGGCCCGACTGCCACACCAGGTCGAAGGTGAACCGGCGGATGCGCCAGCCGTGTTCGGTGCGTACCGTCTGTGCCTCCAGGTGTCCGCCGATGTCGAAGTGCCCGGCCGGCTCGTCTCCGTCGCGCACGTGCACGGCCATCAGGTGGGCCCGCACCCCGGCGCTGTCCCCGTCCAGGTCCACGACGTGGTTGGCGCACAGGTGATGGGTGCGCGCGAACGTGGTGCGCGCCGTCTCCTGGAACCCGGCCAGCCCCTCGATGCCCTTGAACTCCCCGAAGGGGAAGGTCAGGTGCACGTCGTCGGTGAACACCGAGGACAGCCAGGCGTCGTGGGAGCGGTCCTTGTCCAGATGCATGACGTAGCGGTCACACAACTGGACCACCTCCAGACGGTCGTTGAGCAGTCGCAGCTGATCGCGCAGCGCCGCCATGGTGGCGTCGTCCTCCAGCAGGGTCATGGTCGGTCCTTTCTTCGGTGAACGGCAGGCCCGTGCACGCCGGACAGGGGGGCACCCCCCGGGGTCAGGGGGTACGGGCGGGGATTCAGGCGGCACGCCGGAAGGTGCTGCTGCGCCAGGCCCGCGGCTCGAAGGCGGTGGGCTGCGCCCGGTACCAGCGCGCCGGGGCCCTGGGCCCCCGCGCGTCCGGCCCGGCGCCGGCGGCCGCCCGCAGCCGCAGCACCGCGATCAGCGCGGCGAGTTCCTCCGGGGTGGGATCGCCCCGCTCGACCCGCACCAGCAGCGCCGCGGACGGTTCCTGGCTCATGGGGTGGCTCTCCTTCACTGCGGGGGGTTGCCGTGCTTGCGGCGCGGCAGGCCCGCGTCCTTGGCCTCGAGCATGGACAGGGCGCTGATCAGGGCCGCCCGGGTCCCGGTCGGGTCGATGACGTCGTCGACCAGGCCGCGTTCGGCGGCGTAGTAGGGGTGGACGAGTTCGCGCCGGTACTCCTCGATCTTCTGCGCGCGCATCGCCCGCGGGTCGTCGGCGGCGTTGATCTCGCGGCGGAAGACGACGTTGGCGGCGCCCTCCGCGCCCATCACGGCGATCTCGTTGGTGGGCCAGGCCAGCGCGATGTCGGCGCCGATGGAACGCGAGTCCATGACGATGTACGCGCCGCCGTAGGCCTTGCGCAGCACCACCGAGATCCGCGGCACGCTCGCGTTGCAGTACGCGTACAAGAGCTTGGCGCCGCGCCGGATGATGCCCTCGTGCTCCTGGTCGACGCCGGGCAGGAAGCCGGGCACGTCGACGAGGGTGACCAGGGGGATGTTGAAGGCGTCGCAGAACTGCACGAACCGCGCGCCCTTCTCGCTGGCCCGGATGTCCAGGACCCCGGCCATGGCGGCGGGCTGGTTGGCGACGATGCCCACCGTGGCGCCGTCCAGCCGGGCCAGGGCGCACACCAGGTTCGGCGCCCAGGCGGCGTGCACCTCCAGGTACTCGCCGTCGTCGACGACCTCCTCGATCACCTCGCGGATGTTGTACGAGCGGTTGCCGTCGCCCGGCACCACCTCCAGCAGGGCCGGGCACTGCCGGTCCACGGGGTCCTCGCCGCGGGTGCGCGGCGGCAGTTCCCGGTTGTTGGAGGGCAGCATCGAGATGAGGTAGCGGACCTCGGCCAGGCACGTCTCCTCGTCGTCGTAGGCGAAGTGCGCCACGCCGGAGGTCCGGGCGTGCGTGTCGGCGCCGCCGAGCCCGTTCTGGCTGATCTCCTCGCCCGTGACCGCCTTGACCACGTCGGGCCCGGTGATGAACATCTGCGAGGTCTCACGGACCATGAACACGAAGTCGGTCAGCGCCGGACTGTAGGCGGCGCCGCCCGCGCACGGGCCGAGCATCACACTGATCTGCGGGATGACCCCGGAGGCCTTGGTGTTGCGCCGGAAGATGCCGCCGTAGCCGGCCAGCGCCGAGACGCCCTCCTGGATGCGGGCGCCCGCCCCGTCGTTGAGGGAGACCAGCGGCGCGCCGGCCGCGATGGCCATGTCCATGATCTTGTGGATCTTCGTGGCGTGCGCCTCGCCGAGCGCGCCGCCGAAGATCCGGAAGTCGTGCGCGTAGACGAAGACGGTACGGCCCTCCACCGTGCCCCACCCGGTGACCACCCCGTCGGTGTACGGCCTCTTGGCCTCCAGGCCGAAGCCGGTGGCCCGGTGCCGGCGCAACGCCTCCACCTCCCGGAAGCTGCCCTTGTCCAGCAGCAGCCCGACGCGCTCACGCACCGTCAGTTTCCCCTTGGCGTGCTGGCGTTCGGTGGCCGCCGCATCGGGGCCCTCCCGCACCTCTTCCTTGATCTGCCTCAGCTGCTCGACGGCGTTGTGTGGGCTGTCCATCGCTTCACTCCTCCCCGGGCCGCGCCGCCAGCTCGGCCAGCTGCGCCGCCAGCTGCGCGGGCGAGTCCTCGCGCAGCAGGTCGTGCGCCTTGAGCCGGACGTCCAGGGCCAGCTCGAGGCGCCGTTTGAGGTGCAGCGCGAGCAGGGAGTCCACTCCCAGGTCGCGCAGCGGCCGGTCGGCGTGCACACGGTGGGCCGGGGGCACGCCCAGGGCGTCCCCCAGTGCCCGGCACAGCCAGATCCGGACGGCCCGGGTACGCCGCTCACGGTCCGAAAAGCGCAGCGCGGGCAGGTCGGTGGGCCAGACGAACAGCACAGAAGGGTCGCAGGGAGCCATGGTCGTGTCGCTTCCGTCGAGTGGGGCGAGGGCGCGGGACTGTGCGGGCGATGACGTGGTGCTCGCGGGCACGTGGTGCCGGTGCCCGCACGCGGTACGGGCGAGGCCCGGTGCGGGCGGGCGGGGTTCAGGCGGCTGTGGCCCGGCGTGCGGGCGCGGCCGCACGCCGGGCCAGGCACTCCTCCAAGAAGGCCAGGGCCCGCAGGTGGTAGATGCGCGCCGACCAGCCGAGGCTGATGTTGTGGCCCGCGTCCGCCTGCCGGTCCACCACCAGGGGCTCGGCGGCGCACAGGTGGGCGCGCAGCTCGGCGAGGGCCGCCTCGTCGTGGCGCCACCACGCCTCGTGCTCGGCGAAGGTCAGCCGGGTGGGCACCCGCACCCGCGCCGCCAGCCGCGCGAAGGAGGCGGGCCAGCGCCGAGCCTCCACGCGCTCGCGCACCGGCATGGTGGTGACCATGTCCGCGCAGCCGCGGAACGTGTCCGGCGGATACAGCCGCAGCGCACCCCAGTTGTGCCGCCAGTGCCCGTGCCCGGCCGCCGAGGGCAGCTGGGCGGCGGGCACGGCGAAGCGGTGGCCGCAGCCGGAGATGTCCAGGCCGAGCAGCGCGGCCGGCAGCGCGGGCCCGGCCGCGCACGTCAGCGCCAGCTTGCCGCCGTAGGAGTGGGCCAGCACGAACACGCCCGCGCCCACCTCGTGTTCGGCGGCGAAGCGGGCCAGGGCGGCGCGCACCGTGCGGGCCTGCGCGGCCAGCGTCTGGCCCCGGGGCAGCGCGCCGGCCGAGGCGCCGTAGCCGGGCCGGTCCAGGGCCAGCACCTGATAGCCCAGGCGCATGCCCAGGGCGAACAGGGACTGGTCGGGGTGCGCCTGCCCGTCGAAGTAGGCGGCGCTCATGCCGCCGCCGTGCAGGGCCAGCACGGTGGCCCGCGGCGACGCGCCCGGCGGCGTGCCGAGCAGGGCGGACAGCGCGATGCCCGCGGCGTCCAGGGTGATGCCCCGCACGCCGCGGGAGCGGGGCACCGGCCCGCTCACGGCACCCGCACCTGTGCCGTGCCGGACCGGGCCCGGCCACCGCCCGCACGCGGCGGCCCGAACCAGCGCTCCAGCGCCGCCCGCAGCCCGGCCACATCCGCACCGCCGGCCCCGCTCACGGCCCCGGCCGGGGCCGGGGCGTCGGGCGCACCCGCACCCGCACCCCCGGCCCCGCTCACGCTCGCGGCCCCGGCGCCGGTCTGGCCCGCGGCCTGGGCCCCGCCGTCGTGTGCGGCCCAGGCCACATAGCCGTCCGGGCGCACCAGCAGCGCGGCCGTGCCCCCCAGCGTGGTGTCCTGCCCGTCCGGGCGCACCGTCACGGTGTGCACCTGCTCCTGCCAGGGCGCCGCCGCCGCGCGCAGCACCGCACTGTCGGCGAGGTCCAGCAGTACCCCGCGCGCCGGGTGCAGCAGCTCCATGGTGCTGGTGGGGCCCTGCGCACCGTGCAGGGTGCGCGGCGGGAGGCGGCGGCCCACCAGGGGATGCTCGCCGGGCATCGTCGTGTAGTGGATGTCGACGCCGCTGACCAGCCCGGCCAGGTGCCGTTTGACGTCGTCGTACTGGATGAGTTCGCCGAACAGGGCGCGCAGCGGGTCCATCTCGGGCCCGCCGACGAACAGCATGCCCTGCGCCCGGGTGTTCATCAGCAGGCGTGCGCCGGCCGCGTGCCGCTCCTCGTGATAGGTGTCCAGCAGGCCGTGCGGGGCGCTCCCGCGCACGTGGGCGGCCAGCTTCCAGCCCAGGTTGGCGGCGTCCTGCACGCCGGTGCTCAGGCCCTGGCCGCCGGCCGGCAGGTGGATGTGCGCGGCGTCCCCGGCCAGCAGCACGCGCCCGCGCCGGTACTCGGTGACCTGCCGCGTCGCATCGGTGAACGAGCTGACCCAGTGGGCCCGGCCGCCGCTGATGTCCTCCCCGGTGATCCGCCGCCAGGCCTCGGCGACCTCGGCGAAGGACACCGCACGCTCGTGCTCGTGGGCCGGGGCCCGGTCGGGCACGACGATGATGCGGTCCACGCCCTCGCCCAGCGGCGCGGCCATCACCATGCCGTGCTCCAGGCGCTCGCCCAGAAACCGGGGCCGCAGCGCGCACCCGGCCACATCGGCCAGGTACATGGTGCGGGTGGCGCCGGTGCCGGGGAAGGAGAACCCGGCGGCCCTGCGCACCGCGCTGCTGCCGCCGCCGCAGCCCACCAGGTGGGCTGCGCTCAGCCGCTGCACGCCGCGCGGGGTGGCGACCGTGATCTCCACCTGCTCGGCGCCCTCCTCCAGTTCGAGGAACTCCCAGCCGCGCCGCAGATCGGCGCCCAGGGAGATCACCCACCGCTCCAGGACGTCCTCGGTGCGCGACTGCGGGATGCCGCGCGCACCGAAGTGGGCGTCCTCGAGGACGGTGTAGTCGAACTGCACGCCGCCGAAGTGGCCCAGCGGCGCCACCTCCAGGCCCTCGAAGTGGGCCAGCAGCCCGCGCTGGTCGAACACCTCCATCGCGCGGGCGGTGAATCCCAGCCCGCGGGACTGCCCGGTGGGCTGTTCCAGGCGTTCCACCACGATGACGTGCGCCCCGCCCAGGCGCAGTTCTCCGGCGAGCATCAGCCCGGTGGGGCCCGCCCCGACCACGATCACGTCCGCGTCCATGCTGGACCTTCCTTCGATGTCCGGTGCGATGCCCGGCCCGCGTCAACGGTCGCCATGCCTCAGCCGAAGAGCCGGGCGATGTGCGGGGGCGCCTGGGTGCGGCCCCACTCCAGGGCCTGCCCCAGCAGTTCGGGGGTGGCCTCGAAACAGCGGTTGTCCGGGTCGCCGAGCTCGAACGGCGCCGGCAGGAACGTGGCTTCGCGCACCCGGGCGAAGACGCGCCGGGCCGCCTCGCCGGCCGCCAGCTCGCCGGCCTGGACGGCCATGCAGGTGGTGCGGGTGAAGGCGAGCAGCGCGCTGATGTCCTCGCCCACGGGGGAGGGCAGGCCCGGCGTGCTGGTCTGTTCCAGGTCCCGCAGGATCTGCTCGTCGTGCCCGTCCATGAACCTGCGGTAGGCCCGCTCGACGGTCATCGTCGGCATGATGCTGGTCGCCTCCCACACGCGCAGCACCGCGTTCCACAGGTCGTAGTGGCCAAAGCCCACGAACGAGCTGTAGACGAGATCGTCGTGGACGTCGTACAGGCCCTGCTGGAGCCGGTCGATGTAGGCGAAGCGTTCGGTGGACCAGTCGCCGTCGCGGGAGGCCTCGATCAGCCGCCAGGCAAGGGAGTTGACCACTTCGAGGGTGTTGGTCAGGCCGCGCGAGTACAGCGCGTCGGTGAACCCGGCCGCGTGCGCGGTCAGGCAGTAGCGCTCGCCGACGGTCTGCGTGGAGGAGTACTGCAGGCGTCCGGTGCTCACCCACGGGCGTACCGCCCGCGCGCCGGTGAACTGCTCGGCGATCTGCGGGAAGCGCGCCAAGAACGCGTCGAACTCCTGCTGCGGCGTCGCCTCGCCCACCGGGTGGGTGCGTTCGTCCAGGGTCAGGCCCACACTGCACAGCGGGCTGAGGGCGCCCTCGTGGTTGTCGAAGGGGATCACCCACAGCCAGCCGCCGTCGAAGACGTGGTGCAGCGTGCCGTGGTGCCAGGGGCTGGGCTGCTTGTGCCCGGCGGCCGAGGGCGCCTGGTCGTAGGGGGTGACGCCCACCATGTGGGTGAACAGGGACCGCGAGTGGTGGCGGGCCCGGGTCGGCTCCTCGCGCAGCGCGAACTTCTCGGCGACGGGGGAGCGGAAACCCCCGCAGTCCACCAGGTACTTCGCCCGGTGCTCGCGGCCCTCGGCGCAGCGCAGCAGCACCCCCTTCGGGCCGGTCTCGATGTCGGCGATCCGGGTGCCCAGCAGCGGTGTGGCCCCGTAGCGCACCGCCAGGTGGAAGAGGTAGGCGTCGGTGTCCTGGCGGAAGAGGTGGTTCTCGGTGCGCTGCCACTCGGGCACCACCAGCTGGTTGATCTCCTCGGGGTTCTGGTCCTGGCCCTGGCGGTGGTAGACGAAGCCGAAGTTCTGCTTGCGCCCCGACATGGGGGAGACCTTGTCCTGGACGCCGCGGAAGGAGGCCAGCGCCTCGATCTCCGGCACCCGGTAGCGTTCGGCGACGATGCGGGTCATGGCCGAGGTGTAGGGGATCGTCGACTCGCCCACCGCGAAGCGCGGGTGGACACCGGCGTCGATCAGCAGCACCTTCACGCCGTTGCGGGCCAGCACCGCGCCCAGCAGGCCGCCCGCCATGCCCGCGCCGAGGATGGCCACGTCATAACCCTCGTGGCCCTCATTGCCCTCGTAGAGCTCGTGGCCCTCGTGGTCCTCGTGGTCCTCGTGGTCCTCGTGGTCCTCGGGCGTGCGGTCGGTGGTGTTCATGGCTCACTCTCCAAAAGCGGGGGACGTCACGGGCAGAGGGGCAGAGGGGGCAGGGGGCGCCGGACGGCGGGCCGACGGGCTCCCGAACCAGCGGGCGAGCGCCGCACGCAGCGCCACCTCCCGGCCCTGGTCCCGGCCCCGGCCCTGGTCCCGGTCCTGGTCCCGGCCCTGGTCCTGGTCCGGGCTCTGGTCCTGGTCCGGCCGCAGCCAGGCGATGTGCCCGTCGGGACGCACCAGCAGCGCGTCGAGGCCGTGCAGAGGGCCGGGCTCCTCGGCATCGGCGCAGTGCGCCGCCACCCAGGTCACCCGGCCCTGCCAGGGCGCGGCCACCGCCCGCAGGCCCTCGGCCCGCGGGCCCAGGGCGAGCAGCACCCCCCGCCCGTCCCGCCACAAGTCGGCGCTGTCCAGCGTCTTTTGACCGGACGACAGCCGGGCGTACGGGAGGCGGGCGCCCAGCAGCGGATGGGTCGCGGGCGCGGCCCCCATGTCGTAGCGCACGTCGAGACCGGAGATCATCGCGGCCAGGTGGCGGCGGACGTCCTCCTTGGGCAGCAGCTCGCCCAGCAGCGTGCGCAGACAGGCCGACTCGGCGCCGCCGAGCAGCAGTTGCGCCTGGGTGCGGATGTTGTCCAGGACGCGCCGGCCCACCGCGTGCCGCTCGCCGTGATAGCTGTCCAGCAGCGCCTCCGGCGCCCGGCCGCGGGCGACGGCGGCCAGCTTCCAGCCGAGGTTGACCGCGTCCTGAAGGCCCAGGTTCAGGGCCTGCCCGCCGACCGGCATCTGCTGGTGGGCGGCGTCGCCCGCGAACAGCACCCGGCCGTGCCGGTAGTGCTCCAGCAGACGGCAGGCGTCACCGAAGGAGTTCACCCACCGCGGCTGCCCGCCGCTGATGTCCTGCCCGGTGACCCGCTTCCACACCTGGCACACCTCGGCGAACTCCGGCTCACCGGTACGCGGTTGGGCCCGCACGCCGAACTCGTGCACCATCACCCGCGTCACCCCGTCCGCGCGCCGGGCCGCGATGGCCAGGCCCGCGGGCAGCCGCTCGAAGCGGCGCTCGGCGATGTCCAGTCCCGCGACGTCGGCGCGCAGCAGTTCACGCCCCGCGTCCTGGCCCGGAAAGGCGGCGCCCAGCAGCCGGCGCACCGTGGAGCGCTCCCCGTCGCAGGCGGCCAGATACCGGGCGCGCACCCGCACCGGACCGCCGGGCCCCGCCGCCACCACCTCCACACCCTTCTCGCCGGCGCGCACCGCGCGCACCGTGTGCCGGCGCCGCAGCCGGGCGCCCAGCCCCTTGGCCCAGTCGCCCAGCAGCTGTTCGGTGCGGGTCTGCGGCACCTTCCACTGCCCGGGGAACCTGCCGGGCAGCGTCAGATCCAGTGGCGCCCCGCCGAAGTGCCCGCGCGCCTGGCACGGCGGTGTGCCCAGCGCGCCGAGCAGGCCCCGCGCCTCGAAGATCTCCATGGTGCGGGCGTGCAGCGTCGAGGCCCGCGACTGCGTGGTGGGGCCCTCGCGCTCATCCAGTACGACCACGTCGGCGCCGCCCAGGCGCAGTTCACCGGCGAGCATCAGCCCCACCGGCCCCGCGCCCACCACGACGACGTCGCTCACCAGCACATCCACGGCCATGGTCAGCGCTTCTCCGCGTAGTCCTTGGCATGGCCCAGGGTGGCCCGGCTGTTGGCGGACAGCGCGCCGTGCACGTACTGCCGGGCGTCGGCGACCGTGGCGTCCGCGCCCAGGATCCGCGCGATGTTCGCCGTGTTGAGGACCACCGTGTGCTGCGAGGTGGCGGTGGTGCTCCCGTCGGTGCCCTCGGTGAACGTCCAGTGCCCGGTGTGCAGCGTCATCAGCGCGGGCAGCGTCACCTGCTTGTAGGCGATCTTGTGGTGAGGGAAGCAGACGCGGTACGAGGTGGTGGTGTGCACCGAGCCGTCCTTGGCCCGGGTGTCCATCTCCAGGCGCTGCAGGCCCGGGGTGTTCTCCTCCAGGCGGACGCTGGCCACGTGTGGCAGCCGCTCGGCCCACAGGCCCGCCTCGTTGACGAAGTCGTACAGGTCCTTGGCGCTGCCCGCGACCTGCACACTGTCCTCGAAGGAGAACGTCAGCTCCTCATCGGCCAGGGCCAGTTCGACGTTCTCCTTCAGTGCGGCCAGCTCGGCGAGGGAGTTGCGCTCGACGGCCTCGTCGATCCATGTGAGGCCCGCCGGGTCGTCGTCGATGGCCCGGTAGTCGTGCAGCAGCCGGATCCGCGCGCTGTCCGCGGCCAGCGGCTCGATCAGCCAGGTGCCGCCCATCGCCGCGACCGGCGGGGCGGAGACCTCCTGGCGGAAGCCGATCCGCAGGTTCTCCGGGTCCAGGGTGCGGCGCGAGGTCCACTGCTTGGCCTCGCCGTTGGCCGTCGCCCAGATCCGGATCCGCTCGCTGCGCCCGCCCTTTTCGACCTGGTCGACGTGGAGGGTGGGCGGGAAGATCCGCGGCCAGTTCTCCACCTCGGCGATCAGCCGGTAGACGGTTTCGGCCGGGGCCGCCACCGTGATCTCGTGCTCGACCTCACGCGTCGTCATGGTCCACTCTCCTTGGTCTGTTGACTGGTGGGGGCCGGCCGGTGCCGGATCAGAAGTTGCCGAGGCCGCCGCAGACGTTCAGGGCCTGCGCGGTGATGGAGGCGGCGGTGTCGGAGGCCAGGTAGCCGACCAGGCCGGCCACCTCCTCGGGCGTCGAGTAGCGGCCCAGCGGGATCTTCGCCTCGAACTTGGTGAGGATCGCCTCCTCACTCGTCTCGTAGGCGGCGGCATAGCCCTGGCGCACCCGCTGCGCCATCGGTGTCTCCACATAGCCGGGGCAGACCGCGTTGACGGTGATGCCGCTCGGCGCCAGTTCGTTTCCCAGGGCCTTGGTGAAGCCGACGACGCCGTGCTTGGAAGCGGAGTAGGGGGCGCCGAGCACCACGCCCTGCTTGCCCGCGGTGGAGGCGATGCTGATGATCCGGCCGCGGTCCTTGTGCCGCATCCCGCCGGCGTTGAGGACCTCACGGGTCATCCGGAAGACGCTGTTGAGGTTGGTGTCGATGACGTCGTCCCACAGCGCGTCCTCCAGGTCGGCGGTGACCCCGCCGCCGGACCGGCCCGCGTTGTTGACCAGTACGTCCACGGCTGCGAACCGGGTGACGGCGGCGGCCACGAACGCGGCCACCCCGGCCCCCGAGCGCACGTCGAGGGCGGCGCCGTCGACGTCCAGGCCCTCCTCTCGCAGCTGCTTGACGGTCGAGACCACGTTCTCCGCGGTGCGGGCGCCGAGGAACACCTGGTGGCCCTGTTCGGCCAGCAGCCGGGCCACGGCCAGGCCGATCCCGCTGGTGGCACCGGTGACGAGGGCGACACGCTTGTCCTGCTGCATGATCGGTTCTCCCTGTGAGGGCGGGCGGAATCAGATGGCGGCGGAGGCGGACAGCAGGCCGTTGACGGCCGCGATCAGGGCGCGCGGGGTGCGGCTGTCGGCGAAGACGTCGTCGTCCAGGGCGATGCCGTACTCGCGCTCGATGCGCCCGGCGGTCTCCAGCAGGGCCAGCGACTCATAGCCCAGGTCGTCGAAGTCCCGGTCGAGGATGTCGCCGTCCAGGTCGGTGCCGTCATCGGCGCCGGCCCCCTCCCGCAGGATGCGCGTGAGATCGGCGAGGGCGAACTGAGAGGCGGTCATGAAAGGTGGTCCCTTCGGATCGGCGGATCGTGCGACTGCGACTGCGACTGCGACTGCGACTGCGACTGCGACTGCGACTGCGAGTGCGAGTGCGGGCAGCGCAAAGGCCGCACGGAGCGGGCAGCTCCGTACGGCCACGGGCGAAAAGGGAGGGCGCGCGGCGGGCCCCGCCCCCACGCCGAACGCCCCTGCCGGCGGCGGGGGATTCACACCGGCAGGGGCGCGCTCGAGGGGCGGGGCCCGTCAGGGGCCGCTCGCGGACCGGCTCACCCGAGCCGGCCGGTTCATCGGGATCAGGCGGAGAACAGCCCGCGCTTTTGGTAACTCGACTCCCAGAACAGCTTGTTGAGGACCTTCACCGGGGCGGGCATGCAGTCCAGGAACCGCTTGCGCTCGGCGACATCCCGGCCGTCCATGACCCAGGGGATGTAGACGGCCGCCCCCTTGGGCCCCTGCTTCCTGGCCATGGCGCTGCGGAAGGCGTCCCAGTCCTTGTTGGTCAGCACGTCCTGGATCAGCGGCAGCGCCGCGTCCTCCTCGTGCCGCATGTGGGAGCCGAGCGCCTGCGCCAGACGGTCCACGCGCTCACCGAGGTCCGCGCCGCCGCCGGACATGCCCGTGTCCACGGCCGCGAGCACCGCGTCGAGCTGCGCGTGCTCCGCCTCCATCTCCGCCAGGAGTTTCTGGTCATCGGGCCGGTCGCTCACCTGCGCGGCCACCCGCGGCCACAACACCGCGTCCTCCACGGTGTGATGCACATGCAGCTGACGCTTGAAGTTCTCCCAGCCGGCCCGGACCTGGGGCGTGCCGGCCCGGCCGGACGCCACGGCCGCCGCGAACCGTTCGAGGTCACGCCTGAACGCATCGTGCGTCGCGTACATGACGGCGAAGTTGATCGGGGCCTGCTGTGCAACTGCCATGGTGTGCCGTTCCTTTCGTCGACGACCGGCCCCCGCCGGTCAACCATTGAGATAACTCGCGGCCGGATGCCCTCGCGAACGAGAGGGGAACGGCGAGGCCGTCTGTGACATCGACGGCCCCTTCTGTGAGCTGAAACACATCCGGCGCGGCGGATGTCACACTCCCAGGAGCCGGGTCCTCTCAGTAGCGAGCGCGTCACACGGGAGGTGCACCATGTCCGACAGTGCGGAAGAAGACTTCACCGACGAGGTCTTCACCGGCGAAGACGCCGACGGGAACGTCAACGACGGAAACGTCACCGACGGAAACGTCACCGACGGGAACGTCATGGGCGAGAGCGTCACCGGCGAAGACGCCGCGGACGACATCATGGAAGCCTCCACCGAGGTCTTCGTCGGCTACCGGGAACTGCTCTTCTCCATCGTCTACAACCTGCTCGGATCGGTCGCCGACACCGAGGACGTCCTGCAGGAGACCTGGCTGTCGTGGTCGGGCAAGAAGAGCCGCTCACCGCACCGGCCGATCGAGAACCCGCGAGCCTACCTCGTGCGGATCGCCGTCAACCACGCCCTGGCCCGCAAGGACGCGATCACCCGCAGGCGCGAGACGTACGTGGGGCCCTGGCTGCCCGAACCGCTGCTCACCAAGGACGCCGAGGAGAGCGCACCCGACGTCGCCGAACAGGCCCTGCGCACCGAGTCGGTGTCGATGGCCATGATGGTGGTCCTGGAGACACTGACCCCGCTGGAGCGGGCGGTGTTCGTCCTGCACGAGGTGTTCGGCTACGCGCACACCGAGATCGCCTGCATCCTGGACCGCAGCCCCTCCGCGGTGCGCCAGCTCGCCCACCGGGCCCGCGCCCACGTCCAGGCGCGCCGGCCCCGCTATGAGAGCACCCCGCAGGTCCAGAAGGAGGTCGCCCAGCGCTTCGTCGCCGCGGCCCTCGGCGGTGACCTCGACGCGCTGATGGAGATGCTGGCCCCCGAGGTGACCATGTGGACCGACGGCGGCGGCAAGGTGCGCACCGCGGGCCTGCGGCCGGTCATCGGCCGCGACAAGGTCTGCCGGATGCTGGCCGGATACGCCGAACAGGCGCCCAACGACATCGACATCCACTACCGGCACGTCAACGGCGACGCCTCGGCGGTGGTGTTCTCGGAAGAGTCGCCCTACGCCGTCATCGTCATGGACCTCACGCCCAGCGGCGACCAGGTGCGCGGCATCTACGCCGTCACCAACCCCGACAAGCTCGCGCGGGTCCGCTCGGGCCCGGACACCGAGGAGTGAGCCGCGGGCAGGGGTCCAAGGACGGGCGCTCAGGCCGGGCGCGGGCCCGGTGCGGCCTCGGCGCCCTCGCTGCGCCCGCCCGCGGCCACCGCCACCGACGCCCCGGCGCCCACCACGCCTTCGGCCGCGCTCTCCTCGGGTGCGCCCTCCTCCGGTGCACGCCCGGCGCCGCGCTCGCGCGGGTGCGCGCTCATTCCCAGCAGCCGCAGCAGCGGGCCCGCCATGGCGGTGGTCACCAGGGCCATCACCACCATCATGGTGAACATCTGCGCGGAGATCAGGCCCAGTTCACGGCCGATGCCCAGGATGACGAGTTCGGTCAGGCCGCGGGTGTTCATCAGCGCCCCGAACGCGGTCGCCTCCCGCCAGCCGAGCCCCGCCAGACGGGCGGGCAGGGCCGCCCCGGCGAACTTGCCCACCACGGCGGTCACCACGATCAGCGCAAGGGCGAGCAGCCCCGAGGAGCCGAGCGCGCCGATGTCCACCGAGAGGCCCGTGACGACGAAGAACACCGGCAGCAGCAGCGCGGAGACCTTCTCGATGGGCGCCTCGACCTGATGATGCAGCTCGGGAGCGCGCCGCCGCGGCATGACCAGACCGAACGCGAACGCGCCGAAGATGGCGTGGATCCCGATCCACGAGGTCACGAACGAGGAGACGAAGACCCCCGAGACGATCAGCACCAGCAGGGTGCCCCGCTCGGAGCGGCCCGGCCCGCGCAGCAGCACCCGGGCCAGCAGCGGCCGCACCACGAAGGCCATCACCAGACCGTAGGCCACCGTCAGGGCCACCACGAAGAAGAACTCGCCGGTGCCGCCCGCCCCCGCCACGGCGACCACCAGCACCAGCACGCACCAGGCGACCACGTCACCGATCGCCGCGCAGGCCATGGCCAGCGTGCCGACCCGGGAGGTGGACAGGCCGCTGTCGCGGATGATGCGCGCCAGCACCGGGAAGGCGGTGATGGAGAACGCGGTGCCGACATAGAAGACGAAGGTGCCGGTGCCGACCTCCTGGCTGCTCTGCGAGGAGTACAGCAGGGCCGCGGCGCCCGCGCCGAGCGCGAACGGCACGGCCATGGCCAGCGCGGCCAGCGCCCCCACCGCCCGCCCCCGCCCGCGCAGCCGGGTCAGATCCAGCTCCCAGCCGGCCAGGAACATGAACAGCACCAGACCCACCTGGGAGATGGCGCCGAGCAGCGGCCGGGCCTCGTCGGGAAAGATCCGTGCGGGCAGATCGCCCGGCAGCAGCCCCAGCAGACTGGGGCCCAGCAAAATGCCCACGGCGATCTCCGCGATCACCGGCGGCTGGTGCAGCCTGCGCACGCAGCGGGCCATGGCCGCCCCCGCGAGCAGGACGATCGCCACATCGATCAGGACTATCGCTTCCAGCGGCAGGGCCTCGCCCGATGCCATCTCGCCTCCACACACAACGGAACACAACAGAGCGCGGTACACCGCCGGCGCGCGGCACGGCACAGGGGGCAGCGCTCAGGGACGCCGCGCGGGCCGCTGCCCGGGGGCGGCCACCGGGCGCAGCTCGATGAAGTCGAAGGCCTTGAAACGGCGCAGGAGAGGCCGCAGCGGGGCCGGGACGACCGTCTGCTTCTCGTCGACGTAGACCCGCGGATCCCTCAGCTGGATGCGCCGGCCCAGCGTGCGCAGCTCGCAGCCGTTGTGGGCGACGGTGTTGCGCACCCAGTCCGACTGCGGCCCGTACGGCAGGGACATCACGTAGTACGGGCCCTTGCGGAACACCTTGACGGGGGTGCGGTAGGCGCGCCCGGACTTGCGGCCGCGGTGCACGACGGCACCGAAGCCCGGCATGCGGGTCAGGACCGGGCCGACGAAACGGTTGGCGACCCTGCGGTTGAAACGCGCCAGACGCCGCTGCACGGACACACCGGAGGCCCCGGCGGTACCGGAGGGCGGGCTGGTGTCGGAGGCTGGGGTTGGGGTGGTGCCGGACATCCACGACTCCCTTTGCTGGTCGGGTCGTTGCACGGGCCGTGAACCGCGATCGGTTCCTAGCTGTCGAACATGGGGTGCGGGCCGCGCGGCTCGTCCTCCAGGGCGCCCATCGAGCCGCGGAAGAAGATCAGCGGCTCGGTGTCGGCGCGCGGCACGCCCAGTTCGGCCACCTCGCCGACGAAGATGGTGTGGTCGCCGCCCTCGAAGGCGTTGACCAGGCGGCAGGACAAGAACGCCATGGCCTGGCTCAGGACCGGCACGCCGACCGTGGAGTAGCGGTGCTCGACGTCCTGCAGGGCCGCGGTGTGCCGGCCCGCGAACGCCCAGGCGAGCGGCTCCTGCCGGCCGGCCAGAAAGTTGACGGTGTACGCGCCGGAGTCCTCCACCAGCGCGCGCAGCCGGGAGGCCTGGTGCAGGCAGAACAGCACCAGGGGCGGGTCCAGGGAGACGGAGGTGAAGGAGTTGACGGTGGTGCCGGCCGCCCGGTCCCCGCTGCCGCTGGTGATCACGGTCACGCCGGTCACGAACAGGCCGCACACACTGCGCAGCGTCTTGCCGTCGATGGGCGCCGCCTGCTGCTGTCGTTGGGTGTTGGTCGGCGTCGCGGTCATGCACGCCTCCTGAGGCGAGGGGAGATGAGGTCAGCGGATGCTCTGCGCGAAGGTGAACAGGCGGTGCGGGTCGTAGGCCTTCTTCACGGCCACCAGCCGCAGGTGGTTCTCGGCGTAGTAGGCGCGCTGGAAGTCGTGCAGCGCCGGGTCGATGAAGTTCTGGTACGTCTCGCCCGAGGAGTGCGCGTCGATGGCGGCGAAGCCCTTGTCCACCCAGGCCTGCCCGGCCGCCTTGTCGGCGTCGGTGGGGGAGGCCGAACCGGGGATGGTGGTCAGGTAGTTGGTGGTGTAGATGCTGTCGCGGTGCACGTAGGCGGTCGCCGTGCGGCTCAGGTCCGCCGCCGCGCCGCCCACCGGCAGCACCTGCATCTGGTGGATCTGGCCCGCCCGGCGTTCGGCGTCGAAGACGGCCAGGGCGCCGGCCCAGCCGGTGCGCGACATGGGGGTCTTGAACAGGCGGCTGCGTTCCAGGCCGAACGCGGGCCGGGGCAGCTGCCCTTCGGCGGTGGCCTCGGCGCGGTGGCACTGGGCGACGGTCCTGGTGGCGCAGCCGTAGATGCCCATCATCAGATCGCGGTGGGCCACGGTGGCGGTGCTGCGGCTGACCGGCGCCCCGGTCAGCGAGAGCAGCCGGGCCATCTCGTCGTCGAGCTGGGCCTGGGTGCCGGTGGAGACCAGGCGGATCGCCGGGACGGGGGTGGCGCCGGGCGCCGCGTCGGGCAGGGTGACCACGCAGGCGCCGCCGATGGGGCGGGGCGCCTGGACCAGCCAGCGGGCGTAGCCGTCGACCATGTCCAGGGCCTTGTCCCAGGCGAAGAGGAGGGTCGCGGTGGCCACGTCGGTGACGGGGGAGGGCCGCAGCGTGTAGGAGGTGACGACGCCGAAGTTGCCGCCGCCCCCGCCGCGCAGCGCCCAGAACAGGTCGGGGTGGCTCCTGGCGGAGGCGGTCACGCACCGGCCGTCGGCCAGCACCACCCGGGCGGAGGTCAGCGCGTCGCACGCCACGCCGAGCGGCCGGGTCAGAAAGCCGATGCCGCCGCCGTGGAGGAACCCGCCGGCCGCGACGGTGGCGCAGGCGCCGCCGGTCACCGCGAGGCCCGCCGGCGCCAGGGTGTTGAGCACGTCCACGTTCTGCGCGCCGGGGCCCAGCGTGGCCCGGCTGCCGGCAAGGGTCACCGAGTTCAGGCGCGAGACGTCCACGACCAGGCCGGTGGTGGTGGAGTAGCCGCCCAGGCTGTGGCCGCCGCTGCGCACCGACAGCGCCAGGGCGTGGTCCTGGGCGAAGGCCAGGCACAGGGCCACGTCGGCGGGGTGCTGGCAGTAGGCGATGGCCTGCGGGCTGATGCCGTCGTACTGCTTGGAGTCCAGCTGTCTGGCCAGCGGGTAGGCGGCGTCCCCGGGCAGCACCAGGTCGCCGTTCAGGTGGCCGCGCAGCCGGGTCCAGGGCACGCCGGTCAGCGCGTGCCCGGCGGTGGGCCGCAGGGCGGCCAGGCCCAGGGAGGCGCCGGAGGCGCCCAGGAGTGTTCTTCGACTGATCATTGGGTGTCCAACCACGAGCGCCCCCGGCCCTGTGGGGGGCCGGGGGCGGTTTCGGTCCGGGAAGGTGCCGGTGGTGCCGGTGGTGCGGTGGTGCGGTGGTGCTCAGTGGGCGACGGGGGCGTCCTCCTCCGTCGTGGTGTCCTTCGGGTCGGCGGGTGCCCCGTGGCCCATCCCGGAGGGAGTGGGCCCGCCCTTGAGGGCCAGGCACAGCGCGGCGCCGGCGAACATCGTCACGGCGGGCACCAGCATGGTGGGCTGGAGCGCTTCCACGAAGCCGTTGGCGAACACCTTGCCGGCCAGTTCCTGGAAGGTGTCGGCCACCTCGCCCGGCAGGTTCGCGGGCAGCGAGCCGCCGCCCTGCTCCGTGCCGACCCCGACGGCCTCGGCGCCCTCGGCGAACGCGGAGGTGAAGCCCTCGCGGTAGGGCTCGGGCAGCTGCCCGGCACTGGCGGCGGCCTCCTCGCGCAGCTCCGAGACCAGCTGGGCCTGCAGCACCGCGCCGATGACGACACCGGCCATCACCGAACCGACCTGCCGCAGCGCGTTGTTCACGCCGGAGGCGGCACCGGTCAGGTGCGGCGGCACGCTGCGCATGACCTCCGAGCCCATCGGGGCGAAGGTGCACCCCGCGCCCAGACCGGCGACGAACAGCGGGCCGATGAACGCCGTCCAGCTGCTGTCGGTGTCGGCGGTCAGCAGGATCCAGGTGATGCCGATGCCGAACATCGACAGGCCGGCCGTCAGGATGTACTTGCCGCCGAACTTCTCCGACAGGATGCCCGCCGGGCCGGCCGTGAACAGCGAGCCCAGCGCCAACGGCACCAGCACCAGGCCCGTCTTCAGGGCGCTGAAGCCGAGCACCGACTGCAGATAGATCGTCGTGGGCAGCAGGATGCCAAGGACACCGAAGGACACCGCGATGCCGATGAGGTTGACCAGGGAGAAGTTGCGGTCCTTGAACAGCGAGAAGGGCAGCAGCGGTTCGTTGTCCTGCTGGCCGCGCTCGTAGACCAGGAACACGCCGATCAGCGCGACGGAGGCGCCGACCAGCACCCAGATCCAGGTGTTCCACTCATAGCGCTCGCCCTCGGTCAGCCCGAAGGCCAGGCAGAACAGCGCGGCCGAGGCGAGCAGCACCCCGGGCAGGTCGTAGCGGTGCTTGATGACGCGGACGTGCTTGGGCATGACCCGCATGCCCAGGATCAGCACCAGGACGCCGATGGGGATATTGATGAAGAACACCCAGCGCCAGTCGAGGTGGGTGACCAGCAGCCCGCCGACGGTCGGGCCGATCGCCCCGGAGACACCGGCGACCGCGCCCCACACCCCGTAGGCCGCGCCGCGCTTCTCCGGCGGGAACACATCGGTGATGATCGACAGCGTCTGCGGGATCAGCATCGCTGCGCCGATGCCCTGCACCGCGCGGAACGCGATGAGCTGGGCCGGGTCCTGCGCGAGCCCGCAGGCCAGGCTCGAGAGGGTGAACAGGGCCACGCCGGACAGGAACAGATTGCCCTTGCCGTGGATGTCGCCCAGGCGCCCGGCGGTGATGATCAGGGTGGCCAGTACGAGGGTGTAGGAGTTGACGACCCACAGCACCTGGTCGAGCGAGGCGCCCAGGTCGTCGGTCATGTCCGGGATGGCGATGTTCACGATCGTCAGGTCCACCAGGGTCATCACGAACCCCAGGCACAAGACGCTCAGAACCGCCCACGGATTTGTCTGCCGTACTTGAGTCATGTTCCTCTCCTAGTGGGCGTCCAGGCCGCTCACAGCGTGTGGTGGTGCACCCAAGAGGGCCCGGACGCGCGCGGTGTGACATGCCCGGCCGCCAGTGAGACGCACGCCACACTCTTCGCGTCAGGCGACGCAGATCCCCTCGACGGCGACCTTCTCGTAGGCGTGCGGGTAGGCGGTGATCCCCTCCGGGTACTTCGCCGCCGCCTGCTGGAACTCCGGGGTGCTGAACGCGGCGAGCAGCGTCTGGGTGGACTCCCACACCGCGACGTTCACCACCAGGCGGCTGCCGGCCGTCCCCTTGTGCAGCTGGGTCTGGATGCAGCCGGGGCTGTTCTTCATGTACGCGGCGTCCTGACGCCAGACGGCCAGGAACTCCTCGTACAGCTCCGGCGGCACGTCGAAGACGTTGACCAGCGTGATGGGCCCGGTGCTCTCCTGGAACTGCTTCATCAGCGGCGTGCCGGGGTCCAGTGCCTCGATCTTCATGTGCGTCCTCTCAGAGGTCTCGGAGTTCTCAGAGCTCGTGGGGGTCGAGGTTGTCCGGGGTGATCTCGATGACCGGGATGGGGCGGCTGGCCCGCTTCTGGAACTCGGCGATGAAGGGGAACACCTCGGTGAACTCCCGCCACCTGCGGTCGCGTTCGTCGCCGGCCAGGATGCGCGCCGTCGCCGGGAACTGCTCGGGGCCGATGTCCACGCGCACCCCCGGCGTCGCGCGCACGTTGTGATACCAGGCCGGATGGGTGGCCTTGGGGCCGCCGGGCACGTCGAAGTGGCCGGGCGCCGCGCACACGATGTAGCGCCCGTTGTCGTAGACGTAGCCCACCGGCAGGGTGCGCGGCAGCCGCGTCCTGCGGCCGGTGGTGGTCAGCAGCATCGCGTCCAGCCGCCCGAAGTGCCCCATGATCCGGCCCCTGGACCTGCGGTACAGGAACAGGTGCAGATGCAGGAAGGACTTGTTGACCTTCTTGACGTACTTGTTCGGCGGCTTGGAGTACAGATAGACGTTGAACCGGGTGAACGCCTCCACCAGCGGGTTGGTGTTCTCCATCTGCGGCCGGGTGGAGGACCACGAGGACAGCGCCGTGCTCTGGGCGTCCTCGGTGTCCGGCAGGGTCTGCGCCATGGGGCCGGGCCCCCCTTTCCTTCTCGAAGAGTGCGGCTGGCTCGCGCCGGGCGGGCGGTCTAGAGCGGCTTCTTGCCCTTGAGGGCGGAACGCACGGAGCTGGACACCAGCGAGCGGGCCATGTCGCGCATCTCCCCGGCCGGCGCCTTGCGCAGCGACCAGTGCATGAACTTGGCGACCGTCGCCGTGCTCGGGTACACGAACCGGGTGGACTCCTCGTCCTTCCACCCGAAGACCGGGTTGAGGCTCTCGCAGTCGCGCAGCGCCGCGAAGATGATGTCGGCGGCCGTGTCCCCGTCGACCTCGCCGACCTCGTACTTCTCGCAGGTCTCCGCGGTCAGTTCGAGGATGTGCCGGAAGTCGTCCTGCGGCCACCACAGGCCCGGGTAGGCGCTGGTCTCCAGGTCCTTGAGGTGCTGCTCGTTCCCGTCCAGCTCGTACTGCACCCGGGCCCGGTGCAGCCGGATCACACCCGGCGTCAAGAACCCGCCCCACACCCGGAACACCGCGTTCCACAGCCGGAAGTGGGAGAAGGCGATGTAGGAGCTGTTGACCAGGTCGTCGTTGTAGCGCAGCAGCCCGCGCTCGACCTGCTCGACGTACTCGAACCGCTCCACCGACCAGTCGTCGTCCTCGATCGCGTCCAGCAGGCGGGTGCACAGCGCGTACACCACCTCGAAGGTGTTGGACAGCCCGCGCGAGTACAGCGGGTCCAGGAACCCGGCCGCGTGCGACATCAGGCACCAGCGGTGCCCGATCGAGCGGGAGGAGGAGTACTGCAGACGGTCGGTGGAGATCCACTCACGGACCCGCTTGGCGCCCACGAACTGCCGCTTGACGGCCGGGTACTTGTCCAGGAAGGAGCGGAACTCCTCCTCGGGACTCAGGTCCTTGGGCTTGGGGTAGGTGCGCTCGTCCATCGTCAGCCCGACGCTGACCATGGGGTTCTTGGAGCCCTTGGTGTTGTCGAAGGGGATGATCCAGAACCAGCCGCGCTCGATGAGGTGGTGCAGGGTGCCGTTGTGCCACTGGGCCGGCGGGCGCTTGCTGACCGGGTGGTGGGAGACGTCGTCGAAGGGCTTGATGCCGATGTAGTGCGTGAACAGCGACCGGGCGTGGTGCTTGAAGCGGGCCGGCTGCTCGCGCAGACCGAACTTCTCCGCCAGCGGCGAGCGGAAACCGCTCGCGTCGATGAGGTACTTGGCCCGGAACACCTCGCCGTTCCTGCCGGTGACGGTCACCCCGTCCTCATCGAAGTCCAGGTCGGTGGCGAACCAGTTCTGCCGGGTGAGGCAGCCGTACTTGGCCGCGACGTTGAAGTAGTACTGGTCGCTGTCCTGGCGGAACAGGTGGCTCGCATCGGTCAGGGCCTTGGGGATGACGAACATCGTCGCCTCTTCGGGATCGGGCTCGCGGCCCGCCTCGTGCTTGATGAACCCGAAGTTCTGCTTCCTGCCGTGGTGGGGGCCCAGATGGTCGGCGACCGCCTTGACGTTCAGCAGATGGCCGAGCTCGGGCACGTCGAAACGCGACTTGAGGATGTGCAGCCACTCGATCAGCTGCGGCGTCATCGACTCACCCACCGCGAACCGCGGGTGCTGGCCCGCGTCCACGAGCACCACCTTGGCGCCCTGGCGGGCCAGCACCGCCCCGGCGACCGAGCCCGCGAGCCCGGAACCCAGGATGAACACGTCGCAGTGCTGGACCTTGTCGGATTTCCTGGCCTGGCCGCTCGCCATGACCTTGCTGGGCATACGCGCCACCCTCTCTCGGGACGGATTGCTTGCTGTGCCTTGCCTGGCGCGGCCGGCGCTCACGCGGCGGAGCGGGAGACGACCAGCGCGGAGTTGAACCCGCCGTAACCGCGGGCGATCACCAGCGCGGTCTCCAGGGCGGCCGGCCGGGCCTGGCCGGTGACCAGGTCGAGCCGGTGGACGGGGTCGGGCGTGACGTGCACGGTGGGCGGCACCAGACCATCGCGCAGCGCCAGCAGGGCGGTGGCCACATCCAGCGAGGCCGCACCGGACAGCAGCCGCCCCACCATCGTCTTGGGCGCGGTCACCGCCACCCCCCGCGCCCCGAACACCGCCTGAAGCGCCTGCGCCTCGACGCGGTCCAGCTCGGGCAGCGCGGCGGCGTCGGCGAACACCACATCCACCTCCGGCGCACCGATCCCGGCATCGGCCAGGGCCAGTTCGATCGCGCGCCGCAGACCCGGCGGGCGCCCGCTGCCCGGCCTCGGGTCGAACGTGGCGGCATACCCGCGCACCGCCCCGTAGACGCGGGCACCGCGCGCGGCCGCCGCACCGGCCTCCTCCAGGACCAGCAGCGCCCCGCCCTCGCCGGGCACATGCCCGGCGGCCTCGGCGTCGAAGGGCAGATACGCCCGCTCGGCATCCCGGCTGGTGCTCAGCCGGCCGCCGGCCCACTGGGCGACGTGCCCCCACGGGCAGATCGAGCCGTCCACCCCGCCGGACACGATCAGCCGGCTGCCCTTGCGGATCTGCCGGCGCGCCTGCGCCAGGGCGTCCAGGCCGCCGGCCTGGTCGGAGACGATCACCCCGCTGGGGCCGCGCATCCCGTTGCGGATGGAGATCTGGCCGGTGTTCACGGCATAGAACCAGGCGAAGGACTGGTAGGCGGAGACGTAACTGCCGCCCTTGGACCACAGGTTCTGCAGCTCACGCTGGCCGAACTCGAAGCCGCCCGCCGACGCGGCGGTGACCACCCCCATGTCGAAGGGGTCCCACGCGCCGGGATCGACCCCGGCGTCCTCGAGCGCCCAGTCGGCGGCCACCAGCGCCAGCCGCGTCATGTGGTCGGTCTGCGCGATGAGCCGGCCCGGCAGATGGTCCTGGGCGGCGAAGTCGGGCACCTCACCGGCCAGCCCCGCCGGATACCCCGCGGCATCGAAACGCTTGATGTCCGTGATGCCGGACTTCCCGGCGAGCGTGGCATCCCAGTACGCCTCCAGGCCCAGCCCGTTGGGCGCGGTGACACCGATCCCGGTGACCACCGCCGCCCGGCTCATGCCGCCCTCCGCAGCACCATCGCGCTCTGGAAGCCGCCGAAGCCGCTGCCCACGCTCAGCACCGTGTCGGTCTGCTGCTCGCGGGCCACCAGCGGCACGTAGTCCAGGTCGCACTCCGGGTCGGCCTCGTGCAGATTGGCCGTCGGCGGCACCACGTTGTGCTCGATGGCCAGCACCGACGCGGCGATCTCCAAGGAGCCGATCGCGCCCAGCGAGTGCCCGACCATCGACTTGATGGAGCTGACCGGGGTGCGGTACGCGTGCTCGCCCAGGCTGTACTTGAACGCCGCGGTCTCGTGCCGGTCGTTCTGCTTGGTGCCCGAACCGTGCGCGTTGATGTAGTCGACCTGCTCCGGATTGATCCGCGCCTCGTCCAGGGCCAGCCGGATCGCCTCGGCCATCTCGCGCCCGTCGGGGCGAAGACCCGTCATGTGAAAGGCGTTGCAGCGCGTCGCGAATCCCGAGATCTCGGCGTAGATGTACGCCCCGCGCCGCTGCGCCCGCTCCCGCTCCTCCAGTACGAAGGTGGCCGAGCCCTCACCGAGCACGAACCCGTTGCGGGTGCGGTCGAAGGGCCGCGAGGCCCGCTCGGGCTCCTCGTCGCGCGGCGTGGTCGCCTTGATCGCGTCGAAACAGGCCACCGTGATCGGGGAGATGGGCGCCGCCGCGGCGCCGGCGAGCATCACGTCCGCGCTGCCCTCCCGGATCAGCTCGGTGGCATGCCCCACCGAGTCCAGGCCCGAGGTGCAGCCGGTGGAGATCACCGCGGCCGGCCCCTCGGCGCCCACCCGCCACGCCACCTCGGCCGCGAACGAACTGGGCACGAAGTAGTCGTACAGATGCGGCACCGCATAGCGGTGGTCGACCAGCTCCAGACGGCCGCCGTCACTGACGATGTTGTACTCGCGGTCCAGGGCCATGGTCGCCCCCACCCCGCTGCCGATGGTGACACCGGTGCGGTGCGGCTCGATCGTCTGGGGCGTCAGACCGCTGTCGGCCATCGCCTCGGCGGTGGTGACCACCGCGAACTGCGCGGCCCGGTCCATGCGCCGGATCTCCTGCGGGCTCAGCCCGTGCTGCTCGGCATCGAAGTCGACCTCGGCGGCGACCCGCGAGCGGAACTCGGCCGGGTCGAAGAGGGTGATGCGCCGGGTGGCGGTCCTGCCGTTGCTCAGCAGGTTCCAGAACTCCTTGGCGCCGACACCGCCGGGCGCCACGACCCCGATGCCGGTTATCACTACGTCGCGTCCCATGCGCAGGGCGCTCCCTTCCGGGGCAAAAGCGTCACGAAGAACGGGTCCAGTGGTAGAAGCGCTCGGCCATCGCGTCCGCGGGCGAGCGCCAGGTCGCCGGGTCATAGGCCCCGATGTACGGCTTGAGGTCATCGCTGATCTGCGTGAACAGCGGGTGCGTCCTGGCCTCCTCGATCGCCTGGCCGCCGTGGTCGGCGTCGAAGTCCTGCAGATGGAAGTAGAGACCGCGGTAGGAAAAGAGCTGACGGCGCCGGGTCCCCATCAGATCGGGCATCCCGGTGGTGTCGAACTCCCCGAAGATCCGCGCCACATCGGCGCCGGCGCCGGGGTCCATGCGCGCCACGATCAGAGTGCTGTGCATCGGCTGTCTCCCGTGGATGGAAGGGGGCGAGGTCCCGGCCGGGCCCGTGCGAACGGGCCCGCGGGAGAAGTCGAGAACGTGCGAGAACACCACGTGGATCGCGTGGGTGAGGGAACGTCGTGGCGGGCGGCCTGCGTTCGGCGGTCCGCTGCATGCGACGGGGCCCGGGAACAGTTCACCGGACTCTGCCCCATACCTTCTTCGCCCGGCGCCCCGATTTCAATGCCGGACAGTGCAGAACCGCGTCAGGAAATCTTCAGAGAATGTCAGAGCCGCCCGGCCCCGCCCCGCTCCCGCCCTCGCGGCGGCGCGCGAAACACGCGTGCACATCGGACTCCGCGTAGGAGGTGCGACCGGCCCGGCTGCGCCGCCGCCAGTGCTGCTCACTGGCCAGCCGGTAGACCGTGCCGGTGCTGACCGACCACAGCCGCGCCACGTCCCCGGCCGTCAGCCACCGCTCGCCCTGCCCGCGCAGGGCGCGCCGCAGCTCGGTCCACAGCTCGCCGGGCCACACGTGCTCCGTCTCGGCGTCACAGCGGATCGCCGTGCACGAACCCGCCCCCGCCCCGCGGAAGTCGGCCACCAGCACACCGGTGCAGCCCTGCGCCACACACGGCCCCACCCGCACCCGGCGCGGCGGCCGCTCCCGGCCCACCCGGCGCGCGGTGGCCGCCAGCCGGGCGATCTCCCCGGTCGCGTCGGTGGCCGCCGGATGCGCGGCCAGCCACGCCCCGTGCAGCAGCAGGAAGGAGGCGAGCCGCTCGACGCTGCGCTCGGGCGCGGGCACCCGGCGCTGGGCGCTGACCAGCCCGGCCCACGAGCCGAGCGTGCTCAGGATCGAGGCGCGCACATCGGCGGCCGCCGCGTTGAACGGCATCCCCGCAGGCGCCGGCCCGCCACTGACCCGCTCGCGCACCCCCGCACCGCTGCCGCCGCCCAGCAGCTGCGCCAACTCCTCGTACAGGCAGGGCAGTTCCTGAAGGCGGCGGGCCAGCAGCCGCAGACACCCCGGGCACAGCCGCAGCCCCTGCACCGCGGCGGCCCCGGCCCGGCCCTGCACACAGTCCACCCCCTCGCACCGGGTACGGGTGCGGGTGCGGGTGGCGACGCTCACGTGCAGCTCACGCTGATTCATCTGTTGTCCCCCGTAGTCTCGCGCGCACCCGCCCCCTGAGCTGCCGCACAAGGGACGGGCACGCGCAAAAGCCGTACACACCAACGACATGCGCAAAACTCGTACGCATCACATGAACCGGAAAAAGGTCAGCCGGAAAAGGAAGAGCCGGAAGGAAGAGCCGAGAACTGCCGAGAACGCTGCAACGCCGAGAACGCTGCAACGCCGCAACGCCGCAACGCCGCAACGCCGCAACACCGAGAACACCGAGAACGCCGAGAACACCGAGGGGAAGCTACGAGCGAGCCCCCCACCGCATTCCTCCCGCGTGAGCGGGCGGCACGTTCGTTCCCCGAACGGCTCCGGCAGCCTCAGCCCGCCCGGTCCGCCATCACCGCCACCACCGGCACGATCAAGCCGCGCGCCCCCGCCGCCCGCACCGGGTCGAGCGGCACCAGGGCGCCGCGCACCGCACGGACACCACCCGGCGCCCGGGCCCCGCGTACGGGCCGCACACGGGACTTCAACGGGTCG
This sequence comes from Streptomyces sp. NPDC093510, assembly GCF_040683555.1. Taxonomy (NCBI): domain Bacteria; kingdom Bacillati; phylum Actinomycetota; class Actinomycetes; order Kitasatosporales; family Streptomycetaceae; genus Streptomyces; species Streptomyces sp. NPDC093510. The sequence continues at coordinate 359,283 of NZ_JBFBEE010000006.1, forward strand.
GCTGACGCCTGGCTCATGGACTGCCTCCAAAGCGACCGCGTGCTGGGGGCGGGATTTCGGCCACCGTAGGGAATCCCGTGCCAGCGCCATGTCAGAACCAGGCCAAGAGAGTCACCGAAGTCACCAGCCCGCCCCCGCGCCCCGCCGACGCCGCCGGGGGCGTCGAGGGCCCGCGCCCTGCGCAGTGTTGGCGCGCCGGTGCACCCCCGCTGACCTCGCCCTGCCCCGGCCCTTGCGCACCCTCACCCATGCTGGGCGGCGAACCTGACCCGGCACCACCGAAGCGCTACGGCCCACGGGGGGCCGCTCGGGCCATCGCGGCCCGCGGCGAGGCGACCGGAAGACGACGACGGGGTGGAAGCGATGAACACCACAACCACAACAACCAAGACACCCACCCACGGCCCGGCCCACCCCGACCCCGGCCCCACCCACGAGCCGGACCTCGACGCCCACCCTGCCCGCGAGTTGGACCTCGGCGCCCGGCCTGCCCGCGAGCCGGCCCCCGGCCCCCGGCCCGCCCGCGAGCCGGACCTCGCCGTCCGGCCCACCCGTGAGCCGGGCCTCGGCCCCCGGCCCGCCCGCGAGCCGGACCTCAGCGCCCGCCCCGCCCACGAGCCGGACCCCGACCCCCGCCCCGCCGACCACACCCCCCGCTGGCACACCCCCGTCTGGGCGCCCGCGCCCGCCCGTCCCCGTCATCCGCCCGTCTTCACCCCGGACGAGAGTCTGCTCGTCGTCGACAGTCGGGACACCGGCCGGGCCTGGACCCCTCTGGGCGTACGCACCGCACGCGTGGGCCGTGACGTGCTGGCCGGCGCGCACTCCTGGGCGGCCTACCTCAAAACGCTGCGCCGGGCCGGACACGACCCGCGCGTCCTGGTCTTCGACCTGCCCGCGGCCACCACCACCCCACAACGCGCCGCCGAACTGATCCTGCCCGTCCTGCGCGCGCTGTGCGGCTCCACCCGCCGCGACCCACTGCACCTGGCCTTCCTGGTCACCGGCCGCGCCCGCCCCGAACTCGCCGCCGCCCTGGGCGCGGTGGCCCAGGCCGCCGCCGTCGAGGACGGCCGCCTGCACGCCCTCAGCCTCGGCGTCCAGCACCTGCCGGCCTGGGCCGGCGACCCCTTCCGCCTCGCGCTCGGCGAACTCGCCCTGCCCCGCCCCGGACTGGCCGAAGTCCGCCACACCCCCGCGGGACGCGAGGTCCGTGTCCTGCGCGCCGCCCCGGGCCCGCGCCCCGGCGCACCCACCGCCGCCATCCGGGCCGGCGGCCGCTACCTGCTCACCGATACCGGCACCGGCACCGGCGCCCGCCTGGCCCTGTCCCTGGCCCGCCGCCACCGCGCCCGGATCGTGCTGCTCACCCCCGACGCCGACCCGCCCCTGCCCGGCGCCCGCATCGTGCGGGCCGCCGGCCGGCTCTCCTGTTATGACGACGTGCACGCGGCCCTCCGCACGGCACTGCACCACTTCGGCGGCATCGACGGCGTGCTGCACTGCGCCGACCACGACGCGGGCCGCCCCCTGTCCCGGCTGTCCGCCGCACACGCCCGCCAGATCCTCGCCGACACCCTCACCGGCGCCGCACACCTGGACCGCGCCACGGCCGAACTGCCCCTGGACTTCTTCGCGTCGGCCACCTCCACCCCCGCCTACCGGGCGGGCACCGGCGCCGCGATCCCGGCCGCGGTGGGCCGCGCCCTGGGCGCGCTGGCCGCCGAACGCACCCGCCTGACCGGCGACGGCCTGCGCCACGGCGTCTCGCTCGCCACGTGCCTGCCCGCCCGCACCGACCCGCTCACCGCCCTGACCCAGGCGCTGGCCTTTGGCCGCAGCGAACTGGCGGTGCACACCCAAGCCACGCGCTGACCAGGCAGGCAAGCACGCCGGCGCCCCGCCGGATGCCAGTCGCATGACAAGGTCGCCCGCCCGCCCCGCCCACCCCGTGACAGGTTCCCCCGCCCCCTGCCCCCGCCATGACAGGAGGCGGGCAGGAATCCCGCCTTCCCGCCCCCGTCTTGGGACCCGGCGCCAGGACGCGTTGACGCTGCGCGCGCCCCCTCGCGAGGCTCGGCCCCGTTCCACACCATGGACTCCTCGGGAAGGCGTGCGAGATTGATGAACGTACTGATCGTCGAGGACGACGACGGAATGGCCGACGCGCTCCAGCAGATGCTGGGCATGCACGGCTACGTCACCGGGCACACCCGCACCGGAACCGACGCCCTGGACCGGCTGGCCACCGCCGACCTGGTCCTGCTCGACCTCGTCCTGCCCGACCTGGCCGGACACGAGGTGTGCCGGCGCATCCGGGAGCAGTCCTGCGTACCGATCATCGTGCTCAGCGGCAGCCACCACGAACTGGACCAGGTCCTGGCCCTGAACTCCGGCGCCGACGACTTCGTGCCCAAGCCCTTCGGACGCCACGAACTGCTCGCCCGCATCGGCGCGGTGCTGCGCCGCGGAACGGGCTGCCTGCGCCACGGCACGCCCACCCCCGACGCCGCGCCGGCGCCCCTGGTCCCCGCGCAGCGGCGCCCGCTCTCCCCCCAGAACACCCGCCCCCAGCTCGCCGCGCAGCCTCACCCCCCTGCCGGACTGCGGCCCGCCGCCGAGCCCCCGCCCCAGCTTCTGTCCGGGGACGCGGCCACCCCGGCGCCGGTCGATGATCCCCGCGCCGAGGCCGAACAGCGCCATCTGCGGGCCGGCCCGCTGCGCCTGGACGAGCGCACCCGCAAGGTCCATCTGCACGACGGTGAAGTACGCGTCACCCGCAAGGAGTTCGACCTGCTCGCGATGCTTTTGGAGGAGCCGGGAACGGTACTGCGGCGCGAGGAGATCATGGCCCGGGTGTGGGACGAGAACTGGTTCGGCTCCACCCGCACCCTGGACGTCCACGTCGGCTCGCTGCGCGGCAAGCTCGGCTCGCCCCACTGGATCGAGACGGTACGGGGCGTGGGGTACCGCCTCAGCGTCCCGGCCGCCACCGCCGCCCTGTGCCCGGCCGGCGGCGGCTGAGAGCCCGTCTTCACACCTGTGTTGGTCTCGTACCGAGTCACGGTGGGGTACAGGGGCACGGTGGGGTTGAAGCGGTCTGGAGACAGCGCAGGTCCACGCCTGTGCCCTTCGGCATGGCCTAGCCCGGGGCGCGGCGGCCGTTGATGACAGCGCGGACGGCGCGATCCCCGCGAGGGTCGGCCATCAGGCGGGCGATGTCCCACCACCGCAGCAGCAGCGCCGGATAGTGCGGCGGGACCGCCTCCATCAAGTCCTGGCTGAACCGTGCGCGGACGTTCTCGTGGCGCAGGGCGGCACGGATGTCGTCCAGGGACGGCGGGCGGTGGCGGATGGCGGGCGGCAGCACGGCCTCGTACTCCGGCGCCAGCTTGCGGCCGGGACTGGCCAAGACGTTCCCGCCCAGCGCGGCGGCGACGTCGTCCTCCAGTTCCTCCTGGGCCTGCACGGCACGCTCCCACCAGTGGTCCCGGAAGGCGGCGACGGCCTCGGGGTCGGCCAGGTCGAGGGCGTCGCGCTGCTCGTCGAACCCCGCACGCCCATCACCGGGCAGAGCTTCCCGGATCGCGCCGGGCGTCTTCGCGGGATGGCGCGGCGGGGCCTGGCCGAGGTGGTGCTCCCACCGGTCCCTGCGCTCTTCCTCAGGAGGGGGTCCCCACACCAGGGCGCCGTCCATCATGCCGGGCTTCTCCGGGCCGGCGCCTGCCAAGGGGGCTTCCAGGCTGACCGCCATGAGTTCCAGGTAGGCGGGCAGCGACTCGTACTCACGCTCGCGCTCGGCGAACCTGGTCCACTTGCACACTTCCCCGGTCTCGCTGTCCAGGTAGAGGCCGTAGAGAGTGTCGTCGGGGTTGAGGGAGCAGAACGGTATCCACGACGGCTTCCACAGCGCCAGGGCGTCCTCGCCCACGGTGTCGTTCTCGCCGTCCTGCTCCTGGAGCCGCATCCACATCCGGTGGACCTCGATCACGGCGTCGAGCGGCATCAGGGCCCAATCGCCCAGCATGAGCCCCGAACCCGCCACGCCGGCCTCACCGGCGGACAGCAGCCACAGCGCCTTCAACTCCTGCGGAACGCTTACGCCGAGGGCTTCTTCCAGAGCCACGATCTCGTCGTCGGTGGCGCCGGGCTCCAGGGCCGCGTACGACGGCGGGGCGTACTCGGCCAGCCATTCCACGATCCGGCTCCATGCCCGGGTGACTCGCACATCTGCTGGTGTGTCAGTGGTCATGGCCCCCAGGCTCGCAGTGCGCCCCGCCCCCTCACGCAGCGGGACCCGACAGCCTCGGGGCGGGGCGGCCCTGCGCCCGCTGCCGGTGCGCTTCCAGGTGCGCCTGGACCAGGCGATCGGCGAGGCCTGCGCCGCCCTCCGAAGCCTCCCCGGGCCCGCGCGCCGCCCTCACCCGGGCGGGGGCTCGCGCCGGCGGAACGCCGCCCGGTAGGCGCCGGGCAGCCGGCCGGTGTGCCGGGCGAAGAGCGCACCGAAGGCGCCGGGATCGCGGTAGCCGACCTCGGCGGCGACGCTCGCCACGGTCCGGTCGGTCATCTCCAGCAGCTGCCGCGCCCGCCGCACCCGCACCGTGTGCAGATACGCCAGCGGCGTCTGCCCGGTCTCGGCGCCGAAGCGGCGCAGCATCGTACGGGTACTGACACCGAACTCCCCGGCCAGCGCGGGAAGGTCGTAGCGGGCGCGCAGATGCTGCTCCAGCCACCGCTTGACGCCGAGTGAGAAGCCGCGGCCCACGGCGGGCAGCAACGCGGTGTCCACGTAGGCCGACTGGGTGGAACGCGCGTCGTCCAGCAGCGCGATGCGCGCGGTGCTGCGGGCGATGCCGGGGCCGTCGTGCTCACGGATGAGGCCGAGCGTGAAGTCGAACATCGCGCTGAAGGCCGCCGTGGTGGTCACCCCGCGATCGCTCACCACCAGCTTCTCCGCACGGACCCGCACCTCGGGATACCGGCGGGCCAGACGGTCCGCGTACAGCCAGGAGGTCGTCGCCTCGCGCCCGCCGAGCAGCCCGGCCTCGGCGAGCAGGAACGCGCCGACACAGACCGACACGAGGGCGCCCCCGGCCTGCGCCTGCGCGCGCAGGACCGCCGCCTCCGGCTCCAGGCCCGCGAGCACCGCACCGGGGTCGAGCGTGGGGCAGACCTCGAAACCGGGCACGATCAGCACGTCCGCCGCCCGGACCGCGTCGACCTCGATGCCCCGGCCGCCGGAGGCGGCCACCCGCCGGCGGGGCGAGACGACCGACGTGCGCCAGGACGGCTCCCGCGCCCCCTGCGCCGCGGCGACATGCCGCGCCATGGTCAGCAGGTCCAGGACACCGAACACCTCCGAGGCGAAACAGCCGGGATAGGCCAGCACACTCACCCGCAGCGCACTCACACACCACACCTCCCGCCCCCAACCAAGCACCCCAACGAATCCCCCCATGACTGGAGCCCCCCATGACTGGAGCCTCCCCACGACAGGAGCCTCCCCACGACAGGAGCCCCCACGACAGAAGCCCCGCGACAGGAGCCGCCGACGACCGCGCCGGGTGGCGAGATCACCCAGAGACCTGGCGATACCGCCGCTTCCCTGCCAGGACAGCCTCTCGCCATCCTTTCGCTCATGACAAGCACCCGAGCACGGCACGACGACCCCCGCGACGACCCCCTGGACGACTTCGAACACAGGACCGTCAGCATCCAGGACGTCAGCAAGAGGGTGTACGTCACGGGGGCCGGCCCGGCCGTCGTCCTGATGCCCGAGATGCCGGGCATCAGCCCCGACGTCGCCCGCCTGGCCCGGTGGATACGCGAGGCCGGGTTCAGCGTGTACCTGCCCTCCCTCTTCGGCGTCGACGGCGCCTACCCGCTGGCCGACGAGGCCCGCGCCGTCGTGCGGCGCGCCTGTGTCAGCGCGGAGTTCCGGGCCTTCGCCGGCGGCGGCACCAGCCCGGTCACCGCCTGGCTGCGCGGCCTGGCCCGCACCGCGCACGCCGAGCGCGGCGGACCCGGGGTCGGCGCCGTGGGACTGTGCTTCACCGGCAACTTCGCCCTGACCATGGCCCTGGAACCCGCCGTCATCGCCCCCGTGGTCAACCACCCCTCGCTGCCGCTGGACGACCCCGCCGCCCTGGAACTCAGCGCCCAGGACGCCGCCGCGGTGGCCGGCCGCGTCCGGCGGGACGGCCTGAAGGTCCTGGCCTACCGCTTCGACGACGACACCTGGTGCACCGGCCGCCGCTTCGCGGCCTACCGGGCCCTGCTCGGCGACGCCTTCGACGGCCGCGTCCTGCCCGGCGAGACGGCCCGCACCGACCCGCCGCCCTTCTTCCGCGACGTCGTGGGCTGCGCCCACAGCGTCGTCACCGCCCACCTCGTCGACCAGGACGGCCACCCCACCCGGCGCGCCCGCGACGAGATCCTCGCCTTCCTGACCGAACGCCTCAGCCCACCCACCGCCACCACCACAGCCGCCGGTTGAGGGCGGTGCTCAGCCGGGCTCCCGGCGCGCGGCCTCGGCGATGTTGCGCGCCATGCCGCCGAAGACCACGGCGTGAAAGGGCGCCACCGACCACCAGTAGAGATGCCCCAGCAGCCCGCGGGGATGGAACAGCGCACGCTGGCGGTAGCGGGTGCGGCCCGCACCGTCCTGCTCCACCCACATCTCCAGCCAGGCCAGACCCGGCAGCCGCATCTCGGCGCGCAGCCGCAGCAGCCGGCCCGGCCTGATCTCCTCCACCCGCCAGAAGTCCAGCGAGTCACCCACCCGCAGACGGTGCGCGTCGCGCCGGCCCCGGCGCAGCCCCACCCCGCCCACCAGCCGGTCGAACAGGCCCCGCACCGCCCAGGCGAGCGGGAAGGAGTACCAGCCGTGCTCGCCGCCGATGCCTTCCACGACCCGCCACAGCGCCTGCGGAGAGGCGTCCACCACCCTGGTGCGGCGGTCGGTGTAGAGGCTGCCGCCGGCCCAGTCGGGGTCGGTGGGCAGCGGATCGCTGGGCGCCCCGGGCACCGAGGCCGACGACCACCGGGTGGTGACCTGCGCGTCCTGCACCCGCCGCAGCGCCAGGCGCAGCGCCTGGACGAAGGGCAGCGGCCGGCCAGGACCGTCGGGAACGTAGGCGGCGATGTCGTGCTCCTGGCACACCACCTCATGGCGCAGCGACTCCGCCAGCGGCCGGGCGATCCCGTGCGGCACGGGGGTGACCAGCCCCACCCAGTAGCCGGACAGTTTCGGCGTCAGCAGCGGCACGGGCACGATCAGCCGGTGCGGCAGCCCGGCGACCTCGGCGTACGCCCGCATCATGTTCCGGTACGTCAGCACGTCCGGGCCGCCGATGTCGAAGGCCCGGTTCAGGGCCGGGGGCAGGCCGGCGCAGGCCAGCAGGTAGCGCAGCACGTCGCGCACCGCGATCGGCTGGACGCGGGTGCGCACCCAGCTGGGCGTCACCATGACCGGCAGCCGCTCGGTGAGATGGCGCAGCATCTCGAAGGACGCCGAACCCGACCCGATGATGACCGCCGCGCGCAGCACCGCACTGGGCACCCCCGAGCCGAGGAAGATGCGGCCCACCTCCTCGCGCGAGCGCAGATGCGGCGACAGCTGCGCCGGGCTCACCCCGGCCGGGGTGAGCCCGCCCAGATACACCAGGCGGCCCACCCCGGCCGCCCGCGCCTGCCCGGCGAACGTCGTGGCCGCCCGCCGGTCGGTGTCCTCGAAACCGGCACCGGTGTTCAGCGCGTGCACCAGGTAGTACGCCACCTCGATGCCCCGCAGGGCATCGGCCAGCGACCGCGCGTCGGTCACATCACCGCGGACGATCTCCACCCGACCGGCCCACGGGTGGTCGCGCAGCTTGTGCGGGGAGCGGGCCAGACACCGCACCCGGTGGCCGGCCGCCAGCAGTTCGGGCACCAGCCGGCCCCCGATGTAGCCGGTGGCCCCCGTCACCAGGACGTGCCGGCCGCCCGCGGGAATGTCGTCGCCTTCGCTCACTGTGCTGCCGCCTCGTTTCGTGCCGGGGGAGCGGGGCCGCCTCACCTCGCAGTCTCGCCGCCGGCGGCCCGCACCGCGACACGCGCGCCCCGGGGCGCGCGGGCGGTCCTTGTCCCGCACGATGTTGAGGAGAGTGGTTCGGGGCACTCGGCGATGACGGCGAGTCAGGGAGGCAACGGATGGCACAGCGTCATCGACTGATCAGGGTGAGCCCGGACACGGTGTGGAGTGTCCTGGCCGACGGCAGCCGCTATGCCCAGTGGGTGGTGGGAACCGCCTCCTCGCACCCGGTGCGCGGCCGGTGGCCCGCCCTGGGCGCGGCGATCGAGTACGAGGTGCGCCTGGGCCCCCTCCGGGCCACCAACGAGACGGTCGTACGGCGCTGCGAGGAAGGCTCCATCCTGGAACTGGAGGCCAAGGCAGGCCCCCTGGGCACCGCCCGGATCGCCATCGAACTGCGGCCCTGGGGCGAACACTGCCTGGTCATCGTGGACGAACACCCCCTGCGCGGAGCCGCAGGCGTCCTGCACAACACGGCCGTCGAGGCACTGATCCAGCTGCGCCACCGCGCGATGCTCGCCCGCCTGGCCCAGGTGTGCGAAGCCGAACAGCGCGAAACCGACCAGGGCCGCCCGCGCCGCGCCCTGGGCACCGTGACCGGCCCGGGAGGCGGCGAGGCGCATGCCTGACGCGGTGGTGATCGGGGCCGGACCCAACGGACTGGTCGCGGCCAACCTCCTGGCCGACGCCGGGTGGAGCGTGACGGTCCTGGAGGAACAGAACGAGCCCGGCGGCGCCGTACGCCACGACCGGGGCGTGCACCCCGACTTCGTCAACGACCTCTTCAGCTCCTTCTACCCGCTGGCCGCCGCCTCGCCCGTCCTGCGGCGGATGCGCCTGCACGAGTACGGCCTGCGCTGGAGCCACGCACCCCACGTCCTGGCCCACCCCCTCTCCGACGGCCGCTGCGCCGTCCTGGACCGCGACGTCCACGTCACTGCGGCCTCCCTGGAGACCTTCGCCGACGGGGACGGCGCGGCCTGGCGGCGCCTGCACGACCTGTGGCACGACATCCACCCCGACCTCCTGGACGCCCTGTTCACCCCCTTCCCACCGGTGCGCGCCTCGGCCCGCCTTGCCTACCGGCTCAGGGCGGGCGGCGCGCTGCGCCTGGCCCGCTCCCTGCTGCTGCCGGTACGGCGGCTGGGCGAGGAGGAGTTCGACGGCGAGGGCGGCAGGCTCCTGCTGGCCGGCAACGCCCTGCACGCCGACCTCGCCCCCGAGGCGGCGGGCAGCGGCGGCTTCGGCTGGCTCATGGCACTGCTGGGACAGACCTACGGCTTCCCCGTGCCGGCCGGCGGCTCCGGCGAACTCATCCAGGCCCTGGTCAAACGCCTCAACGCGCGCGGCGGCACCGTACAGTGCGGCCGCACCGCCCAGCAGATCACCGTCCGCGGCGGGCGCGCCGTCGCGGTGCGCACCGCGGACGGCGACACCGTGCCCGCCACCCGCGCCGTCCTGGCCGACGTGTCCGTACCCGCCCTGTACGGCGAACTGATCGCCCCCGAGCACCTGCCCGGCCAGCTCCTTGCCGACCTGCGCCGCTTCCAGTGGGACTTCGCCACCTTCAAGGTCGACTGGGCACTGGAGGGGCCCGTGCCCTGGCAGGCCGAACAGGCCGCGGGCGCGGGCACCGTCCACCTGGCCGACGGCGTGGACGAACTCACCCGGTTCGCCGCGCAGCTGGCCATGCACCAGGTGCCCGACCGGCCCTTCCTCCTCTTCGGCCAGATGACCACCGCGGACGCCACCCGCTCACCGGGCGGGACCGAGTCCGCCTGGGCCTACACCCACGTCCCTCAGACCATCCGCACCGACGCCGGCGGGCAGAACATCTCCGGCGCCTGGAGCCCGGCGGAACAGGAGAGGATGGCCGACCGCGTCGAAGAGCAGGTCGAACGCTTCGCCCCCGGCTTCCGCACCCTCATCCGCGCCCGCCGCATCCTGGCCCCGACCACCCTGCAGTCCCTGGACCGCAACCTGCACGGCGGCGCACTCAACGGCGGCACCACCTCCCTGCACCAGCAGCTGTTCTTCCGCCCCGTCGCGGGCACCGGCCGCCCCGAGACACCTGTGGCCGGCCTCTTCCTCGCCTCGGCCGGCGCCCACCCCGGCGGCGGCGTCCACGGCGCCCCCGGCGCCAACGCGGCACGGGCCGCACTCCGCCGCCGCCTGCCCTTCCCCCTGACCGGCGCCCAGCGCCTGCTCGCGACCCGCGACCGCACCGGCAACAAGCACCACCACTGAGAGCCTGAGAGCCTGACCCACCGCCCCCGCCCCTCGACGAAGGGCCCCGGCATGCGCGACAGCCCCCTGACAGACCGCACCGTCGTGGTGACCGGCGCCGCCCGCGGCCTGGGCGCGGCCCTCGCCCGCGAACTGGCCCGCCGCCACGCCAGGATCGCCCTGCTGGGCCACGAACAGGCCGCCCTGGACGCCGTGGCGGCCACCCTGCCCACACCGTCCCTCGCCCTCGAGGCCGACATCACCGACCCGGCCGCCCTGCACACCGCCGCCCGCACGATCCGCGCCCGCCTGGGCCCGCCCTCCGTCGTCATCGCCAACGCGGGCATCGCCCAGGCCGGCCCGATCGAGAGCGCCGACCCGCACGCCTGGCGGCGGGTGATCGAGGTGAACCTCACCGGCAGCGCGTTCACCGCCCAGGCCTTCCTGCCCGACCTGCTGCACACCCGCGGCTACCACCTGCAGATCGCCTCCACGGCCGCCCTGGGCGCCGTCCCCATGATGAGCGCCTACTGCGCCTCCAAAGCCGGAGCCGAGGCCTTCACCCACGCCCTGCGGGCCGAGACGGCCCACCGCGGCGTGGCCGTGGGCATCGCCTACCTCAACTGGCTCGACACCGACATGCTCCGCGACCTCCACACCCACCCCTCCCTCCAGGAACCCCGCCGCCTCCTGCCGCCCCCCGCCCGCCGCCTCCTGCCCGCCTCCCGGGCCGCCGCCCGTCTGGCCCGGGCCGTGGAACAGCGCCGCACCGCCGTCTACCTCCCCGCCTGGACACGCCTGGCCCAGCCGGCACGGGCCCTGCTGCCGCCCCTGGTCACCCGCCTGGCCCGCGCCCGCCGCCGGCACCGCCCGCCGGGCCCGCCCCTCACCCAGACCGGGCCACTGGGCCCCGGCGGCCTCGCCGACCAGACCCGGGCCTTTCGGCGCGACACCCCCTGAGAGCCGGGCGAGGCTGGAGAGGAACACAGCCGCGCGCAAGACCCGCCCCACAAACCTCGCCCCATGAACCCACGGAGGCGCCGATGGAGCCCGTTGAGGCCCTGGAACGCATCGCCTTCCTGCTCGAACGCGGCCGCGCCCCCACCTACCGCGTACGGGCCTTTCGCACCGCGGCCCAGGTCATCACCCAGCTGGCCGAGGGCGAGACGGCGCGCCGCGCCGCCGACAACTCCCTGGAGTCGCTCAAGGGCATCGGCCCCAAGACGGCCGCCGTCATCCGTGAGGCGCTGGCCGGCGGCATGCCCGGCTACCTGGAACGCCTCGAACAAGAGGCCCTCACACCGCTGGCCGAGGGCGAGGGCGGCGCCCGGTTGCGGGCGCTGCTGCGCGGCGACTGCCATCTGCACTCCGACTGGTCGGACGGCGGCAGCCCCATCGAGGAGATGGGCCGCGCCGCCATGGAGATCGGCCACGAATGGGCCGTCCTGACCGACCACTCGCCCCGGCTGACCATCGCGCGCGGCCTGTCGCCCCAGCGGCTGCGCGAACAGCTGGCGGTGGTGGCCGACCTCAACGAACGCTGGGCCCCCTTCCGCCTGCTGACCGGCATCGAGTGCGACATCCTCGACGACGGCTCCCTCGACCAGGAGCCGGAACTCCTTGACCGCCTCGACGTCGTGGTCGTCTCGGTGCACTCCAAACTGCGCATGGACGCCGCCGCGATGACCCGGCGCATGGTCACCGCCGTGAGCGACCCCCGGGCCGACGTGCTGGGCCACTGCACCGGCCGCCTGGTCACCGGACGCGGCAGACCCCCCTCCCAGTTCGACGCGGAACAGGTCTTCGCCGCCTGCGCCGCCGCCGGCACGGCCGTGGAGATCAACAGCCGCCCCGAACGCCTCGACCCGCCCCGCCGCCTGCTGCGCCAGGCCGTCGAGGCCGGCGTCCTGTTCTCGGTGGACACCGACGCCCACGCGCCCGGCCAGCTGGACTGGCAGATCATCGGGTGCGCGCGGGCCGAGGAGTGCGGCGTACCGGCCGAGCGCGTGGTGACCACCTGGACGGCCCAGGAAGTCCTGTCCTGGACCCGCGCGAGCCGGGCCCGCGCCACTTCCTGAACCCCACGGGGCCCCGGAGAGGGCAGCGTTCAGCTCACAACAGGGCGCTGTTCAGGACCCGGTCGGGGGTCAGCGGCAGTTCACGCATCCGCACCCCGGTCGCATGGTGCACCGCGTTGCCGATGGCCGCGGCCGTCCCCACGATCCCGATCTCCCCGATGCCCTTGCTGCCCATCGGGTTGAGATGAGGATCGTCCTCCTCGATCCAGTGCGCCTCGATCACGGGCACGTCGGCGTGCGCGGGCACGTGATAGGCCGCCAGGTCGCACTCCGCGAAGTCACCGAACGCGGCGTCCATCGTGCTGCCCTCCGTCAACGCCATCCCCAGCCCCATCGTCATCGCGCCGATGAACTGCGACCGCGCGGTACGGGAGTTGAGGATGCGCCCCGCGGCGTAGACGCCCAGCAGACGGCGCACCCGGACCTCCCCGGACACCGTGTCGACACCGACCTCGGCGAAGTGGGCGCCGAAGGCGTGCCGGGCGTAGTCGCTGTCGGCGTCGGCGGCGCCCGCCGTATCGGCCGTGGCGCCCACCCCCTCCGGCGGCAGCTGCTGCCCCTGCTGCCCCGACAGGCGCCCGGCCAGCCGTGTGCAGGCCTCGTGCACCGCCCACCCCCACGACGCCGTCCCCGACGAACCGCCGGCCAGCGGCGCCGCCGGCAGGTCACTGCTGCCGATCTCGGTGCGCACCCGCTCCACCGGCACGCCGAGCGCGTCGGCGGCGACCTGCGCGAGCACGGTACGGGCACCCGTACCGATGTCGGTGGCGTTGACCCGGACCACGAACCCGCCGTCCGGATAAGCGTGGACACCGGCCCGGCACGGCGCGACGACCACCGGGTAGGTGGCCGCCGCGACCCCGCTGCCCACCAGCACCGGCCCCTCGGCCCGCGAGCGGGGCCGCGGATCACGCTCGGACCAGCGAAAGCGCCGGGCCCCCTCCCGCAGGCACTCGGCCAGATGCCGGCTGCTGAACGGCCGGGAACTGTCGGGCTCCTCGTCGGTGTCGTTGCGCAGCCGCAGCTCGACGGGGTCCATGCCGAGCGCCACGGCCAGCTCGTCCATCGCCGACTCCAGCGCGTACATGCCCGGCGCCTCACCCGGGGCCCGCATCCAGGACGGACTGGGCACATCCAGCGGCACCACCCGGTGGGTGGTCCGGCCGTGCGGCGAGGCGTACATGACGCGCGTGGCGGCGGCGGCCGTCTCGACGAACTCCTTGACGCGGGAGGTGTACGCGTTCACCTCATGGATCACCGAGGTCAGCGTGCCGTCCTGCCCGGCGCCCAGCCGCACCCGGTGCAGCGTCGGCGAGCGGTGACCCACCACGCACGCCAACTCCCGGCGCGGCAGGGAGAGTTTCACCGGCCGGCCCGTCGCACGGGCGGCCATGGCGGCGAGCACCACGTGCGGGCGGGGCGTGCCCTTGGAGCCGAAACCGCCGCCGACGTGCTCGGAGACGACCGTGACCTGCTCCTTGGGCAGCTCGAACAGAGTCGCCAGGACATCGCGCACGGTGGTGGCGCCCTGGCTGGAGTCGTACACGCTCAGCCGCCCGTCCTGCCAGCGGGCGGTGGCCGCGTGCGGCTCCATGGGGTGGTTGTGCAGCGGCGGCACCCGGTAACCGGCGTCGACGCGCACGGGCGCGGCCGCGAACGCCCCCTCCGCGTCCCCGCGCACGTGCTCGCCCGACGTGCCGTCCGAGTCCTCTGGTACGTAGGCATCGGGATGCCCGGCGCGCAGGGTGACGTCGTGGGGCTCCTCGGCGTAGGTGACGCGTACCGCCGCGGCCCCCTCGCGCGCCGCCTCCAGGGTGTCGGCGACGACCAGCGCCACATACCAGCCCCGGTGCGGGACCCGGGCGTTCTGCAGCACGGCCAGCGTCGCGTCGTCCGACTCGGCGAGCCGCGGCGCGTTGCGGTGGCTGAGGACACCGACGACGCCGGGCAGCGCCAGCGCCGCCCGGTCGTCGAGGCCGGTGACCTCACCGCGCGCCACGGTGGCCGGGACGGGCCAGGCATAGGCACACCCCTCGGGCGTGTGCTCGGCGGCGTAACGGGCGGTCCCGTGCACCTTGTCGGGACCCTCCCTGCGCTCGAGGTCCGCCCCGAGAGCATCGACGGTGTCCGGCATGAGGTTCTCCCTGCTGAAGACGGGGGCGAGAAAGACGGCGGGACGAGGGGTCAGGACGCGGCGGGGGAGCCCGGGGAGCTAGGGGAGCCCGGGGAGCCCGGGGAGCTAGGGGAGTCGGGGGAGCTAGGGGAGTCGGGGGAGCTGGGGAAGGCGGGGGAGCTGGGGGAGTCGGCCAGGCGACGCAGGACATCGCAGGCGAGATTGCGGGCCAGACGCACCTTGAACCCGTTGTCCCGCAGCGGCACCGCCTCCGCGAGCTCCGCCTCCACGGCCCGCAGGAACACCTCCTCCCGCGGCGCCGCACCCAGCAGTACTTCCTCGGCACGCCGGGCACGCCAGGGCCGGTGGGCCAGCCCGCCGAACGCGATCCGCACCTCCTCCACGACACCGTCGCGCACCCCCAGCACCACGGCCACCGAGGCCAGCGCGAAGGCGTACGAGGCACGGTCCCGCGCCTTGCGGTAGGCCGAGACGACGCCCGAGGCCACCGGCGGAATCAGCACCCCGGTGATGAGCTCACCCGGCGCGATCTCGGTGTCCACCTCCGGCCGGTCGCCCGGCAGCCGGTGGAACTCCGCCACCGCCAGCGTCCGCGCGCCCTGCGCACCCTGCAGCTCCACCCGGGCATCGAGCGCGGCGAGCGCGACCGCCATGTCCGAGGGGTGCGTGGCGATGCACTGCTGGGAGTGGCCCAGCACCGCGTGATCGCGGTGCACGCCCTCGCGCGCACCGCACCCCGAGCCCGGCTCCCGCTTGTTGCACGGTTTGCCCAGGTCCTGGAAGTAGGGGCAGCGGGTGCGCTGCAACAGGTTGCCGCCCGTCGTGGCCATGTTGCGCAGCTGGCCGGAGGCTCCCGACAGCAGCGCCTGGGCCAGCACCGGATAGCGGTCACGCACCAGCGGATGGGCGGCCAGGTCACTGTTGCGCACCATCGCACCGGCCCGCACGGAACCGTCGGCAAGCTCCTCGACCGAGTCCAGCGGCAGCCGGCTGACGTCGACCAGCGTCTCGGGCCGCTCCACCCCCAGCTTCATCAGGTCGACGAGGTTGGTTCCGCCACCCAGGTAACGGGAGGTGGCGTGCCCGGCATGCGCCGCGGTCGCCTCATCGACGCTGTGGGCCCGCACGTACATGAAGGACTTCACCGGATTCCCCCTTCCCCGGCACCACCGGCACCACTGGCACCACCCGCATCGGCGTCCTCGACGGCCTCGACGATGTGCGGATAGGCGCCGCAGCGGCACAGGTTGCCGCTGAGCCGCTCCCGGATCTCCTCCTTGGTCAACGCCACCGGCGCGCCGGTGGCCGCCCGCGGGTCCGTCACGTGCGAGGCGCGGCCCGCCCGCGCCTCGGCCAGGGCGCCCACCGCCGAACAGATCTGCCCCGGGGTGCAGTACCCGCACTGGAACGCGTCGCGCGCCACGAAGGCCCGCTGCAGGGGGTGTTCACTCTCGCCGTCGCCGTCCCGCAGCCCCTCGACGGTGGTGATGTCACACCCCTCCAGGGCCACGGCCAGCAGCAGACAGCTGTTGGCGCGGCGCCCGTCGACCAGGACGGTGCAGGCACCGCACTGCCCGTGGTCGCAGCCCTTCTTGGCGCCCGTCAGAGCCAGCTGCTCCCGCAGGACGTCCAGCAGTGTGGAGCGGTGATCGACGACGGGGCCGCAGGGCCTGCCGTTCACCCTCATGGGCACTTGCGAATGGAACACATCGGTTCCCATGGCGCTCTGCTCCCTCGTCCCAAGCATGATCCGTGACGTCATCGACGTCATCGCCTATCCAGCCTGAGTCAGGACACACATTCCGGCATGCCGGGAGCGCGCGGGTCACCCGCCCGCCGGGAGGGGGAGCGTCAGCGCCGGCCGGGCCTCGCGCAGCGCCACAGGACATGCACGACACGGAGCACCGCGAGCACAGCCGCGATCACGCCGCCGACGACGGGCAGGGTCTCCTCGACGGCGGCCGGCAGCTGCCAGACGGCGACCGGCCCGGCGAGCGCCCCGAACACCACGGCACCCAGGAAGCACGCGCTGAGCAGCGCGTATCCGATCTCGACGGTGATCGCGTCCCGTTCGGCCTGGCTGCGGCGGCTTGTCCCCATGACAGCAAAGAGTACTGAGCCCGCAGGCATCAGAGGCCCCCGTCTTCCTGCTCCCGACAGGCGCCGGCCGCGATCTTGACGAAGGAGCGGACCAGGGGGCTGGGGTCGCCCTGTCTCCAGGCCGCCACCGCGCGGCTGGGCGGCATGTCGCTCAGCGGCACCACCGTGAGCCCCCGGGCGGGTTCGTGGCCCAGCAGCGTCATGCCCACCGTGCCGTTCCAGAGCACCGCCTGCTGACACTCCACGACCGCCCGCACCACCGGCCCCTGCCGGGGCACGCCGCCGCTCCAGTACGCCTGCCACGCCGGGTCGGTGCCCCGCGGGAAGACGAACCAGCGCCGCCCGGCGAGGTCGGCCAGGCTCAAGGAAGCGCGCCGGGCCAGCGGGTCGTCGGCCCGCAGCAGCGCCCCCACCGGGTCGCCGCGCAGCTCACGCACCGTCAGGCCCATCTCCTCGAACGGCCCGCGGGTCAGGGCCACATCGACCCGGCCCGCGGGCAGCCCGCAGGCGGGGTCGGCCAGGCCGGCCTCGCGCACCCGCACCTCGACGTGCGGGTGACGCCGCCGGAAGGCCTCGGCCAGCCGGCTCACCTCCGGGCCGGCGCTGTCGCCAAGGACGCCGACGCGCAGGAGCGAGGTGCCGGCCGCGGCAGCCACCCGTACGCGCACCAGCTCGGCCCGCTCGAGCAGGGCCCGCGCCTCCTCCAGTAGCACCGCTCCCGCCGCGGTGAGCGTGACACCGGCCGGGGAGCGCTCGAACAGCACGGCACCGGTCTCGGTCTCCAGCTGTCTGATCGCCCGGCTCAGCGGCGGCTGGCTCATGTGCAGCCGGACGGCGGCCCGGCCGAAGTGGAGTTCCTCGGCGACCACCACGAAATAGCGCAGTCTGCGCAGCTCCATACGGCGACGATACCCAGCCGGTATCGCCCCCCTGAAACAGGTCTTGGACACCCGCCCCACCCCACCGCTGAAATCACCCCATGCCCACCACCCCAAACCCCAACCCCCCGACACCCACCCGCCCGACGACCGGCGCCCCGCCGACCGGCGTCCCAGCGCCCGGGCACCCGAGGGCCGGCGTCCCGGCGTCCGGCCACCCGACGCCCGGCCCCCTGAAGACCGGTGCCCCGCCGACTGGCGAGCCAGCGCCCGGGCACCCGAGGGCCGGCGCCCCGCCGACCGGCGTCCCAGCGCCCGGGTACCCGAGGGCCGGCGTCCCGACGTCCGGCCATCCGGCGTCCGGCCATCCGGTGCCCGGCCCCCTGAAGACCGGTGCCCCGCCGACTGGCGAGCCAGCGCCCGGCCTCCCGACGACCGGCGCCCCGCCGACCGGCGTCCCAGCGCCCGGGTACCCGAGGGCCGGCGTCCCGGCGCCCGGCCATCCGGCGCCCGGCCATCCGGCGCCCGGCCATCCGGCGCCCGGCCCCCTGAAGACCAGCGCCCCGCCGACCGGCGAGCCAGCGCCCGGCCTCCCGACGACCGGCGCCCCGCCGACCGGCGTCCCAGCGCCCGGGCACCCGAGGGCCAGCGTCCCGACGCCCGGTCACCCGACGCCCGGCGCACCGCCAACCGCCGCCCCGCCATCCGCCGCCCCGGCCCCGGCGCCTGTCGTCTCGGTGGTCGGGCCGGGGGAGGGCGAGGCGATCGTCCTGGGGGCGACACGGATGCGTGTTCTCGAGGACGGGAGCAACACCGGCCACCGCCTCGGCCTCACCGAATCCGTGCTGGCGCCCCATACACCCGGGCCGCCGCAACACCGCCACGCCCGGCACGACGAGGGCTTCTACATCCTCTCCGGGACGGTGCGCTTCACGGTCGGCCAGGAGGAGCACGACGCGGGCGCGGGCACCTTCGTGCTGGTCCCGCCCGGCGCCCCGCACACCTTCGCCAACACGACCGGCCGACCGGCCGTCATGCTCAGCATCTTCACCCCGGACCTGTACGTGCAGTACTTCCGCGACCTGCAGACGCAGTTGTCCGGGGACGGCCCGCCGGCCCCCGGCGAGAGCATCCGGACGATGGCCCGCTACGCCACCGAACCCGCCAGCCCCACCGAACCCGCCGGCCCCACCGAACCCGCCGGCCCCGCCGGACCCGCCCTCACCGAGGAGTGAGGGCGAGCCGGTGGAGGTCCTCCAGCGCGTCCATCAGGACGGTGTCCTGATGCCACTTGATCCAGTCGCCCATGGTGCGGCCGGTGGCGTGCAGCGCCCGCAGCTGCGCCTGGGTGAAGCCGGCCAGGGGCCGGGCGTGGTGGGAGGAGATGACACCGCGGACGGTGTCCTGGTCGTCGACGAGGGGGATGCTGTGGCAGGCGCGGCTGCCGGAGGTGAGGATCACGCGGCGCGTCTCGTCGTCGAAGCCGGGCGAGGAGGCGATCTCCCTGACGGTGACCTGGTGGCTGGCGGCGGCGGCCCGCGAACACGCGGTGTTGCCCTCGACGAAGGCGAAGTAGTCGGTGAAGTGCCGGGGCAGCCCGGCGTGTTTCGCCATGCGCAGGACGTTGTCCTCGACCAGCTGCACGTTGCCCATGTCGGTCCCGGTGACGGTCAGGACGCGGCGCAGCGCGGCGCCCAGGACCTCGCCCTGGTTGGCCGCGTCGAGCGTGCCGGCCTCGAGCGTGCTCAGGCTCGGTGCGGGGTGCTGGGGCCGCCGGGAGAGCCATGCCTCGGCGCCGGGCGCCGGCCCCGGGACACGGGCGACCGCGGCGGCCAGCTGGTGCAGTTTGATGTTGGCCCGCTGGGAGGCCTGGCGCATCAGTGCGAACGCCTCCCGCGGCTCCTTCAGGCGGTAGCGCTCGACGAGGATGCCCTCGGCCAGCGCGATCCTGGGCCGCGCACGCGCCTGGACCTCCAGCTCGGACACCTGCTTGCGCAGCTCCTCGGCGGTGGCCCGCAGCTGCTCCGTCTCGTCCCCGGGCGGGGCAGGCCGCTGCTCGGAGGCGGACTGCCCGGAGGCGGACTGCCCGGAAGCGGGCTGCTCGGGAGCGGGCTGCCCGGAGGCGGGCTGTTCGTCGGGTGGCGGGGGCACAGTCGGAACGGTCGTCAAGCTCTTCTCCCCTGGCCGCACTCTGCTCCGGCCCTTTTTCACCGGTCGATGAGCAGCGGCAGCCACGGTGCACGCCTCTGTCCCGCCCAGCACATTCCGCAGACGGGAGCCGCTCCTCACACACTGTGGCGACCGTATCGGGCCGCGCCCGTCATGTCATGACCGGCCCCGAAACCGGCCACCGGCGAGAATGCGCCCCCACCCCGCCCCCACCCCGGCCTCGCCGCGGCCGAACTCCCCGCCACCGGCCCGGTGTCAGCGCAGCCACTGCTCCTGGTCGGCGGGGCGGTACAGCGTGATGGCCTTGGGCAGCTTGTCGAGGACCAGGTGCCGGTAGGTGGCGTCGGTCACCTCGCCGTCGTAGGCGAAGTGGGGCTCGCCCCGCAGGACTTCCAGGTCCAGGCGGCGCACCTGCGCGGTCGTCAGCACCCGGGAGCTGTGCAGGGTCCCGGTCAGCACGGCCAGGAGCAGCCGGGTGCGGGCCAGCGGGGTGCCGGCTTCGACGGCGCGGACATCGAGCAGCCCGTCGTCGAGCTGGGTGCGGTAGGTGGGGGCGAAACCGGCCGGGTGGTAGATGCCGTTGCCCGCGAAGAGCAGCCAGATGCTGCGGCGGCGGCCGTTGATGACCACGGAGAGCGGACTGCCGGTGGCCAGCACCTTGGCCAGCCCCACGGTCAGCGCGGGCCACTTGCCGATGCGCTTTTCCAGCCGTTCCCGGGCGTGCACGAGTTCGGAGTACACCCCGATGCTGAACGTGTTGAGGAACAGCTGCTGCTCCGCGTCGTGCGGCGGCTCCTGTGCGGGGAGCGAACCGGAGAGCGAACCGGGAAGCGGGGCGGGGGGCTTGGGCCAGGAGGCCCGGCCGACGTCGGCGGTGACCGCCTCGCCCGCCCGGATCGCGCGGGCGACGTCCTCCAGGGTCTGGTTGCCGAGGTCCGCGGCGAAGTGGTTGAACGTGCCTCCGGGGAAGACGGCCAGGGGCACCCGGTGGCGGGCGGCCGTCGCGCTGCCCGCGTTGACGGTGCCGTCCCCGCCGCACACGCCCAGCGCCCCGCCGTCCGCGACGGCCCGCACCGCCGCCTCGTCGAGCAGGGCGAGCAGGTCGTCGCCGGGTTCGAAGAGGGTGATGGAGGCCTCGGGCAGCAGCGTGCGCAGCGCCTCCGCGGTGTCCTTGGACCAGGCGACGCCGGAGGAGGGGTTGACCACCAGGTGCAGGCCCTTGCCGTCCGGCAGTGCGGGGGCGGGCCGGCGCGGGGGAGCGGCGGCCGCCGCGGCCTCGGGTTTGACGGGCCACCAGCGGCAGGTGAGCAGCGCGGCGCCCACGCCCACCACCACGCCGGCCGCCACCCGTCCCCGGTGTCCCAGGCTTCCGCGGCCGCGCAGGTGGGCGAGTCCCGCGGCGAACGGCAGGACGGCCAGGCCGTGCCGGGGCGATTCCAGGGCCACCCCGCAGGCGAAGGCGGCGGCCGGTGCCAGCGGGCTGGTGGGCAGGGAAGCGGCGCTCGGTCGGGCAGACAGCCCGGACAGCCCGGACAGCCCGGACAGCACACCCGGCACAGAACCCCCGCCGAGCAGGGGGCGCCCACCGAGCACAGAGCCCCCGCCGAGCAGCGGGCGCCCGTCAAGGAGAGGACGGGCGCGGTGGACGGCCGGCTTGGCCAGCGTGCGGCTGACCGCCGCGACGATCGCCACCGAGCCGAGACCGCGCAGCGCGGCCCTGCGGGCGCTCCTGCCGCCCGACGCCCCGAGCGCGGCCGCGGCGCCCAGCCACACGGCCTCGCTGCCCGCCGCCCCGCGCAGCAGCCGCAGCGCGGCATCCGCCCGCCCGCCGCGCGCCGCGGCGAAGGCCGCCGCCACCCGGTTTCCCGGCCCCGGTATCTTCCCCAGCCGTCCAGGTCGCTTCATACCCTCGCTTCACCCCTGCACCTAGAAATCCGCCGCGCGCGGCCCCTCCCGGCCCGCAGCGCTGCCTCACCCTAGCCGCGCCCGTTCTTTTGTTCGGCGAGACGGTTCACCCCCGTCGCTCCGCTAGCATGATCGAACTCACGACGCTAGCCCTGATAGCCCACCCGTTACCCGATAAACACGCTATCTAGCACGAAAAGTGAGCCATTTAAAATAAAAATCTAACAAATCGGCCAAGCCATTGATATCAATAGCAACGCGAATATTTTCGCAAAAAAACCGCAGAATTGTATTCGCCACACTGCGTCAACCGCGGGTCCTGCTGTGGGGCGCGGCCGGCGCGGTGGCCCTCGGATTCCTCATCGCGCTGGAGATCGCCGCACGCCATTACGGCCTGCCGGGTCCGATCGCCAACCAGGCGCGTGAGGTGATGTTCGCCCCCAAATCGGGCCCGCTGCTGTACGCCAGCATGGCGCTGATGATGGTGGTCCTCACCTGGCGGCAACGCGCCATCACGGCCGCCGCCGCCGTCGGGATCGACCTTGCCTTCTTCCTGGTGCGCTGGGCCGTCGACGCCGACATGATGTTCGGCAACGGCGCCCTGTGGGCGATCCTGGGCTGGGGCGTCATCGCCCTGACCCGCCGCACCGGGCCCGAACGCGTCTTCCTGCTGAAGGGCGTCGGCCTGGGCCTGCTCCTGGTCGCCGGCCGCAAGACCGGCGACACCTGGCTGCTCATCACCTCCAAGACCCGCCCGACCGTCCTGGACCAGTACGTGGCGACCGCCGACCACGCCCTGGGCAACCCGTCATGGCTGGCCGGCCGCATCGTCGAGGCCACCGGCTCCCTGGGCGCCCACGTCCTTGACTGGGTCTACATCCAGCTCGCGGTGGCCGCGGTCGTCGTCTCGCTGTACCAGCTGCGCAACGTCGCCACCGAGCGCCGCTTCCCGGGCCACTACCTGGTGCGCACCTTCCTGGTGATCGGCCTCGTCGGACCGGCCATCTACATGATCTTCCCGGTGGTCGGGCCGATCTTCACCTACGGCACCGGCGCCTTCGGCACCGGCGGCGAACAGTGGGCGCTGGCCGACCTGTGGCCCCACACCCCGCCGCCACTGGCCACCCCGCACGCCATACCGTTCGACGAGATCACCCCGCGCAACTGCATGCCCAGCCTGCACACGGCATGGGCCACCGCGATCTTCATCCATTCCCGCAAGGGCCCGCGCGTCCTGCAGTACGCGGGCACGTTCTGGCTGGTCGCCACCCTCGGCGCGACCCTGGGATTCGGCTACCACTACGGCGCGGACATCATCGCCGGCGTGGTGTTCGCCTTCACCATCGACGCGGCGCTGCGCGCACTGGACCGCGGCTGGGACCGCTCGGGAATCCAGCTGGTCGCCTACGGCACGACCGTCTTCGCGCTGCTGCTCGTGTCGTACCGCTATCTGCCGGTGCAGATGGCCGACCACCCGTGGATATTCGGACCGCTCCTCGTCCTGGCGATGGCCTCGGTGATCCACGGCTACGTACGGACCACCCGGCTGTGGGATCCCAAGGCCGTCCCGGCGCAACGACCGGAACCGCAGCCCGAAATGGTGTGAGCCCCACCGGCACCGGCGCGAGAGGAGGCGGGCCGCGATGCGAGGCGGGCCGGGGAAATACGCCCCGGGGCGGGCGGCTAGCGCGGCGTGCTCGCATCGGCCCTGAACGGGCCGCCGTGGCCGGGCACGATCAGATCCGCGGCGGCCAGCACCCGCAGCCGGGAGGCCCGCAGCACCCCGCGGTCGGGCGCCACCGGGTCGTCCGCCGGACCGTCCGCGTGCCACCACAGATCACCGGCGAAGGCGACCACGCCCGCCTCCGTGCCCGCCAGCAGCGTGATGTCCTCGGTGCTGTGCCCCGGTGTGCGGATCAGCCGCAGCGACGCGGTGAGCTCGTAGCCCTCCGCATCCCGGTTGCGCCACTGATCGCCGCTGTACTCCACCTTGTGGTCGTGCACCCGGGCCCGCCCGAACAGGCCCACGTTCATGGTGTTGTCCGGATGATGGTGGCTGAGCACCACATCGGTGATGTCGTCGGGCCCCAGCCCCAGCTTCCGGAGCGGGCCGAGGATGTCCTCACGCCGGGCCACCATGCCCGGATCGAAGATCACATGCCGGCCGGCGTCCGCCACGTAGGAAACGGTCGCGGCCACCCCGGGGCCGGTGGAGCCGACGTAACCCGTGGTCAAAACCGTGTACACGGCGCTGCGTCCGAGCGGGGCGTCCGCTGATACGCGGGCTGATACGCGGGCTGATGTGGGGGCCGGTGTGTCTGTCGGTGCGCCTGTGTTCGTCATGGCGGCAATCCTTGCGCGCGCCCCGGCCGCCCACGAGTGGCACATCTGCCACTGATCGCAGGATCAGTGCCACACTGCCCCGCGTGACCCCCTTCGCGACCGTCGCCGCCTACACCCCGCCCGGAACCGGCATGCTCGCCGTCGGCATCGTCACCGAGATCTTCGGCCCGCACGGGACGGCCCTGCCCGGCTTCGACTTCGCCCTGTGCACCGAGCGCCCCGGCCCGGTCGCCACCGACCTCGGCATCCCCCTGACCATCACGCACGGCCTGGACCGGCTCGCCCGCGCCGACCTCGTGATCGCCCTGCCCTGGGCGGACTTCCGCACCCCGCCCGCCCCCGCCGTGCTCGACGCCCTCGTGGCGGCCCACCAGCGCGGCGCACTGCTCGCGGCCCACTGCGTGGGCACCTTCGCGCTGGCCGCCGCCGGACTCCTGGACGGCCGGCGGGCCACCACCCACTGGCGGTTCGCCGACCTGCTCGCCCGCCGCCACCCGCACGTCACCGTCGAACCCGACGCCCTCTACATCGACGAAGGGTCCCTTGTCACCGGCGCCGGAGCCGCCGCCGGCTTCGACCTCTGCCTGCACCTGCTGCGCAGGGAACACGGGGCCGCGATGGCCAACGCGGTCGCCCGGGACGTGGTGCTGCCCTCCCACCGCGACGGCGGCCAGGCCCAGTACCTGGCCGCCCCCGCTCCCCAGGACGGCCAGGACGAGCGCCTGGCCGACGTACTGGCCTGGGCCCGCGCGAACCTCCACGAGCCGCTGCCCGTCACCGAACTGGCCCGCCGCGCCGTCATGAGCAAGCGTTCCTTCGCCCGCCGCTTCACCGCCGCGACCGGCACCACCCCGCACGCCTGGCTGCGCGACCTGCGCCTGAGCAGCGCCGAGGAACTCCTGGAGACCACCGACCTGCCCATTGAGGAGATCGCCCGCCGGGTCGGCTACGGCAGCGCGGCCGTCCTGCGCGAACAGTTCGTACGCCGCCGGGGAGTACCGCCCCGCTCCTACCGCCGCTCCTTCACCACCACGCCCTGACCGGCGCCTGCGCCCTGGCCGGCACCTGCGGCCTGAACAGCGCCTGCGGCCCGGCCGGGGCCCTCCGCGGCAGGGGAGGCAGCAAGGGGAGAGGCGGCAAGAGGGGAGGTGGCGAGCTGTCTGCGGGCGGCCTCCAGAGCGGCGCCGATGTCACGGGTACCGGTCGACACGCACAGCGTGTAGGCGACGTCCTCCATGCCCCGGCGGGCTTCCTTGGTGCCCTGCTCGGCGTGCAGGGCGCGCAGCGCCTCGTACCGCTCGACCAGGTTCTTGAGTACCACCGGATGTGCCATCAGCATCAGAGGCCTCCTCATAGCCATTACTCGCTGGGGGTAAGCACGGCCCCTTGTGCCCCGGATCCGGGATGCCATTCCCCCACAATTCAGCATTCTCACCCCGGCCGGACAGAGCCTCCAGTCGGGGCCCGCGCACCGCCCCCGGCCTTCACAGAGCGGGGGTGAACCGCTCCCAGGCCCGGTGCCCGCCGAGCAGGCCGGTGACCGTGCGCAGCACGGCCTCGGGCTCCTCACCGCTGACCACGCCCGCGGCGTCCGCGGGCAGCCCCGCCGCGTCCAGGGCGGCCGCTCCCCGCCCCCAGGCCCCGATCGCCTTGCCGTGCCGGAAAGCCTCCGTGACCATCAGCAGCAGCCGGGGCTCGACACCGCTCGCCCGGGCCGCACCGTCGTCCGCCTTGGCGTCCCGGGCCCCGTAGCCGTCCGCGGCGGGGGCAGGGGTACCGGCCAGCAGGAGGGCGTCGAACTCGATGGAGCGGGCGGTGGTGAAGGTGCGCTGCACGGTGAGCGGGTCGCCGTCGGCATCCAGGGTGCCGCCGGCCGGGGCGATGACCAGCGGGACCATCCCGGCGTCCAGGACCGCCCGGCGGACCGTGCGCACCCCCTCCAGGCCGCTGACGCCGTCGGTGACGATGCCCACGATCCGGCCGTCGACCGGCCACTCCTCGCCGAGCTGGGACAGCGCGGGGCTCGGCTCGACCACGGCCGGCGGGGCGGACGGCTCCGGCACCGGCAGACCCAGACCCGCGGCGACCTGCGAGCACAGCTGCGGATCGATGTGGGCGAGCACGTTCAGGGCCCGCTTCTTGATCCCCTCGTTCCAGCACTTGCCGAGCTCGAAGGTGTAGGCGGCCACGATGTGCTCGCGCTCGGTGGGCGTCATGCTGAGCCAGAACTGCCGGGGCTGGCTGAAGTGGTCCGCGAAGGTGGCCGGCGCGTCGCGGACCTTGCGGGACGCCGGCACCTGGGCCGGCACCTCGATGTAGGCGCCGGTGTCCGCGCCCGCCAGGAAGGGACAGCCGCCGTCCAGCGAGTTGGGCCGGTACGGTGCCACGCCCCGGTGCACGGCCGTCTGGTGCATGCCGTCGCGCAGCATGTCGTTGACGGGCACATGGGTGCGGTTGATCGGCAGCTGGGCGAAGTTGGGCCCGCCCAGGCGGCTGATCTGGGTGTCCAGGTAGGAGAAGAGACGCCCCTGCAGCAGCGGGTCATTGGTGACGTCGATGCCGGGCACGAGGTGGCCGGGGTGGAAGGCGACCTGCTCGGTCTCGGCGAAGTAGTTCGAGGGGTTCGCGTCGAGCGTCATCAGACCGACCGGGCGGACCGGGGCCAGCTCCTCGGGCACGATCTTCGTCGGATCGAGCAGGTCGATGCCCTCGAACATCTCGTCCTCGCTGTCGGGGAAGACCTGGACGCCGAGCTCCCACTGGGGGAAGGCGCCGGCCTCGATGGCGTCGGCGAGGTCCCGGCGGTGGAAGTCGGGGTCCATGCCGGCGGTGATCTGCGCCTCCTCCCACACCTGCGAGTGCACACCCAGCCGGGGCTTCCAGTGGAACTTCACCAAGGTGGTGGCGCCCTCGGCGTTGACCAGCCGGAAGGTGTGGACGCCGAAGCCCTCCATCATCCGGTAGGAGCGCGGGATGCCGCGGTCGGACATGTTCCACAGCGTGTGGTGGGTGGCCTCCGTGTGCAGGGTGACGAAGTCCCAGAACGTGTCGTGGGCGCTCTGCGCCTGCGGGATCTCCCGGTCGGGGTGCGGCTTGCCGGCGTGGATGATGTCGGGGAACTTGACCGCGTCCTGGATGAAGAACACCGGAATGTTGTTGCCGACCAGGTCGAAGACGCCCTCCTGGGTGTAGAACTTCGTCGCGAACCCGCGGGTGTCGCGCACGGTGTCGGCCGAGCCGCGCGAGCCGAGCACGGTGGAGAAACGCACGTACACCGGCGTCTCGACCCCCTCGGCGAGGAAGCCCGCCCTGGTGATCCCCGCGGCACTGCCGTACGCCCTGAACACGCCGTGCGCGGCGGCTCCGCGGGCGTGCACCACCCGCTCGGGAATCCGCTCGTGGTCGAAGTGGGTGATCTTCTCCCGCAGATGGTGATCCTGCAGCAGCACCGGGCCGCGCGGCCCGGCCTTCAGCGAATGGTCGGTCTCGTACAGGCGCGCCCCCTGAGCGGTGGTCAGGTAGGCGCCCTCCTGGGCGACGTTCTCCTGCGGCGCCCCGGTGGGCTGCCCCGTGGGGCTGTAGGTCTGCGGACCGTGCTGGTCGGCCTTGGGCGGCAGCGGCCCGTGCGGCTGCGTGGGCTCCTCCACCGGCACGGCCTCCGGGCCCGGGGCGCCGGGAATCTCGTTCCCGGACCGCATGGCCCCGCGTACCTTCTCCACCGCCTTCTCCGCGGCGGCCGACACCGGATTCTTCTTCTCGCTCACTGGGACTCCGCTCGTTCGACGGGACCGGGCCGCGCACCGCTGCGCGCGCCGCCCCGGGCAGGGGTGATGTCGCGAGACGACGGGTACCCTCCGCCTTCTCGGGGGACACCTGCACTGAGCCGTCCGGGGGTGCCCCCGCACGGCCGAAAAAAAGGGGGGCACTGTGTCAGGGGAGCGACGGCAGAAGATGGATCTGGAGGCGTACACGGAGCGCCGCCGGCCCACCGTGGCCGGCAAGGTCCTCGTGGCGCCGAAAAGGCAGTGAGAACGGTGTGCTCACCCCGGGGCAGCAGGACGCCTCACGGACGGCGGCACGCATCCGTGAGCGGATCACGGCCCGGGGAAGGCTCGCCGGGACACCGCCCGGCTGAGGCGGGCCGGCCAGGACCGGTCCCGCGGGCGAAGGCGCGGATGTCGTGGACCGCTTCGCGCAGCGTCGCGAAGTGCCGGTGTGCGCCCTCCACCGGCACCGGCGCGTTGACGCCCCACGCCGTCATCCCGGCCCGCAGTCCGGACTCGACCCCCGAGGCGGCGTCCTCGACGACCAGACACTTCCGCGGATCGGCGCCGAGCAGCGCGGCCGCCCGCAGATACGGCACCGGCGACGGCTTGCCCTCCGCCACCGCGGCCGCGTCCACCCCCACGCCGGGCACCGGCAGCCCCGTCCGCGCGAAACGGCCGCGCACCCGGTGCTCGTAGTTCGACGTCACCAGCGCCCAGGACCCGGGCCGCAGAGCCTCGAGCAGCTCCCGGGCCCCCTCGAACGCCCCGTAGACCCCCCTGCGGACGTCGTCGTCCTCCAGCTCGTGCAGCGCGGCCAGACACGCGTACGGGTCCCGGTCCGCGGCGACCTGCGCAAAGGTCTCCATCGGCCTGGTCCGCAGCGCCACCCGGTACACCTCATCGCCGTCCAGCCCGTGGCGCCGCGCCCACGCCCGCCAGACCCGGCGCTGGTTGTCCACGGCATCGATCAACGTGCCGTCGACGCAGCCGCAGCATGGCCCTGGCGTGGATCTGGCCCACCCGGCCGAACTCCCGCGCTGCCCAAAGCCGCACAACCATTCCCCCTTCCCGCAGGTCAAACGCGCGACACGCACAGCAAGATCCGATGGGGGAGTCTTGAAGAAGTTCACGGCAGCGCTGGCCACGAGCCTTGTGGTCTGCGCTGCCACACTGACTGCCGCACCCGCGGCACAGGCAGGTGACGGCGGCACCCGCAGCCGCACGGAGACCCTGCTGGAGGGCGGCAAGATCTACGCCCTCTACGAGCACATGTCCTGGAGCTTCCACCCGAAGGACGTCACGCTCAAGATCCACACGAAGGACGACCCCGAAGTCCTCGCCAGCGTCCGCCTCGACGGCACCGAGAAGTGCCCCGACACCGAGGAGTGCTACGAGGACACCTTCCGCTCCGAGCCGGTCACCCTGCCCGCCATGGGCGCCTACGTGATCGACGTCGTGGCACGCGAGGGACAGCCCGACGAAGTCGTCCAGCGCTCGACCGGCTACCTCAACTACGGCCTCGACCCCAAGCTGACCCTCACCAGCAACCACCCCTGGATCTCCTACGAGAAGGCCTACATCAAGGTCTCCGGGTCCCTGGTGGCCGAGGACCCCAAGACCCACGAGGTCAAGCCCTTCGCCGGGGTGGGCATGTACTACCGCGCCCGGGGGGCCTACGGCGAGGGATGGGTGTGGACGAACAAGGAGGGACGCTTCACCACCTCCACGCAGTTCGGCGCGAGCGACACCATCGCCGACACCACCTACGAGTACATGTTCGACCAGCAGTACGAGTCGCTCAGCCTGCCCTTCCGCAAGCAGGCCCTGCAGCTCACCGTCGACGCGCCCCACGGCACGGTCACCGCCCCCTACGGCAGTGACGTCCCCGTGCGCGGCAAGCTCACCCGCACCGCGGACGACGGCACCCAAAAGCCGCTCGCCGCCGAGGTACGCATCGCCGCCGGCGGCGTGGGCGGCCGGGACAAGACCGTGGTCAGCGGCGAGAACGGCACCTTCGCCACCGGCTACACCGTCAAGCAGAGCGATGAGGTGAACGTCCAGCCGGCCGCCTCGAACTGGTTCACCGCCCCGGCCGCGCCGCACTCCTTCACGCTGGCCACGCCGCCCCGGACGAGCAAACTGTCCGACGTCCAGGCCAAGGTGGACAAGTACCGCAAGGTCACCTTCACCGGCAAGCTCGGCGTCACCCAGGGCTCCTACCCGGCCGGAACCACCGCGCAGGTCTCCATCGACCGCCGCCCCGCGGGCGGCTCCTGGACGAGCACCGGCACCTTCGACGTCGCCTACGGCGCCTCCTTCACCGTGTCCTCGCCGAAGAAGGCCGACACCGGCGCCCAGTGGCGGCTGCGCCTGACCAACGCGAGCGTGAACGGCCCGAGTTTCACCCTGGGACGCAAGTACACCCAGGTCTGGAACGACGGCGTCTCGCCCGAGGGCGTGCGCAAGGGCGCCACGCTCACCGCCAAGGGCGGCCTGATGCAGAAGTCGGGATCCAGCTGGAAGCCGTACGGCGGACAGAAGATCCGCGTCTGGTTCAAGGCCGCCACGGCCGGCTCCGCGTGGAAGGAACTGGGCACCACCAAGACGCTGAGCGACGGCTCGTTCAGCAAGAAGTTCACCGCCCGGCAGGACGGCACCTGGCAGATGCGCTACACCGACACGGTCACCTCCCACTACGCGGACTACGGCCGTGAGGACTACGTCGACGTCCGCTAGCCACCACTGAGGCACCATCAGGCCCGCCTGCCGAACCCCGGGCCCTGAGAGCGCCCACCAGGCGGCCCCGCCACAACCGGCGGGGCCGCCTTCGTCATACCCCCGGCCGGCACGCGACCGTCCCCGTCCCGTCTCACCCACTCGGCTCGACGGCCGGGCAACTCGCCCCGCGGGCAGGAACCTTCTGCGCGATCAGGTAGTCGTCGACGGTCTTCTGCGCGCACGGGCTGCTGGAGTACGTGCCGTGGCCCCAGCCCCGGTAGGTGTGCAGGACCGCGTTGCCGCCCAGCTGCGCGGCGACATCGACGGCCCAGCCGTAACCGGTGGCCGGGTCGTGGAGCGAGTTGGTCAGCAGGATGGGCCGGCTGCCACGCACCTTCAGCCGATGCTGCGGATTGTCCGGCTCCGGAGCCCCCAGACAGGAGGAGAGGGCCGCCAGCGCGCGGGGATACCTCATGTCCGGCGCGATCCGGGCCACGCGGCGCAACTGCCGCGCATAGTCCGCGTAGTCGCGCACCGGCAGGCTCCAGTCCTGGCACAGGATCTCCAACGGAGAGGACCCCAGAGCGGGCCCCGACGACCCGCCCCGGGGCAGGGCCCGCGGCTCGTCCGCGGCCTGTGCCGCCGCCGCGCTCCCTCGCCCCGGCCCCGCCCCGCTCCGCCCGAGCTCTTGCAGGAGCGCCGCAAGCCGCACCCACTCGGGGTCGTACAGCAGCTTCATGACCTTGGCGTTCAGGTCGAACGGCGACAGCGCCGCACCCTGCTGCCCCAGCTTCCCGTGCTCGGCCCGCTCCAGCAGATCCGCCCACAGGGCCCGCACATCCGCACCGTGCAGGACACACCGGGTGCTGCGCCCGCACCACGCCACGAACTCCTCGAAGGAGTCCTGCAGCGTGCCGGCCTGCGCAGCAAGGAACTCCTTGGTGCCCACACTGTGGTCCACCACGGACTCCAGGGCCAGGGCGCGCACCCGCCGCGGATACCGCTCCGCGTACTGCTCGCCGAGCAGCGTGCCGTACGAACTGCCGTGGAAGGTGAGGGAGCGCTCGCCCAGGGCCGCCCTGATGGCGTCGAGGTCCTTGACCGCGCTGAGGGTGTCGGCGTGGTCGAAGAGCCCCTTCTCGGTGTTCTTCCTGCAGTCCCGGCGCAGCGCCCGGTTGTACTTCACCGTGGCGTCGAAATCGGCCTGGCTCTTGATGACCGCCGCCGGACGCCTGCCGAGGAGCTCTTGGGAGCAGCGGATCGGGTTGCTGGCGCCCACGCCGCGCGGGTCGAAGCTGACGATGTCGAACCGGCTGCGCAGACGGTCGCTGAACCGGCGCATGTTGCCCTGGCCCACGATCCGCTCCACACCCGAATCCCCGGGCCCGCCGGGCCCGAAGACCATGGAGCCGACGCGCGCGCCGGGGTCGGTGGCCGTGCGCCGGGCGAGCCGCAGGTCGAACCTCTGCCCCTCCGGCCTGCTCCAGTCCACCGGCACCGAGAGCCTGCCGCACTGAGCCGAGGCATCCGCCTCGCACGGCTCCCACACGATCCGCGAGCCCGCCCCCTCGGGCCCCGGCACACCCTGGGGCCCACCGGCCGCCCCGCTCGCGCCCTGCGCCCCCGCGAAGCCGCCCAGCACGGCGAGCACCACAGCCCAGACAAGAGGTGACCGCCGTCTTTGGGGGTGGCCGCGCGAGGCACCCGATGCATGACTGACCACCACAGTGACTGCTCCTTCGACGGGGTCAAGACCTCGATCTTCACCCGCCGCAGGCCCCGCCCGACATCCGGCAAACCCCTGACTCACCCCGTAGGGGTCGGCCCCCAACCAGCCCTGAGATTCCCCGAGTTGCTACGGCTGGCCCTTCTTCATGCGCCGCATGAAGAAGGTGATGCCCGCCCAGAAGAGGATGACGGCTGCGACCATGACCCACCCGCGGGGCTTTCCTGTGGTCAGGGTCATGATCGTGAACAGCACGACCCCCAGCAGGGCAAAGGTGTTGAGGATCCTGGTGTAGAACCGGATGCCTTCCTGCTGCTCCATCGTCCAGCCCGGGCGGATCATGGCGTTCACCTTCCGTTTGACGGACACAGACGCCGGGGTGGAATCCGTTTCGCGGGTTCCACCCCGGCATGTTCGTGCGCTAGCCGATGGCCCATTCGACGATACTGGAGGAGGCTTCGCCCGCTCCCCACGCACCGGCGAAGCAGACCGCCTGGCCGCCGACGGCCGAGGCGCCGGCTGTGGGAATGGCACCGCCCAGCATGACGAGTTCGCAGCCGGCGAAGAAGGCGCCGCCGCCGATGAACCCGGCGACGTCACCCCACATCCCCACGGCGTCCCCGCTGGCCAGTTTCGTGATGGCGCTGACACCGTCGCCGACCCAGCCGAGCGCGTCCACGCCGCCGCCGAGCGCGTTCACCACCGAGCCGAAGCCCAGCAGGCCGCTGGGGTCGATGATGTTGGTGGGGTCGCCGGCCGCGTACAGGTAGGGGTTGGTTTCCAGGCCCGAGGGGTCGGGCTGGGTGAAGCGCCCGGTGCGCGGGTCCAGGTAGCGGGCGGACAGGTGGTAGAGCCCGGTGGGGTCCTGGTAGCCGCCGGCGAAGCGGTAGGGCTGGGGGACCTTCTCGGTGCTGGTGCGGGTCACACCGCGCGGGCTGTAGTCGTAGGTGTTGGCCTTCGCGCCCTGCTCGTCGACGACGGCCCTGGTCGTGCCGATGGCGTCGGTGAGGTAGTAGTACGTGCTCTGCGTGCGTGCCGTCCCCTCGGTGCGGAAGGAGTTGAGCTCGCCGCTCGGCTCGCGGGTGAAGTTCATGTCCACGCCGCCGGTGGTCTTGGCGGAGAGGCCGACCGGGCCGTGGTGGAAGGCGGTGTCGCCGAACTGGGTGCGCTCGGACTGGTCGGTGGAGGCGTAGCGGCCCTTGAACTCCTGACCGCCCTGGGTGAGGGAGGTCAGCTGGGAGAAGTCGCTCCACTGGCCGCCGGTGCGCGCGCTCTCCGGGGTCGGCGCGGCCGCGATCTCGTTGCCGACCTTGTCGTAGGACCAGCCGCTGGTGTCGCCGTTCCTGCCGGTGAGCTGGGAGGCGTCGTTGTAGGTGTAGGTGGTGCCGCCGGGGCAGCCCGCCTGGCGGCCCTGGGAGGTGAGGTTGCCGGCCTTGTCGTAGCAGTACAGCCAGCTGTCGTTGACCGCCGACCCCTTGGTCTCGTTGGTGAAGGTGAGACGTCCGGCCGAATCGTAGGTGTAGGCGCGCTTCAGCCCGGCGACGGCGTCCGTCTCGGTCCGGATGCGCACGCCGTCCTTGGTGGTGCTGCCGCTGGTGTAGGAGTAGTCGTAGGTCAGATCGACCAGGGTGCCCGAGGAGGAGGTCGCCTTGATGTGCTTGGGCCGGTTGGCCTTGTCGGGAGTGACGGTCTGCACGGTGCCGCCCGGCAGGCTGGTCTTGGTGCGGAAGTCGTTCGCGTTGTACTCGTAGCCGCTCTTCTTGC
This sequence comes from Streptomyces sp. NPDC093510, assembly GCF_040683555.1. NCBI lineage: Bacteria > Bacillati > Actinomycetota > Actinomycetes > Kitasatosporales > Streptomycetaceae > Streptomyces > Streptomyces sp. NPDC093510. Next base: position 393,162 of record NZ_JBFBEE010000006.1, read on the forward strand.
CCTGTGCGTCGGTGAGCGTCTCGAGCCGGTTGACCTTGTCGTAGGTGTACTTCACCGTGCCGGAGGGGTCGGTGTACGTCTCGACGTTGCCCTCGGGGTAGTAGGTCAGGACGGTCTGCGAGCCGTCCTGCAGGGTGCGGATCGTCTCCCGGCTCAGCGGGTCGAAGTCGTACTTGGTGACGCCGGTGGCGTCCGAGCGCTGCTTGAGGTTGCCGTCGCCGTCGTATTCGTAGGTGACGGTCATGTGGGTGCTGGAGACCTTCTTGATGCGGTCGCGGTTGTCGTGGACGAAGACGGTCTTGATGCCCCGCCCGTCGACCGCGGTCTCCGGCCGGCCCGCGCTGTCGTAGGTGTAGGTGGTGGCGCCCTGCGGGTCGGGCGGGGTGACCTTGGTGAGGTTGCCCTTGGTGTCGTAAGCGGCCTTGGTGGCCTTGCCGTTGGCGTCCTTGACCTCGCAGCGCTGCCCCTCGAAGCCGCCGCAGGCGGGGTCCTTGGGGTTGTAGGCGAAGGTGCGGGTGCCGCCCTGGGCGCCGGCGACGGTCTCCTTGGTGGTGTTGCCCGCGTCGTCGTAGTCGTAGGAGACCTCGACCCCGTCGGCGGATGTGATCTTGCCGGGGACGTCCGCGCCGGCGATGGTCTTGTACCCGCTGAGCGTGGAGGTGGCGCCGGTGGGCAGCTTCTGCGAGGTGGGGTTGGAGCGGGTGTCCCAGCCGTAGGTGGTGACGTTGCCCGGCGTGCCGCCCACACCCATCGCGTCGACGGCCGTCTCCAGGTTGAGGTTGGCGTCGTAGGTCCGCTCGCGGTTCTTGCCCAGCGCGTCGGTGACCTTGGTGATCTCCCCGTCGGCGGCGTGCGCGTAGGTGGTGCTGTTGCCGGCCGGGTCGGTGACCTTGGTGGTGCCCGCCCGGCCCTCGCCGGCGGTGTAGGTGTAGAGGTAGGTCGGCCCCGTCTCACCGGAACCGTCGAAGCGGGTGGCCCGCTTCATGGAGGTGACCCGGTTGTCGCTGTCGTAGGTGAAGACCGTCACCCGCCCCTCAGGGGTCGTGATCTTCGTCAGGCGGCGGGAGGAGTCGTACCCGAACAGGGTCGCCTTGCCCTCGGTGTCGGTGACCTTGGTCAGGTCACCGGCCGGATCGAGGTCGTGGACGACCGTGCGGCCGGTGTTGTCCTTGGCCTGCCACTGCGAGGCATCGGTCTTGACCAGGTCGACGAAGCGCCCCGAGCGGGACTCGGTCAGCTTGAAGCCCTTGTGCTCGCTGCCCTGGTCGTGCTGGTCGACCAGGATGTGCCCGCCGTTGCGGTCGGAGACCTTCACCAGCGTCCCGGAGGCACTGTAGGTGTCCTTGGTGCCCGAACCGCGCTCGGTCACCGTGTACTCGCCGTCGGACGTCGTCTTCAGATCGAAGCGGTAGCCCTTGGGCGTGCTGTAGGTGCCATCGGCCTTCTTGGTGAAGGTGACGGCCCCGCCCGTGGCGTCGTACAGCACCACCTGGCCGTCCTCGACCTGCAGATAACGCTCGTAGTTCTGCCACCAGCGCTGCGACATCTTGCCCCAGGGCGCGTCGAGCGAGTTGTAGGTGCGGGTCAGCTGCAGTGACTTGCCGACACCGGCGACCTGGAAGTCGGTCGCGGCGAGCATGAGGTTGCCGGTGGAGTAATTGACGCGGGCCACCAGGGAGTCGGTGACCCGCACATCGGAGATCTGATGCCAGGGAACATCCCCCTGCCCCTTGGGCGCCACCGCCGCCACCGCCCTCGCGGCACGCTCCCGCTTCCCGCTCGCGGTGCCGGCACGCTCCTTCTGCGCCGCCCGCCACCGGGCGAGGTCCCCCGAAGGCGCACGCTGGTGGGCGGAGGCCGGCGCCCTGGTCTCGCCGACCTTCACCGCGGGCATCTCGGCCCGCTCGCCGTCCCTGCCCCAGGCCGAGGCCGGAGCCGGGGCCGGGGCCACCAAGTCGCCCTGGGCGAAGGCCGCCGGGACGACTCCGGCCATGAGCGCCACGGCGGCCGCTGCCGCCACGGCGGCGCGTCTGGCGCGAACGGGCTTACGTCTGGGCGGTGTTCCTGTGGGCTTACGTCTGTGCGGTGTTCCTGTGGTGCGTGAAGACATGCTTCTCCTCAGGAAGGCACCCCAGCAGCCCCCACGGCCACTGGGTCACCGCCGCACGCTATGCAGCACCCCACCGCAATCGCACACACATTCCCATTGGTTGCCCGGCATTTCAGCCCCGATCCCCGCCGCTCTTTGCCGCGAAAGAGACAAGTGGACCGGCGCCACGCCCCCCGGACCGCCTGGTACCACCCCCACCAGCAATGGTCACCGGAAAAGAGCTTCGACCAGAAACAACTCCCGCATCCCTACAACCGCCCCGCGAACCGGCCGCTTCTCGTACGGGAGGTGACGCCGCGTCAGTGACGATCGTCACCAGGCGCGAAGTGGAGAGCGCCCCGGACACCCCGATACGTTCATGATCATTCCCCTCGGACACGCGGCCGCGCCAGGAGCCGCGCAGGCACCAAGAAGGGAGTGGGTGAGCAATGAGCGAACACCACCAGCGGCACGACGAAGAGCCCACCTGGGCCTCCCTCTCCACCAGGGCGAAAACCCTGACCGCGACCGCCATTACGGGCCTCGGACTCGGCATCGCGGCCCTCGTCACGCTCTTCCTGCTGCTCATGGTCCTGATCGTCACGGCCGCGTGCGGCGACTCGATCGAATTCGACGGCCCGGCCACACTGCTCTGGGCCGCCCTGCTGTGTCCGCCCTGCGGACTGCTCGCCGGCACGTTCACCACACCGGTGCGCTTCCTGCTGCGGCTCAACCGCCCCACAGAGCGCACCCGGCGGACGGTGGAGGCCCTCACCTCCTGCCTCCACACGTTCCTCGCCGCCCTGTTCGTCCTGCACTTCACACCCGGCCTGCACGCCACCAACCCCTGGCTGCCCGCAGCGACAGCCACGGCACTCGGCATCGCGGCGAACCTGCTGATGAACCGAGCGGAGTCCCGCAAGAGGGGGCGGCCACAGGGCCGTTAGGACCAGCGGCCACAGAGCCGGCACTGCCCGTCCGGGACAAGGCGACCGATGCGCCGAGTACAACGCTTCCACCCGAACAAGAGGCGACCTCCAGGTGCGCGGTCCGGGTGTCGACGCGGCCGGCCCGGCCCGCGACGCCGGATGTGCAGCCCTTCGAGCACGGGCACGAGCAGGGGGCTGTCACCGCGCCGGCCCGGTGAGGTCTGCCAGGACGGCGGGCGGGTCCGGTCGTCGGCTCCTGCACCGCTACGGCTGGTCCTGGTGGCCCCCGGCCCGTCACGCGAGCCCGTCACCAATGCCGTCACCGTGACGCTTTCGCGCGAGCCCGTCATCAAATGCCGTCACCGTGAGGCTTTCCCGGAACGGCAACTCTCGTCTCACGCGTCAGGTACCTGCTCCGCGCTGGCTGCCGAGGCTTCCGAACCGGCACTCAGGGGCCGCCGCCCGTGCATGAGCGGGCAGCTCTTATGGCATCTGGCCCAGCGGTACGGCCTGCGTCACCGGCTCCACCCCCACGAACCGGCCGACCAGGCCCTTTGACGCCCGCCCGGAGGCAGGGGGCCGGCCCCGCGAGGAGGGAGGCCCTGGTCGCCCGAGACAGAACGCGGTGGCGAGGAGGGGCTGAACCCCACCTCGCCACCGCGTCATCCGCAGGTCCCGAGCGCGTGCGTCAGCGCCGGGCGCCGGGCTCGTGGCCCATGCCCTCGTGGCCGTAACCCGCCGCCTGGGCCCAGGTGATGCCGAGCGGGCCGCCGACGTTGTCGTACGTACCGGCGAAGCCCTTGTGGTTGTAGCCCAGCTCGTTGTGCGGGGCGTAGCGGTCGTGGTCGTCGTCGGCGACGGCCGCGCCCGCCCCGACGGCCAGAACGGACACGGTGAGGGCGGCGGCGAGGATGGTCGAGCGAACGCGCATGAGTATATTCCTCCTGGAATATGCAGGTACTGTCGCTATGTCACCTGCCGCGGCAGCAGCCCCGGGTAACGGCACAGCACCCCCTCTCCACCCGAACGGACCCCGGAGTGCTACCGCACGGCCCACGTGACCTGCCCCCTGTGAGAACCCTGGCGTGCGGTCAGGACTGGTCCAGGGCCCGTTCGATCGCGCGCCGGGCCCGGCCTGCGGCCGCCCCGTCGTGCTGGAGCTGCAGGGCCGCGTTCAGCGCCAGCCCGGCGGCGACGATCTCGAACAGGGCCTGATCGTGATCGATGTCGAAGCCAGCGGGCAGCTCGCCGTTTTTCACCGCCGCGGCCAGGTCCGCCCGCAGCTGGTCCCGCCAGCGCGACCACACCTCGGCCACCGCGTCGCGGACCCGGCCGGGGCCTGCCGTCGTACTCGGTGAGCGCCGCGGCCATCAGGCAGCCGCCGGGCAGCAGCGGCGCTTGCTAATAGTCCACGGAGTTGGCGCACACCGCGCGCAGCCGCCCAAGTCCGGGCGGCTCGGCCAGGGCGGGCTCGACCCCCCGACTGGGTGGTCCAGGCCGACGGCCGGCGGGTCTTGCACGGCGGCGACACGATGTTCCACGGCTCCTGGTGGCTCATCGCGCGCCGGTTCAGCCCGTTCGGCGCGGTGTTCCTGCCCGCCAACGGCGCGGTGGTCGACGCGCCGCACCTGCAGGCGCCGAGCCCGCTGCCCGCGCGATGGACCCGTGGAAGGCCGCGGCGGCCGCGGAGATCCTCGGCGCCCGGTACGCGGTGCCGATGCACTACGAGGCGGAGCGGCCGGACAAGATCGCGGGCTACGTCGAGGTCGCCGACCCGGAGAAGGAGTTCCGCACGCACGCCGGAGGGCGCGCACACGTGCTGGCCGTGGGGGAGTGGCTGGACCTGGCCATGTGACCGGAACGCGCCGAGACCGCCGAGGCCGCCAAGACCGCGACCCCGCCGGCCCCGCGCGGGTCGACGGCAAACGCCCTCATTTAGGGGGACTTGACCGCCTCTGGCGGCACGTCAACCGCCATTCCCGGCAATGTCTCAGAAACATCTTCCGCCTCCCCAGAACCAAACGCCTCCAAGATCACGTGTTATGGGCGACCACATCAGGCACGCTCACAAGACAGGCAAAATCGGGTGGCACTCATATCCAGGGTGGGGACGACGGCGATAGCCGTCGTAGTGTCCGGCGCACTGGTCGCGGGGGTGGCCGCGGCCGACTCCGGGCCGGGGCCGAACCGCACCGCGGGCACACACACCGGCGCCAAGACCAAGACCGAGACCAACACCAACACCCAGACCCACACCCAGACCGGGACCAAGTCCGGCGGGGGAGCGCAGGGCGAGAAGCAGGGCAAGAAGCGGGGCGGGAAGACGACCACCGTCACGTTGGTGACCGGCGACCGGGTGGTCGTGCGGGCGGGAGGCAAGCAGGTCGTCCGGCTGATCCGCGGCGAGGGCCGCGAGGAGGTCGCGATCGCGGTACGGCGCGAGGCCGGCCACACCTACGTCGTGCCGCAGGACGCCCAGTCGCTGATCAGCGCGGGCCGGCTGGACCGACGGCTCTTCGACGTCACACGGCTGGTCAGGGACAAGTACGACGACGCCCACCGCACCTCGCTGCCGCTGATCGTCAAGTACCGGCCGGGCCGCGTCAACAGCCGCTCGGGCGACACCTTCAAGGGCCTGGCCCGCGACCGCCGTACGCTGCCCGCCCTCGGCGGCGAGGCGTTCGAGGCACCCAAGTCCGGCACGGGCGACGTCTGGAGGCAACTCACCGGCTACACGGGCGGCCGTACGAACGCGCGCAGCACCGCGGCCCCGGCCATCGCGCACGTCTGGCTGGACGCCAAGGTCCGCCCCGCCCTCGACAAGAGCGTGCCGCAGATCGGCGCCCCCACCATGTGGCGGGCCGGATACACCGGCAAGGGCGTCAAGGTCGCCGTCCTGGACACCGGAGTCGACCAGACCCACCCGGACCTCAAGAACGTCGAGGTCGCCGAGAAGAACTTCACCGAGTCCGCGCCCGACGCCAAGGACCGCATGGGCCACGGCACGCACGTCGCCTCGACCCTCGCCGGCTCCGGGGCCAAGTCGGGCGGCAAGTACAAGGGCGTGGCACCCGACGTACAGGTCCTGGACGGCAAGGTCATCTCCGAAGTGGAGGGCACCGGCAGCGAATCCAGTATCGCCGCCGGCATGCAGTGGGCGGTCGACAGCAAGGCGAAGATCGTCAACCTGAGTCTCGGCAGCCTCGACTCGCCGGGCACCGACCCGCTGGAGGAGGCCGTCGCACGGCTCTCCGGCAAGGCACTCTTCGTCATCGCGGCGGGCAACGACGGCCCCGAGCCCGGCACGCTGAACTCGCCCGGCAGCGCCCCCGCCGCCCTGACCGTCGGCTCCGTCGACAAGCAGGACAACATCGCGGAGACCTCCAGCCGGGGCCCGCAGGCCGACGGCGTCACCAAGCCCGACCTCACCGCGCCCGGCGACGACATCACCGCCGCCCGTTCCACGCAGATCCCCGGCGACTCCGAGCACGAGCCCTACGTCGCCATGTCGGGCACCTCGATGGCGACCCCGCACGTGGCCGGATCCGCCGCCCTGCTCCTGCAGCAGCACCCCACGTGGAGCGGCCCGCAGCTCAAGGCCGCGCTGACCGGCTCCGCCACGCCCCACCCCGCACTCAACGCCCACCAGCAGGGGGCGGGCCGCGTCGATCTGACGCGCGCCGTCACCGCCTCCGTCGTCCCCGAGCCCGGCACGCTCGCCTTCGGCACGCAGGCCTGGCCGCACACCGACGACAAGCCGGTCGCCAAGACCCTCACCTACCGCAACCTCGGCACCAAGCCGGTCACCCTCACGCTCTCCGCCAAGTCCCTGGACCCCAAGGGCCGTCCGGGCCCGGCGGACCTGTTCACCGTCAAGGACGCCGAGGTCACCGTCCCGGCGGGCGGCACCGCGAAGACCACCGTCACCGCCGACACCCGGCTCGGCACCGCCAACGGCGTCTACGGCGGCACGCTGCTGGCCACCGGGGACGGCCAGGAGGTACGCACCGGCCTCGTCGTCGACCGTGAGGTCGAGAGCTACGACCTCACGCTCAAGCACCTCGACATCAACGGCGGCAATTCGCTCAACTACACCACCACGCTCACCGACGCCCGCACCCAGCGCAAGATCGAGGTCCCCTACAAGGAGGGACTCACCACCCTGCGGGTGCCCAAGGGCACGTACGCGCTGGAGAGCACCGTCTACGGTCCGACCAAGAGCTTCGCGGTCTTCGTCCAGCCGAAGCTGAAGGTCGCCGCGAAGGCGACACTCACGCTGGACTCCCGCAAGGCCAAGCCGGTCGCCGTCACCGCCCCCGACGCGGGCGCGCGTCTCACCGAGTCGTACATCAGCTACGACGACACGGCCCTGGGCATCGCCAACAGCTTCAGCCTCGGCGAGGGCGCCGTCATCCGCACCCTGGGCCTGGGCTCCGCATCGCCGACCCTGAACGCCCAGTACAACGGCGTCTGGAAGGCCCCGGCAGCGAAGAGCGACTACCGGCTGGCCTTCAGCCGCACCGGCAGCTGGTTCTCCGGTCTGAAGCACGCCACCACCAAGGCCGAACTCGCCGAGGTCAAGTACGGCGTCGGCGCCTCCGCCGCCCGGCGCAAGGGCACCCTGACCGCCGCCCCGATCGGCACCAACGACTACTACCCGCCTCTCCAGCCGGTGACCGCGCTCAAGCTCCCGGCCTCCGGAACGAGCTATGTCAACACCAAGGACCTTCGCTGGAGCTGGTCCATGGCCCAGCTGGACGACGCGGGCGATTCCACCATCGACTACGGCACCGCCCCCACCGCCTACAAGGCGGGCAAGCGCTACACGCTGAACTTCAACACCGCCGTCGTCGGGCCCGACCTCAACGCCGATGAGGGGCAGGGCGCGCGCCGCGCGGGCAACGCCATGGACGCCTACGTCCAGCTCTTCAGCGACGGCGCCGGCCACGCGGGCAGCTCCGTGACCAGCGGCGGCTTCACCCGCCTCGAGTCGGGCGGCCGCACCCTGGCCGAGGGCGGCCCCGGCGCGGTGAACGCCGAACTCCCGGCGGCCTTGGCCTCCTACCGCCTGATCATGGAGGCCACCCGCGCGGCCACCGTCGCCACGACCAGCACCAAGGTGGCCGCGACCTGGACGTTCAAGTCGGCGAAGACGCCCGACGAACCGCCCACCGACCTGCCCCTGTCCACTGTCCGCCTCGCACCCGAACTCGCACTGAACGGCACGGCCCCGGCAGGCAGCACGCTCACGGTGCCGCTGAAGGTGGCCGGCGCGGCAGCCGGCACCGGCCGGATCACCACCCTGACCGTCAAGGTCTCCTACGACGGTGGCCGCACATGGAAAGCGGCCCCCGTCACGACCGACACCCGCGGTGCGCGCACGGCGAGCGTGAAGCACCCGGCAACGGCCAAGGCCGTCTCCTACCGCGTGTACCTGAAGGACACCTCCGGCAACACGATGACCGAGACGATCACCAACGCCTACCGGCTCACCCCCTGACGCGCGCCCGCCGCGCCATGAGGACGCCGTGGTGAAGTACTGATCGCTGATGGCGCCGGCCCTCGTATGCAGATGCTCTGCATACG
>NZ_JBFBEE010000007.1:0-1471 GCF_040683555.1 Streptomyces sp. NPDC093510
TTCGCCACCACCGAGTTGTCGTCACCCGCGGCGAACATGTTGGCGGCCTGCAGGCGAACACCCTCGCGAAAGGACCGTCGTTCGGCCGTCAGGCCACCGCCTTGTGGATACCTCATGGTTCCGGCGTACCGCGACTGAGACCACCTGTCAGCCCCTCCGACATCACGCCCACAAGCTCAGTAGACGCCATTTCACTTGGCGTCTAAAGGGAGGTCTTCCCCGTGGGGTGCCTGCGGCCGGTGGTCCACGCCCATGCGACGAGCCCGTTTTCGCGAGCCGACCTGCTCTACACCGAGTGCGGGCGGCAGATTCCGGGAACCGTGCGCAGTGGGCAGAGCGCAGGGGTAGGCCCGATCAGTTGGCCGACGTGTTCCGCGTCATCTCGGCTGCCTCGGTGATGGCGCGTTGTCTGAGATCGCCCAACAGCTGCATCGTGACGGCGGCCAGGACGTCGTCCCCGCCAACAGTCCGCCCGTCCCCGCGACGGGTGGACAGGGCAAGGAGGGGGTCCTTGAGCAGCGGGGCCGGGGCTGGCTCGCCTGGCACCACCAGACTGACCGTCCCGAACCGCTTGACCCCGCCCTCGCGGACGACCTTGGCTGCGTCCCGGGCCAGGGCCGTCAGGAACACGCTCGCGATTCCGTCCAGGTCGCGGACCATCGCCGGGACCGCCCTCACCCCCCGGCTCCCCAGCAGCCTTCTCACCCCGGCCTCGAACCGGTGGGCGCCGGCCACACCACTCGGTGTACGCGCCCCGCGGCGCTCACGAAGAGACACGAGCGCGCCATCGGCGTTGCGCACCTCGCCCATCAGGCCGTGGAAGGTCGGGCTGTGCAGGTACCACGCCGATCCCACCTCCACCTCGACGTTCCGGTCGATCGCCGAGATGAGGTCCTTGGGAATCAGCCTCTTCCTGACCTCCTCGGCCGCCGCGCTTCTCGCGCCCTCGATGATCTCCGTCAGCACGGTCCGCGTCACCGACGCGGCGGCCCACGCCGCCGACCGGGAGACGTGCAACGAGGTCACGCCCCTGAACACCGCTTTGACGAGCTGAGGCTTGAACGGCAGGTCGGTCACGACGGAAGCGGTCTGCGGACCGCTGCGCTCGGTGCGTAGGGGTTGTGTGGTCATCGAAGAATGTGCTTTCTGCTGTTGGTGGTGTCAGTGGCCCATGCCGCACCGGGCGGCGAGGCCACAGAGCTCTGCGGAGGGCGCCGAGCCGACACAGGGCCTGCCGGGCGGGGCCGCTGGCACACAGAGGTGCGGGCGGCCCCGCCCGGATTCTCGGCGTTCCGGCGACCGGGCGTGCGGCAGGGGGTGCTACCCGGGCGACGCGCTGTGGTGCGGCGCCATGCCGGTCAGGCGACCTGGTATCTGCCGACTTCCAGGAAGTGGCGCAGTGCTTCGGGTGTGTTGTCGTCCAAGGCGGCGTTGGCTGCCGCGCGCAGGGCCGGGCTGATGGACGAATCAG